>CAUZJO010000020.1:0-39536 GCA_963580245.1 Candidatus Sumerlaeia bacterium | reverse complement strand
AGTTCTTCCTTTTCGGCCCATCTGTATCCGTCCTTTCGTGTCCTTTTCAGGATACAGATTCCACTTAAGCCGGTGGTCCGAAATTCGGGGGGAACCGCAAATGACGCGGATTTGCCGGATTAACGCGGATTTGAATTTGGTGGAAAGGAAGCAGAGATCCCGGTCAATCTCCTTTTAGGCCGAATCGGAGTTTTTTATCCGCGAATATCCGGTAAATCCGCGTCATCCGCGTCCTGTTCTTGATGACCCAAATGATTAGTATCTGGCCATCCCACGATCGACTTGCTCGGCCCAGGCCAGGATGCCGCCAGTTAAGTTGAACACATCACCGAAACCCGCCTCGCGCAGTAGCCCGATGGCCCGCGCGCTGCGTCCGCCCGATCGACAATGGACGACGATCCGGCCCTCAGCGGGCAGTTCGGCCAGGCGCCCCGGGAGTTGGCCGAGAGGGATCAGCGTGGACCGCTCCAGGCGGCAGATATCGGCCTCGTGGGGTTCGCGCACGTCGAGCACGAAAAGAGGCTCCCCCCGCTCGAGTTGGCGATGCAGCTCCTGAACGCTGATCTCCGGGGCGCCATCCTCGGGCGGGGCACCCTCCGCCGCGCAGGCCTGCTCGATATCGACCAGCCGGTCGATCGTCGGTTCGTCGCCGCAGGCCGGGCATTGGGCCGATCGCCGGATCTTGAGCGTCGTGAACGACATTTTGAGCGCGTCCAGGAGCAGCAGGCGGCCCACGAGCGGTTCGCCTTGACCCAGGATCAGCTTGACGGCCTCGGTCGCCTGCAGCATCCCAACCAGCCCCGGCAAGACGCCGAGCACGCCGCCTTCGGCGCAGTTGGGGACCAACTCGGGCGGGGGCGGGTCGGGGTAGAGGCAGCGATAACACGGCCCGGCGGGGGCGCACAGGACCGATACCTTGCCCTCGAAGCGGTAGATGCTGCCGTATACGTTCGGCTTGCCGAGCAGCACGCAGGCGTCGTTGACCAGGTAGCGCGTGGCGAAGTTGTCGGTCCCGTCGACGACCAGATCGTAGGGCCCCAACAGGTCCAGGGCGTTGGCGGCGGTGAGGCGGACGGGGTGCGGGGTGATTTCGACGTGGGGGTTGATCGCGGCGAGCGCTTCGGCGGCGGCCTCGAGCTTGGGCCGCCCGGTGTCGGCGGTGCGATACAGAAGCTGGCGCTGGAGGTTGGTCGCGTCCACGCGATCGAAATCGACCAGTCCCAATCGCCCCACGCCCGCCGCAGCCAGATACATCGCGACCGGACAACCCAACCCCCCGGCCCCGACAATCAACACCCGCGCCCCCTTAAGCCGCCGCTGCCCCGCCATCCCCACTTCGGGAAGGAGCAGGTGGCGGCGGTAGCGTTCAATCTCTTCGTGGGAAAAGTCTGATGTGGTCATGTCAAGGCCCCGTGGGTTTCAGAAGGTGTTTATTCCCAAGGCATGGCCCTCTGTGTAGGGTAAGGGATATGTCTCTTGATTTTAAGTGAAATAGGACACAGATTGGACGGATCAGACGGATTCTCACTGATTAGACACATGGATATGACCCAATCAACGCTCGGCTCTCTTTATGTTTATCCGTGCTGATCCGTTGAATCTGTGTTCTATTGAGTGCCTCACTGGCCCAAAGTCCCCAGAAGAGAAGCCCTAAGCCCGCGGTCAATGCGCGACATCAGCCCCAAGATCAAGACCCTCCGCGTCGCCACGGCGCGCGCCACGCTCAAGGTCAGCCCCGCGACGATTCGGTTGATCCGCGAGCGCAGGGTCCCCAAGGGCGATCCGCTCGAGGTCTCCAAGGCCGCCGCCGTCATGGCCGCCAAGAACACCAGCCAGATCCTGCCCTATTGCCACACGCTGCTGATCGACCACGTCGGCGTCGAATTCACCTTGGGCGAGGACCAGATCGACGTTGAGACCTCGGTCAAGGTGATCCACAAGACGGGGGTCGAAATGGAGGCCCTGACGGCCGCGTCGGTCGCCGCGCTCAACCTCTACGACATGCTCAAGATGGTCGACAAGACGATGGAGATCACCAGTGTCCGCCTGATCAGTAAGAAGGGCGGCAAGACCGACTTCCGGCGGCCAAGCGATCTGGGCCTGCGCGCGGGGGTGCTGGTCATGTCCGACACGGTGGCCGCTGGCGAGAAGGACGACCGCTCGGGCCGGCTGATCTTCGAGCGACTCCAGAAAGAGGGGTTGGAAGTGGCCAGTTACAACGTCATCCCCGACCAGCCCGACACCATCCTCGAAACGCTGACCATGTTCGCCGACGAGCTAAAGCTCGACCTGGTCGTGACCACCGGCGGCACAGGTCTCGGCCCGCGCGACAACACGCCCGAAGTCATGGAGAAAATCATCGAACGCGAGGTCCCCGGCCTGGCCGAAGCCGCCCGCGCCCATGGCCAGGAGCGGACGCCCTATTCGATGCTCTCGCGGGGCCGGGCAGGCATGCGCGGGCAGACGCTCATCATCAACCTGCCCGGCTCGACCGGCGGCGTCAACGATTCGCTCAACGCCCTGTTGCCATACCTGCTGCACGCGTTCAGCATCATCCGCGGGGGCGGGCATTAGGGAGGGCGGGGCCGGTATTCAAGTCGACCTCATCCGTTGCGCCCCGAACCCCACTCGCAACTCTTTTGGATAAGCCCTACAACCCCGCCCGGTCCTCCCGATCAATGGTCAATTTGGCGGCGATGAATTCGCGGCGCGTCAGTTTGAGGCCGTCGGCCAAGACGCGGATCTTTTCGATTTCATCGTTCGAGGTTTTTCCGCAGGCGTTGGCGATCTGAAAGAGGCAGCGGACGAAGGCCAATCGATCCTCGTGGTTCGTAAACTCATAAAATCCTCGGCATAAACCGACCCGGTCCAGATCACGCAGCTCGGGCGCGATGCTGATCTCGACCACCAATCTCGCCTCGATGATCGGCAGGCCCCAGGTCGATGTCAGGATATCGACGATGGTTTTCTCCTCGCGCTCGCTGAGCCGGGCGTCGCGCCAGGCGACCCTCGACATCAGGCCGGCCGCCAGGCAGATCTTGCGCACCTCGTCCTCGGGCAGGTTCAGTTCCCGCCCCTCGGACTCCAGACGCCTGGCGAGTTTGTAATAGATGATGTTTTTCACGAAATCGTCGAGCCGCTGTTCGCGGTTGGGACCTTCGGCGGCGGTTTTCTTGCGGCGGGTGATGGCTCCGGCGACGGACCGGCCCAGGCGGCCGAGGAAACCCGTATCGTGGCGATCGAGCGACTCTTTCAGCTCATCGAGTGCCCAGCGTTCTTCGTCCGACAACACGCCGTCGGCCTTGAACAGGTCGGTGACCGTCTCGATGACCAGCGCTTTCTGCTCGGCCTTGGTCGTCGAGTCGAGCAGATCGTCGAGCAAGCGCTCGCCCTCGCCCTCGCAGACATGGGAGTCCATGTAGATTTCCAGCTCGGCCCACATCTCGCCCGAGATGTGCGGCAACTGGAACAACAGGTCCTTGAGGGCATTGATTTCCGATTCCTCAAGCCGATGATCCGTCCAGCCCATGGCGATCATGAACTTGGCCAGCTTCATGGTGTATTTTTGGGTGATCATTGACGCTCCGTGCTCCGGGGTGATGTTAAAAACTAGACGAGTTTAGATGTGGAATGCATTGTGTGCTTTATCCATGTCAAGACGCGCAAACGCGACAAACGGAGCTAGACATCCCATATATTTACAATACTGGGGGATCGTCTTCAATAACGGATTTGGATGATAGAATCGGGTGGAAGGGCACAGGTCATGCGTGTCGATTCATTGGCCGCACACACGTAATCGTAATCGACCCCATCATCGCGTCCCACCTCGTTCGTGGCCGGAGAAAAAGACCGATTAAGAGTTGTCCATGGAGCCGGGGGCTTCACAACGAAACATAAGAATAGACGCAATGATGCACCCTTGCCGGCCGGGGGCACAAATCAAATCCGTCCTCATGCTCGACCTGGCAGGGGTCGAATGTGATTAGCCGTGGGTGTCAACCCACGGTTCGCGGCCCCAAATTGCCACAACCTTGAAAGGTTTGAACCATAACGTGACGCGGCCCGTTCCACCCCTCCAGGGTCGTGATGTCTCGGGACCCACGTCCAGGGGTTGAGACCCCTGGCTATTCATAGTACGCCACGCATGGCATGGAGCTAGGAGGTGGAATTCCTCTGCGGGCCGTCTGAGCGGAACCGCTAGCCGGAGGCAAGGGCGTCGTCGCGCCTGCGCGCAGTAGCACTACGGGCGCGCAGGCGCGAGGCGGTGCGAGGGAGCGGCAGAAGTTCAGCCGAGGCCATAGTACTGCGCCCCTTATGCGCGGGAAGGGCCGAATCCGAAGGAGCAAGGAGCAGTCATGCGAAGCTCGAACGACGCACAGCGGCCGCAAAACACGGAGTGGGCCGTGAGCCCTGCATCCCCTTGGGCCGGGGACTTTCCAACCCGAAACACTGAGGATGGGGAGCCGCAAGCGTTGTCGGAGCCGAGCGAAGGACGAGCCTTGGCGCAAGATGCTGAAACGGCATCTTGCGCTGCAATCCGTCGGAAATCGCCGGATGCGATGAGCACGTCTGGTGGTGTGAGAGGGGGGAACCGCAAGGAACGCCCCTACTCGATTGCGCGCGTGGGAAGGGATCCAACAGGTTCCGTCGCTCATTCATCCCGGACCCGAGCGGCGCCGAGCGTGGATCTGACGGCAGGGAGGATGCTCTCGGCGATGAGTTGATGGGCGCGCGCGTTGGGATGCCCGTCGCCCTCGATCATGTATTCGTGATGGGGACGATCACGGAACGTCGGCAGTAGGTCGAAGGTCGGAACACCGAGCATTCGACCCCATTGGCCGACTTTCTCGTGGATCGGCGTCCAGGGGTAGGACGCGTCCAGCGGTTGGCTGACGTCGGGCAGGATGAACACGACCAGAGCGATCCCGCGCGCGTGGCACCATCGGGCAATCCCTTCCAGCGCGTCTCTCGATGCTTTTGCTTTCGGGCTATCCGGCCCAAAACCCACTAGATAGTCGAATGATGGGGTGCTTTTCCGAACGTGGAAGACCGACCGGCCCCCGAAGAGTTTCGCGTTGAGGATCTCCTTCAACCTCTCGGGGAGCCACAAGCCGCAATAGCGGTAGTACTGTCGCGGGGGGATCGGGACGGTGTGCTGGGGTTCCGCGTCGTTCATCGCGTAGTTGAGCGCGACCAAATCGAAGGCATGTTCCCGGCCCAGTCGTGAGAGCAGATGGTGCTCTTGTTCGGTGTTATACCCCGGCATCCCCGCGTTATAGACGAGGCAGCGGATGGTCGGCCCGTCCGCGTTGAGCGCTCGCTCGACCAGCCTGGGGAAACGGGGCGCGTCCTCCTCCAGTCCCCAGCCGAACGTATAAGAATCACCGAGAAGCAACACTTTGGCCACGTCGGGGCCGGCACCGTCAAAAGGACGGCCGCGAAATCCGTCTCGGTTGATGATGTAGGAAAACGCCCGACTGGTGTCGGTCAGGAAATGGAGCCGGCCTCGAGTGTTGGGGGCCATGAGGTACTCAAACGACTGGCCGGGATGCAACACCCAAGGTGGGCTGCTGAAGTTTCTCAGCACCTTGTGATACTTGGCGGTCGTGTAGATACGATAGGCGACTTCGGACGAAACCATCCCCAAGAGCAGCGCGGCCGCCAACAGGGCCAACTTTTTCCAGTACTTGGAGAACCAGGTCTTCATTGGGCCGCATGCGGCGGACTCAGCGTCAGGCGGATTCCGTCAAAAACGGACCGGCCGACAGAGCCAGTGCGGGGCGACGGGCTCATTCGACAGCTTTGGGGTCGAGGGCATCGCGTAGGCCGTCGCCCAGGAAATTGAACGCGAAGACGGTGACAAAGATGAAAACCCCCGGCACCAGGATCCAGGGGGCACTCGTCAAGGTGTGCAGGGTCTGGCCGTCGTGGAGCATGAGCCCCCACGAGGGGGTCGGCTCCTCGATGCCCACGCCCAGGAAACTGAGCGCCACCTCGCCCAGGATATAGGCGGGCACCGCCAGCGTCGCCGAGACGATGACGTAGGTGAACGTGTTCGGCAACAGGTGACGGATAATGATCCGCAGGTGGGAGGCGCCGAGCGAGCGGGCCGCGCGCACGTAGTCCAACTCCTTGACGGCCAGGACCTGACCCCGGATGACGCGAGCGGTCCCGCCCCAGCCCACCAGACCCAGGATGGCCACGATCAGCAAATAAATCTGACCCGAACCCAGATGCTCGCCCTCTTCGAGCCTGAACAGCCAATGCAGGAACGGGCTGTCACCCGAGAGCCCGGCGCGCAAGGCCAGGATCAGATAGAGCCCGGGGATGGACATCAAAAGCTCCACGACCCGCATCATCACCAAGTCGACCCAGCCCGCGAAGTAGCCCGAAATCCCGCCCACCAGCATCCCCAGACTCATCGTGATCATGATCCCGATGAGCCCGATGCTGAGCGAGATGCGGCCCCCGTGCAGGACGCGCGAGAAGAGGTCGCGCCCGTTCCAGTCGCTACCCAGCAGATAGATGCGCACGCCGGCCTGATCGCCCCCGCCCACGCCGAACAGGCGCCGGCGAGTCTCGAACAGGCCGAGCAACCGATACGGTTCGCCCTGGACGAAGAATTGGATCGGATAGCGTTCGGAGGTGTCCACCCCGTACGCGCGTCGCAGCAAGTCGGTCATCGCGTATCGATAAATGAAGGGCCGTAGGTGGAATTTCCCTTCCTGGTCGACGAACCGGATGTGGTGGGGCGGATGGTGGGTCGTATCCGAGGACGTCTCGGGGTCATAGGGCGAGAAGAAGTTGGCGAAGATCGCCGATAGATACAGGACCCCCAGGATCATCCCCCCCAGCAGCGCGAACCGGTTGCGCAGCAGCCGTCCCATGACGATGCGCCAGGGGGATTTGGGGGCGTCCGGGGCCGGGGGGTCTTGAGTCGGTTCGCTCATCGCTACTCCGTCAGGCTGTCCTCGATCTTTATGCGCGGATCGGACCATGCCAGCAGGATGTCGGCCATCAGGTTGCCCAAGATCAACATCGTGGTGGCCACGAGCACCGAGGCCATTACCAGATAGATGTCCTGATCGAACAAGGCGCGGACCGTCAGGCGTCCCAGGCCGGGGTAACTGGTCACTTGCTCGACCAGGACCGAGCCCGAAAGCAGACTGGCCAGCGAAAACCCGAAGAGCGTGATCAGCGGATTGATGGCATTGCGCACGGCGTGCTTGAACAGCAGCGCCCTCTCGGAGACCCCCTTGGCGCGGGCCGTGCGGATATAGTCGGCGCGCAACACGTCAAGGAGTTGGCCGCGCATCTGGCGCATCAGTTCGGCCGTCATGGCCGTGCCCAGCACCAGCGTGGGCAAGACCAGGTGATGGGCCACGTCCAGGAATTTCTGCCAGCGGGTGAAACCGTCCCAGTGGACATTGTCCCGCATCTCGCCGGTGGGGAACCAGCCTGTTTGGGCGGCGAAATAGATGGCGAGCAACGCCAAGAAGACGTTGGGGATCGAAAGGCCCACAAAGGCGACGACCGAGGACCCTTTGTCAAACCATGAATACTGAAGGTGGCCAGCCATGATCCCTAGCGGGATCGCCACGACCCAGGCAAACACGATCGAGCAGAACGAGAGAAGCAGCGTGTTGAGCACACGGCCCTTCAGGATCTCAAAGACCGGCTCTTTGTATTGGAACGACTTGCCGAAGTTCAGGTGTGTGACGATGCCCTTGAGCCAGAGAAAATAGGTGACGATCCAGGGTTTATCCAGCCCCAGCCGCTCTTCCTCCTCCTCGATCCAATGCTTGGGGATTTGCGGGTCCAAGCGATAGCGGTCCAGATAATCGCCGGGCGCCTGGTTGATGATGAAAAAGGTGAGAAACGACACCCCCAACAGAATCAACAATCCATGAGAGAGGCGGCGCAGGATGAAGTAGTGCATTGGCGTCCAGAGCGGCGGGGAGGTTTAGGGAATAGGTCGGCGGCGCGATCGCTAATCTTCCGCATCCCCATGGATGTAGTCTGCCCGATAACCGCCCCGTGACCTGTAATGTAAAAAGACCAGGGCGAATACGACGGCGAGAATGCAAGGAATCAGGCCGACCCAGCGAAACGTCATCACGGCCGAATGAATATCGGCCTGATCCACGGCGGCCTTGTCATTGGCGCCTTCAAGTGCCAGCACTTTGTGCTTATCCAAACCGGTTCCCTTTTCATTGATCACCATTTCCAGGGTTGTCGGCGAGACCTCTTGCAATTTGACAATCGAGTAGTGGTCCTGAAGCCACCCCATCGTTGGAACCGTGATCCAGCCGGCCGAGAAAACGCCGGCCGCTCCCAGGACCCCCAGCGCCAGCGCGCCGCCCTTGGGCACCCGTTCGGCGATAACGCCCATCATCGTCGGCCAGAAGTACGATTTACCAATGCCGAAGATCGTGGCCGCGAGGAAGACGGTGATCGCCGTTTTCGTGGAACTGAGCGCGAGCAGCCCAATGGCGGAGAAAACGGAGGCAAAAACCAAGACGCCGATCGGGGTAAGCCATCTTACCATCCAGCCCGCCAAGAAAAAGCGCAGCACGAACATGATCCCCGACGTGTAGACAAGAATGAGAATGCTGTCTTTCATGTTAATGGATTTTTGCAGCATATGGACGATCCATTGGTCCGGCCCCAGTTCGGTGGCCGCCGTCAACATCATAAGGATGGCGAACAGAATGAACAGTGGCCGCCAGATCTCCTTAAACATATCGCCGTACGAGATGCCCGAGGTGACCCGCTCGGTCTCGGGGAACTTCTGACCGAGAATCATGATCCCGTAGATGATCGTGGGGATCAGGATCAGGCCCGTTTTGATCTTCCAACCCAGGCTGATCGTCTCAAGGCTCGCGTCCTCGGCGTCCAACCCAATCGTCTTGGTCAGGGCATAGCCGAGCAAGCCGCCAATAACAAGGCCACCCGGCCACCAGGCATGGAGGATGTTGAGGAATTTGGATTTGTCTTTCCTGTAGATGGTGGCGGTCAGGGGGTTGATCACCCCCTCCACGAAACCGTTGGCCAGGCCAATGAGAAGCGTCCCGGTCCACATCGCCCAAAATCCGGATGCGAAAATGGTCAATACCACGCCGCCGACGTGAGCCCAAAAGGCCATGACCATCAGTCGACCCATCCCGACTTTGTCCAAGATCATGGCGCTCAAGAGGATCGAGATGGCAAAAGCCCACATGCTTGGACCGGCGATCCTTCCCATCTGCTCGTCGGTGAAGTTTAAATCCGCCATGATCGCCGGGATCGCGTCGGCTCGGATCGAAAAGGTCATCGCCGCAGTGACCAGGGCAATGCAGCTTGCGATGTAGAGTCGTCGCTCGTTCATGGATCAGGCCCCTCTGGAGGGTGGCTTTCTGGTTTTTATTCTCGTAAATCGGGCCAAAAACGGAGGGATCATAACACCGTGATCGCGAATCCACCATCCAAAATTCACCCGGCGGCGGGGGAGAGGGCGAGGGAGAGGGAGAGGGCGAGGTTCCCCTTCTGTAGCCTCGTGCTCGTGCTCGTGCTCGTAATCGTAATCGGTCTTTTTTTCGGGCCACAAACGAGGGGGGACGCAGTGAAGAGACCGATTACGATTACGAGCACGAGCACGAACGGGGGTCAGGCATCGAGGCGACTTTGACTCCCAAATCTGGATCACGCCCGCCCGTCCCCCCCGGCGGCGGGTTCCTTTTGACAATGGCCGCCCAAAGGCATACATTGGATAGGTTACAAGACTGATCGCGGTGAACTTACGCGGTGGATGGGTTTTGAGCCTCATCGGGGCGCTGAATAATGAAGCATGTGGTCGTCCAAAGTGATCTGCACGAGTCGGACATCCGGCCCGCCAAGCTGCTGAGCCGGTTTCGCGAGATCTCGATCGAGGAGTCGCGGTGCTTTTTCGGCGACCCGGCCGGCCTGGTCGACGTGGACTGCCCCGCTTGCGCTGCCAAGGAGAAATCCGAGGTCTTCGACAAAGACGGGTTCCATTATCTCCAATGTGCTGAGTGCGGGTCGGTTTACGTTTCGCCGCGGCCCTCGGCCGACCAGCTGGGGGACTATTATTGCCACTCGCGGGCCGCCCAGTATCGGGCCGAGCACCTCAGTCAGGCGACCGAGCAGGCCCGGCGTGTCCATATCCTACGTTCCAACGTCTCGTGGCTGGGCTGGATTCTGGAGGAGGCGGGGTCCTCGCGGTCGGGCCGCTACGCCGACCTGGGGACGAACTATCCGGTCATCTTCGAGGAGATCGGCAGGCTGCATCTGTTCGACGAGTTGTTCAGCATCGGGCCGCTGGAGGGGGTGGCCGAGGCGTGCCGCGAGGCCGGGGCCGAGGTCAGCGGCGGGCCGGTCGACGACCTGTGCGCCCTGAGTGCCTTCGAGCAGCTCGAGCACCAGTTCTCGCCGTTCGATTACCTCCACTCGGCCAGGGAGATGCTCTCGCCGGGGGGGATGATCTTCGCCACGACCCGGACCATCAGCGGGTTCGACCTGCGCGTGTTGTGGGACAAGGCGCCTTACATTTACGTCCCCGAACACCTCAACCTGATGTCGATCGAGGGGATCGGTCGGCTTTATGAGCGGTTGGGGTTCGAAGTGGTCGAACTGAGCACGCCGGGCCAGCTCGACGTGGAGTTCGTCCAGCGCGCCGCCGAACTCGACCCCTCGATCCGGCTGCCGAATTTCATCGACTACCTGCTCCACCAGCGCGACCGGCGGGCCCTCGCCGACTTCCAGGAGTTCCTGCAGAAGCACCGGCTCAGTTCGCACGTGCGCGTGGCGGGCAAGAAGGAATAGGGCCATGGCAAGCACAACCGAAAAGCTGCAAATCGCGAACGAGGCCGGCAAGTATCAGCTCAGTGCATTTTTTGAGTCGGCGGAGTCGGGCGCGCAGTACGCCCGCGACTACTTCACTCGCATGGCCGAGATCATGCAAAGCGTGGACGTCGAACGGATGGAAAAGGCGATCGATATCGTCGAGCAGACCTACCAGGACGACGGCACGGTCTTTTTGATCGGCAACGGGGGGAGTTCGGCGACCTGTTCGCATTTCGTCAACGACGTCGTGGCCGGGGCGTGGGTCGAGGGCCAGCCGCCGTTCCGGGCGATCTCGCTGACTGACAACGTGGAGTCGCTGACGGCCATCGCCAACGACGTCGGCTACGAGGAGATTTTCGCCTATCAGCTCCAGACGATGATGCGGCCGGGGGATACGATCATCGCCCTGTCGGTCAGCGGCAACAGCGAGAACATCATCCGCGGCGTCCGCTTCGCCCAGGCCGGCGGCGGGCGGGTCATCGGCTGGACGGGGTTCGAGGGAGGCCGACTCAAGGACCTGTGCGACGTGTGCGTCCACGTGCCGACCACGCCCGACGAATATGGGCCGGTCGAGGACCTATTCTCGATTCTCGAACACGTGATGACGGGCTACCTGGCGATGAAGCGTGGGCGCAAGCTGCACCACTGAAGGGAACGGGATTTGAACAGAAGGTCGCGAAGGACGCAAAGATTGAGATTGAGTTGAAGTTGCCGAGTAGAACGGAATTGGAGGCTTTTGCCACTATTATAGCCGCGCACTGGATTCAGTAAATGCAATACTTGAAGGAGTCAATTATAATAGTCGCAACATCTGCATGAATTTCCTCTTACTTACTGCGCGGCTATATAGCAGGGCAGGCTTTGCGATCTTTGCGCGCTTCTGTTCAAAATAAAGTTGCCAAGGGATTACGGTGAATAAGCCATTGAAAATCGGCATTGTTGGGCTCGGCAAGATGGGCCGCATCCGCGCGCGCGAGGTCGAGGCCCATCCCGACGCGGTGCTGACCGTCGGCGCCGACCCCGATAGCGAAAACTTCGCCGACTACCCGCGCCTCGAGCTGAGTCAAAACTACAAGGACGTGGTCGAGTCCGACGTGGACGCCGTTATCGTTTGTACGCCCAATCATGTGACGCGCGAGGTCGTGACGTCGGCGCTCGACGCCGGCAAGCACGTCTTCAGCGAGAAGCCGCCGGGCGCCTGCGTGGCCGACATTGAACAGATGATCGAGGCGGAGAAGCGCAACCCCGGGCTCAAGCTCAAATTCGGCTTCAACCACCGTTACCACGCGGGCATCCAGGAAGCCAAACGGATCATTGACAGTGGACGGCTGGGCCGGATTCTGTGGTTGCGCGGGATTTACGGCAAGTCGGGCGGCGGGGGGTTCGAGCATAGCTGGCGCAGCAAAAAAGAGATGTGCGGCGGCGGCATCCTGCTGGACCAGGGCATCCACATGCTCGACCTGTTCCGCCTGTTCTGCGGCGAATTCGTCGAGATCAAGAGCATGGTCGACACGGCCTACTGGGACATCGAGGTCGAGGACAACGCCTTCGCGCTGTTGCGTGACCGCCAGGGCCGGATCGCGATGATTCACAGTTCGAGCACGCACTGGAAACACCGCTTCTCGCTCGAGATATTCCTGACCGACGGCTACCTGAGCGTCAACGGCATTCTGTCCTCGACGCGCAGCTACGGCGACGAGACGATCGTGATCGCGCGCAAGCAGTTCGAGGACGGTTTCGCCGCGGGCAAGCCGCGCGAGGAGGCGATTTACTTCGACACCGATCCGTCCTGGCAGCTCGAGATGGAGGAGTTCGTCGATTGCGTCCTGGGTGACAAACCTATTGTCTGCGGCGATTCCGAGGACGCGTTCAAGGTCATGAAGCTGGTCTTCGATATCTACGCGGCCGACCGGCCCGCGAGCGGCGCGGACAATCCGAATCCCGCCAACTTGGCCAAGGTCGTCCGATAATGCACCGCTTGGAAAGCCGCCCATGACCCATCGAGTAGCCATCGGCGCATCCTTGTTCGCCGCCGAAGATTCCGCCCCCACCGATTTGCTTCGCGAGAGCGGGATCGAGTTTGTCCCAAACCCCTACGGGCGGCGTTTGACCGAGGATGAAGTCATCGAGCATCTCGAAGGGATGGATGGCCTTATCGCCGGGTTGGAACCCCTGAACCGACGGGTGCTGAGCAGCGCCGTGCCGAAGCTCAAGGCACTGGCGCGGGTGGGGATTGGCGTCTCGAACATCGATCTGGAGGCGGCCGAGGAACTGGGCGTGAAGGTCTCGAACACGCCGGAGCCGCCGACGCAGCCGGTCGCAGAGTTGACCGTGGCGGCGATGCTGGCGCTGTGCCGCGGGCTGGTCAGGATCAATGCGGCGTTCCATGCCGGAGGATGGCCCAAAGAGGTCACGACCGGGCTGATCGGAACCAACGTCCTGCTGATCGGATATGGGCGGATCGGCCGCCGTGTGGCCCAGATGCTGCAACCGTTCGGCGCGCGGCTCCTGGTGGCGGACCCCTTCATCGATCCCTCTTCGCTGACCGGCGGCGAGCAGCTTGTTGGTCTAGAGGAGGGCCTGGCCCAAGCCCAGGTGATCTCGCTGCACCTCAGCGGCGAGGAGGTCCTGCTCGGCCCCGAGCAGTTCGAGCGGATGCGCGACGGTGTCGTCCTGCTCAACAGCGCCCGCGGCGGCTTGGTTGACGAGAACGCGCTGCTCGAGGCGCTGGAGAGCGGGAAGGTGGCGGGGGCATGGTTTGACGCCTTTTGGGAGGAACCTTACCATGGGCGGTTGGTTGGAATGGAACAGGTTCTCTTGACGCCGCACGGGGGGACATTCACCTTCCAGTGCCGCCGTGAAATGGAGGTGGAGGCGGTCAGGAACCTGCTCCGGGACCTGGGAATCCCGGCATGAAATGGAGCCGGGAGTTAGAACTGGCCCAACAGGCGGCGAAGGAGGCCGGACGGTTGCTCGCCGAGCTTGCCGGGGGCGCCAAGGAGGTCTTGTCGGCCGAGGGCCGTGACATCAAACTCAAGGCCGACCGGGAAGCCGAGCAACTGATCCTGGATCGGCTCCGTGGCGCGAGTTCCCATCCCGTCCTGGCCGAGGAGAGCGGCGAACATGGGGTGCCCGCGGGGGGACCGTTTTGGGTCATCGACCCGCTGGACGGCACGTTGAATTTCAAGCGCGGCATCCCGATCTGCGGAGTTTCGATTGCGCTGGTCGAAGGGATGGACCCGATCTTGGGGGTCATCCATGATTTCAATCGGGATGAACTTTTCAGCGGCGGCACCGGCGACGCGGCGCGGTTGAACGGAACGGAAACAGCGGTGTCCGAAATCCGCGACCCATCCCAGGCAGTCCTGGCGACCGGGTTGCCGGTGGGGCGCGATTACAGCGTCGAGGGATTCGCCGAAATGATCCAGCACTTCCGCCGCTTCAAGAAGACCCGTATGATCGGCTCGGCGGCGATCTCGCTGGCCTGGGCGGCGTGCGGGCGGGTCGAGGCTTACGCCGAGGATGAAATCATGTTGTGGGACGTGGCGGCGGGGGTCGCGATCGTCCGCTCCGCGGGGGGTTACGTCTCCTTGGAGCCGTCGCCAAAGAACAAATGGGCAAGGCGCGTACGGGTTGCGGCCCATGAAACGTTGTGGGGCTGAGGCCGCGATGCCCGGCCCGAGAGGATTGAGATGATCAAGCTCGCGATGATCCCGGCGCGGCTGGGGAGCCAGCGGCTCAAGCAGAAGAACCTGCGTGAGATCCACGGCGCGCCCATCATCACCTGGGCGATCCGTAAGTGCGTCCAGGCGGACGTCTTCGATGAGATCTGGGTCAATTCCGAGGCGGACGTCTTCGCCGAGATCGCTCAAAACGAAGGCGTCAAATTCCACCGCCGCCCCGACGAACTGGCCAATAACGAGGCCACCAGCGAGCATTACGTCTACGAGTTCCTCACCAAACATGACTGCGACTACCTGTTTCAGGTCCATTCGATCGCGCCGCTATTGACCGCCGAGGAGGTCAAGGGGTTCGCCGAGGCGATGGTCGAGGGATCGCACGACGTGATGCTCAGTTGCACGCTGGAGCAGATCGAATGTGCGATGGACGGGGAGCCGGTCAACTTCACGTTCGAGCACAAGACCAACTCGCAGGACTTGACCCCGATCCAGCGCATTACCTGGAGCATCTCCGGCTGGCGCTCGGCGGTCTATAAGACGGCCCATGAAGCCGAACGCGTGGCGACCTATAGCGGTAGCGTCGGTTTCTTCCCGCTCGACCGGCTTGCCGGCCACATCATCAAAACCGAAGAGGACCTCGAGATCGCCAAGGCGCTGTTCTCGCTTCGCCACGGGGAAGCGCGGGCGGGGTGATCTCGACCGACCTTCCGCAGCGTGGCCGTGATTAGTTTCATCCGGACCAAACTCCGCAAACTCCCGACTTTCATCAAGTATCACAAGATCCCGGTGACGCCGTCGGGGCTTCAGATGGTGTTCAACGACGCGCGGATCGCCAGGCTCAAGGACCGCCACGTCGGGCGGCGCTGCTTTATCATCGGCAACGGCCCGAGCCTCAGGATCAGCGACCTGGACCGGCTCAAGGGCGAGTTGACGATCGGGTGCAACAAGGTCTACCTGGCCTTCGCGCGGACCGAGTGGCGCCCGACGTATCTGGCCGTGGCCGACGAGCTCGTCGCGTTGAACAACCGCCGCGAATTGCGCTCGCTGAAGCTGGACAAGCTCTACAGCTGGGAAGCCGCCGACATTTTGCTGCCCGACCGGCGCGCGACCGTCATTTATCTCTTGCCGCATCCTCGCGACCAGCACGGAGAACAGACGCTCGGGTTTTCGAGCGACATGATGAAAGGCTCCCACGGGGGCCACACGATCCTCTATTTCTGTTTGCAAATGGCCGTCTACATGGGGGTGCGCGAGATCTATCTTATCGGCCTCGACTTCTCGTTCACCCTGTCGCCATCGACCGGCAAGTCGCTCCCCATCTCAGGCGAGATCCTCGTCTCGCACGGCGAGCGTAACCATTTTCACCCTGACTATCGCAAGCCCGGCGAGACCTGGACACGGCCCGACCTGGAAGCCCAACGCCGGGCCTTCCAGGTGGCCAGGGAGTCCATCGAAGGGATCGGCGGCCGCGTGCTCAACGCTTCGCGAGAGACCAAGCTGGACGTTTTGGAGCGTGTGGCATTCGACGATCTGTTTGATTGAGCGGCCACCGCCCGGCATGGGAGCAATGTCGGAGTGGTCTGGGCGGGACGATCTGCATCGTGTGCGCCGATTGAATCATCGAGGAATAGCCTAGAGGTTCAGGAGGGGACCTCTAAGAATCCGGTCTGCAGTCGTCCCTACGGGACTCCAATTCGTTATCGGTCTGATTTCCCGCCACTTGCGTGGCGGGCTGAAAGCAATCGTCCCTGCCGGGACTGAATTTTTGGAGACGCCTAGGAGTCCGTGGGAGCGATCTCGTAGATCAAGATGCCTTCCAGCGGGCTTTGGTGGATCATTGTCAGGCGGGGGTGATCCCAAAGCGTTTCGATGCGCTCATACTCTGTTTGGCTCATGCGCGGGATGAAGTCGGAGGCGCGGTAGAGGTCCAGTTCTCCCTTGTTGTAGAATATGTAGCGAATTCCCTCGCGCAGCAGGACGTCGAGCATCCGGTCGTTGTCGGGCGTCCGGCGGACCCAGGGGAGAGGTTGGGGCGTGTCGAACCAGTCGCTGGCGACGATGGGAAGTGGGAAATGGAGCGTGCGGTGCTCGCCGACCAGCAGGGCCTTCTCGCCCGGCCCCGCATGACGGCCCAGCCACTGGGCGGCTCGGTAGTACTTGAGCCGCCGGGCCAGGTAGTGTTCGGGCCGCTGGAAACCGAGCCCGGTCGCGATCGCGTCGGTCTTGCCGGCGCCCCCCGCGGCCGACGGCGAGCCGAGGATCGTGAACGTGAGATTGAAGCACATGAGGACCGCGACGATCAGGAGGATATGGGCCAAGCGCGCCATCCAATTCGGTGGCGCCCGCATCCAGCGTGACCAAGCCACGCCGCCCGCCGCCAACGCCAGCCCCAGCGTCGGCAACAAGAATCGGATGCTCTGATACGTGACGAACCAGAGTCCCCAGGAGCCGATCAAGGCCAGGACGATCCACCACGGAGGTATCGCTGCCCGCCCCGAAGTCCGAATCGCGCGCCCACCGCCCCCCATCGCCCACGCGATGATCCAACAAACCACCAGCACCGCGCCCATCAGTGGAAGAGGCCCGGTGAAGTGGAATCCGAACTTGTCGGGATGGAAGAGGGTCGTGAAGGGTGAAATCAGGAACTCGAGGGGGCCGCGCAGGGGGGAGTCGATATTCAAATGCATCCCCTTATCGCCGGCTTTGCGGAGGAACAGGGCCGTGTTCTCGGCCGACCACTCACCGCCGCCGAAGACGGAGTGTGCCCCCGGATAAACGGGATTGCCGGTCCAGACCAGGTTTTTCACGTACCACGGCCCCGCCAAAAGCAGATCCACGATCACGACGGTGGCCAGCGCGCGCAGTGCCTTTCCGGGACCCCCTTGCCGCCATCGCATGATCAACCAGACGATCCCGAGCACCCCAACCAGGGGAACCAGACTGTACTTCGTCCCCAGAGCACCGGCGGCAATCACGCCGACCAGCCCGGCGGACCCGCGTGACGGCTGTGCGAGCGAACGCCCCGTTACGTAGACAAACGCCAGAAAGTAAGCCGCCACGAACATGGCGATGAAACCCCAGGCCGCGATGATGGGGACCGAGGGGATGAGCGCGAAAACAAGCCCGGTGGCCAATGCCGTCGAGTCGCGCCGGCGTTCCCCGATCCAACGCCTTGTCAGTAAAGCGACCAGACCCACGCAGACCGGTGCCACGCCCAGATGGACGAGCTTGGCCGCCTCGCCGCCGCCGACCGCCATCGCCGCCATGAACAACATCTCGGCGAGGAACGGGAAGTTGGAGAAGGCCTGGTGGGGGATAGTGTGGATTCGCCCGTCGCGCAGCCAGGTGGCCGGCGCGGCCAGATGATAGCGCAGCTCATCGGACTCGACGGCGGGCGAAAGTGTGTAGGGCACGATGAGCAGCGCGAGCAGGCCGATGAGGACCCATAGGAACACCGTGAACGGCGGGTGGCTCGCCGGGAGCGCGTGTTTGCGCTTCGTCCTCCATTCCGAGACCAGCATGCGCCAGCCCAGCGCCCCGATCACCAAACCGCCTGCCAGAAGGCCCTCGCAAGCCGCGGGCGAGCCGAAACCCGCCAGTCCCGCCCCGAGGATGACCAATGAAAAAGGAACCGCCCCGACCAGCGGCGCCAAGACGAGTCGCTCGGTGATCGTGGGCAGCACCCGTCGCCAGCCTGGGATGCCCGCCAGCGCCAGATAGCCGATCCCGGTCACCGAAAACAAAACCGCCGCTCCCCCCAGCAGCCCCATGAGCACCTTTGCCGGAAACTCCCAGGAGCCACGCATCACGGAAAACAGATTGCCCGCCGCGAGAGCCGTCGGCTCCAGGCGCAACATCCAGCGACATTCGATCAGCACGTAGACCCAGACCCCCAGGGCCACCAGCGCGAGCCACGGACCGGGCGAGCGAGTCGGCGGATTCGCGCCGGGAACCGGCTGATCCGCGGGAGGCGTTGGGTTCAAGGGCGGGCCCGGCGTTTGACCGGGAGGTGAATAGGGTTTGTTTATCATCGCGCGGAATTGATAAAGTGAGAGTGTCGCTTGGCCATCTCAAATAGTATGAACGGTCGGCGCTCGGATGATCAAGGAATCAGAGGCGAGTTCAAGATGCGCGTTGGGATCGTAACGCTCGGCTGCGACAAGAACACCGTGGATAACGAATACCTGGCGGGGATGCTCGAGGAGGCGGGCTGCGAACTGGTCGTGGACGGGGAAGCCAACGGCGGGGGAGCGCTGGATGCCGTCGTCGTCACCACCTGCGGGTTTATCGACCGCGCCAAGCGGCAGTCGATCGAGACGATCCTCGATCTCGCCGAGCGCAAGCGGAGCCAGGGCAATCCGCGGCGGTTGTTCGTGGCCGGCTGCCTCTCGCAGCGTTACGGCGAGGACCTGATCAAGGAAGTTCCCGAGATCGACGGGATGGTGGGCGTCGGTCAGTTTCGCCGGCTGACCGAGCTGATCCTGGAAGCCGACCGGCGCGACGGGCAGAGTCCGGACCTGGCCGAGTCGCCCCAGGTCGATATCTACCGCCTCATGCGCCGCCGGCGGCTCGAGAAAACGCCCCACGCCTTCCTCAAGGTCTCCGACGGCTGCAATCACACTTGCACGTTTTGTTCGATCCCGCTCATGAAGGGCAAGTTGCGTTCGGTGCCGCGCGAGATTCTGCTTGCCGAGGCCGAGCGGCTCCTGGCCGATGGAGTCAAGGAGATCAATCTGGTCGCCCAGGATTTGTCGATGTACGGCATGGACCGCTGGCCCGACGTGCGACTGCCCGACCTCTTGCGCGACCTCTGCGCATTGCCGGGCGATTTTTGGGTGCGCTGTCTGTATTACTATCCGGGACTCGTTACGGACGAATTCCTCGAAGTGATGGCGAGTGAACCCAAGATCGTGCCTTACCTCGACATGCCGCTCCAGCACCTGCACCCCGACGTGCTGCGCCGGATGAAACGGCCGTTCCATTCGGTCAAGACGTTCGAGTTGATCGACCGGCTGCGCGCCGCGGTGCCCGGCCTGACGCTGCGCACGACGATGATCGTCGGCTTCCCCGGCGAGACGCGGGCCGAGCACGAGTTTGTGCTGGATGGAATGCGCCGGCTGCGTTTTGACCGGCTCGGCGCGTTTGAATACTCCAAGGAAGATGACACCGCCGCCGCCGCAATGGACAACCGTGTTCCCCGCCGCGTGCGCAACCGCCGCTGGCACGCCGTGATGCAAACCCAGGCCCCGATCGCGGACGAGCTCAATCGACAAAGAATCGGTGAAAAGACGCGCGTCCTGATCGAAGGCCGCGACCCGCACACCGACCGCTGGGTCGCCCGCAGCCCCGCCGAGGCGCCGGAGATCGACGGCAAAGTCTTCATCGATTCGGACCAGGAGCTGCCGGTCGGCGAGTTTACGGACGTCGAGGTGACCGGCGCCGAGACGTATGACCTTTACGCCAAACCGGTGGACGCTTTATAATTGCCCTTGGGGCGCTCTGAGGGAGGGCGATACCCCAAGGCCGTCGGTGCGAAGCGGCTCAGTTCAGCGAAGTTTCGGCATCCGCTCCGCGACGCAAAAAACCTTCATGCGCTATGAGGCGCCACTCAATGAAAACGCACAGGAGTATATGCTTCCTGTCCCTGATTTGCGTTATCCCGTTTGGATGCGGACAATCGGCGGGAGAGTTTTAAAATGCGCTTATCACGGTGAAGGGTGCGCTGGATGCGAAGTATGTGGATCGTCAAGGAATGGACCAGCTCATTTATCAGCTGGAAGTGGATTATCCGGCGTCACATGTCATCGGTGCCTTTGGAAAAGGCGGAGTATCCGCGTGACGCGCTTAGCCGGATATCGAAGCCGAACGCACACGCTCCAGTGCGTAGGTGTGATGTGCTCCCTGATCCGGGCAGAAAGCGTGCACTTTCTTCGCCTGTAGGCCCTCGGGCTCGATCACCTCGTCGACGACCTCGCCCGATGAGCGTTGATAACAGATGCGCACCTGAACTTCGTTTTCGATGGCGTATTTGATCAGTCGGGTGATGTCGGGGGGCTCGGTGGCCGGGTTTTGGCCGCGGTAGCCCGAGCATGAGCCGGTGCGCGGCATCTGTGTCATGAGCCGATTGACCTGCCGGCGATATTTCTTCGTGGCCGCGTCGACCGTTTTCTGGGTCGCCTTTTCGAATTTGCCGAGGAAGACCTTGGCAATCGACTCGGCGTAGAGTTTCGGGTTGAATTTATCCTGGGCATTGATCGAGAGGCGTTGAAAAAGCGGCCGCACGCGTTCCTCGAAGATCGACTCGCCGGTCTGTCCCTCCATCAAGATCGCGAATCGCAGGATCGCCAGCAGGTCGTAGAGCTCATCGGTCCGTAGCGTCACCTGGAACAACCCATCGTTGGTCTCATACAGGCTGTCCGAATCGACATGGGGCATGTGACCCAGGCGTTGCAGTTCGCGGGCGATCTTCTTGAAATCCGCCGTGCGATTGAGCAGGATCAGGCGGTCGCCGAAGACGTCCTTGATCGCCGGGGCGATCTTGCTGTTGGCCTTGATCTCTTCCAGGTGCATCGGATCGTTGACTTTCAGGTATCCTCCCGCCAACCCCATGTCGACCTCGCCGTGACACGAATCGCATTCATTGACGAGCTGACGCACCGTTTCCGGCAACTCCTTGCGCGAGCATGCCCCGAGCAACTCGATCATCATCGGCGCCGTCAGCCCCGTGTCCAACCCCGCCCGCAAGGATTCGCGCGTGATCGAGAGGGTCGTCATGACGTCGACCTTTTTGATATTGGCGAACTGAAGGACCCGGAAGAGACGGTCCAACGCCAGATCGGGAGGGGTGATGATCTCCTGGTTGGGTTGAACGGTGAAGTACAGCGTCTCCTCACAGTAGGGGAGTTCGGGGTCCGGCATGCGGGCGAAGACCTTCTCGGGGTTCAAGTAAGGCCGCGAGAGTAGGACGGCGCCGAAGTCGCTTAACTTGAAACAGAATCGGGTATCGTCGCGCCCAACCAGGCCGCCGGTGAGGGGATGCGCGGGATCATAAGGGGCGATCTCGTCATTGTGGCGCGAACCCAGCCGCTGGGCGACGTTGAGGTCGGCCACGCCCAGCGCGATCACGCCGAGCCAATAAAGCGATTCGGCCAACATCGACTCGATGATCAATGAGGGATGGCGGTTGAACTTGCCGGCGGGCGACGGCTCGACGTGCCCCGGCAACTCGATGGCGATCTGCGGCAGTAGGCTCTCGGCGAACGTGTTGAAATCGATCCACGCATGGCTGGGCAGCTTGCGCAACATGCGCAGAACCAGTTTGCGTAGTTCGGTGATGTTGATCAGGTCTTGCGGATAGTTGTCGGCATGGACGACGTCACCGTCGACAAACTCTTCGTTCCATTCATTGGCGGTGAGCCAAAAATCATAAACCTCCTGGAAGCAGGCCTGGGGACCCTGTTGCAACCACTGGATCAGCGACCCGGAGACGCGCCATTGGTTGCCCACGGCGATGATCAGCTTGCGCACGATCGCGAACAGGGCCAGGTACGTCGTGTATTTAAGCGTCTTGTTGTGGCTGAGCAGCGGGACGATCTTTTTGAGATCGTTTCGGCCCAGGCTGCCGTTGTTGAGCATCTTGACCGGGTTGCGCTGGATGTAGGCACACAGGATCACGAGGTCGCGCAGGATGTTGTTGGAGTTGTCGAGGATGACGCTGGACGGTAGTTGCGGCCGCGGGCGAACACGGGTCGCATTGATCTCTTGCGCCGGCCGGCCAAGTTCCTCCAGCGAGCGTTCGTCCTTACGGTAGCCCGATTGGATCGTGTAAGCCACGTCGCGCGGAGCGATGAGCAGGTTGTTGTACATATTGGATGCCGAGCGATAGACAAACACCAAGCCCGATTGCTCGACGAGTTCGCGCAGCAGCTCGGAGCGGCCGTGATCGAACCGTTTGTACGCGCCCGCCTCAAGCAGGTCTCTCCACGCGCACATCCCGTTCTTGTGCAGGATTTGTTGAAACATCTCCAGTTGCGTCGGATGACGGCCGCTCAGGACGTGCTTGAGGCCCTCGGGATCGAGCATCCTGCGGCGGACATAATGAACGAGGGCCTGCTTCCCGCGCGATGAACCGCCTTCGCCCAAAGTGTTCTCCATGATCCACTTGAGCTGGACGCTCCCCAAACCGTGCAGATAAAACCCGAGGAAGCCCTGCCAGTAGGGGGGCAATTCGATCAGGCGCAGAAAGGGTTCCGGAATGCCGACCAGGTCCAGCCCGATCAGCTTGTCGCGGATACGCTCGCGCCACAGGAAACCCCGCTCCCCCATGCGCGTGACCGCCTCGCTCATGCGCTGGCCGCTGTCGAAGCCGCAACGGCGTCGAAACTCCTCAACGGGCAGCTCGCCGCCGTGGATGGCCGACAGGTAGACCCATTCACGCTCGCGGGCGCCCAGCTTCTCATAGGCCTGCCGAAAATGGGAGGGCGACTGCAGACGGGGGTAGAGATAATCGGCGAGCGTCTCGCCATCGGCCGCCGCGCTCTGACCGTTGAGCGGGATTTCCCAAAAGTCGGCGATCGAACGCAGTCGTTCGGGCGAAGACTTGCGTAGTAGGCTTTTCAGTTTCATCCGCCCGTTCCTCGCTCCCCCGCGGGCTTGCCGTGATTGGCCCTTGTCACGAAATGGCGCGCTGTTCGGTCTCCGGTTCCTCGACCAACTGGTCCACGCTGTCGATGATGCGGTAACGATATCCCTGTTCGGTCAAGAAGAGCTGGCGTTTGATGGCGAATTGCCGCTCGCGCGTCTCGCGCGTGACCAACGTGTAGAAGTGGGCCGTGTTTCGCCCCGTTTTGGGGCGCAGTATCCGACCCAGCCGTTGGGCCTCCTCCTGACGCGACCCAAACGTTCCCGAAATCTGGATCGCCACCGACGCGTCGGGCAGGTCGACCGAGAAATTGGCGACCTTGCTCACGATCAGAACATGGATGCGACCGGCCCGGAAATCCCCATAGATCCGCTCGCGGTCCTTGTTGGGCGTCTTGCCGGTGATGATCGGGGCGTCGAATTCGGCGGCCACCTTTTCCAACTGGTTGAGATACTGACCGATGACCAAGATGCGATCGTCCGGATGGAGAAGGATCAGTTCGCGAACCGCATGGACCTTGTCCTCGTTCTCCGAGGCGATGCGGAACTTGGCCTTGACGTCGGCCACGGCGTACTCATGGCGCAGCGGCTCGGGCAGGTCGATCCGAATCTCGGTGCACAGTGCCTGGGCGATCCATCCCTGCCGCTCGAGCGTCTTCCACGGGATGTCGATCTTCTTGGGCCCGATCAGTGAAAAAACCTCGGATTCCTTGCCGTCCTCGCGTAGCAGCGTCGCCGTCAGGCCCAATCGCCGCTTGCCTTGGATATTGGCCACCGCGCGAAAGACCGGCGCCGGCAGCAGGTGCACCTCATCATAAATGATCAGCCCCCAACGGTTGGAGTCGAACAGGTCCATATGGACGAATTCCGCGTTCTTGCTTTTGCGATAGGTGAGCATCTGATAGGTGGTGATGGTAATCGGCTTGATCGCTTTGATTTCGCCGCTGTATTCGCCGATCGTCTCGGGGGCCACGGTGGTCTTGTCCAGCAGTTCGTCGCGCCATTGACGCAGGGCGGTGATGTTCGTGACGACCACCAGCGTGTGCTGTCCGATCGCCTCGAGAATGCCCAGGCCGATGATGGTTTTGCCCGCCCCGCAGGGGAGCACCAGCACGCCCGATCCGCCCGCCGGCCCTCCGTTTTGGTGGAAAACGACGGCCGCGTCACGTTGGTAGGGGCGAAGCGAGAAATGTCGGCCCGCCAACGTAACCGGCCGCAGCGCAATGGAAAGCTCGGCCCCCTCCTGATATCCGGCCAGGTCTTCGACGGGGAAATCACGCCGGATCAGGGCCTGCTTGAGAAACCCCCGCTGGCCCTTCTGAACTTGCGCGCGCCGCTTGCCCAGCTTCCTCGCGAGAAAGACCCGGATGCGTTGGTCGTGCCACAGTTGTTCGAGCAACAGCGGATCGTCGCTCTCCAGAACGAGCGTGTCCCCTTCCTCCAGCAGACGTAATCGGCCATAGCGGGCGACGTGCTCACGGATGTCGTACTCGATGTTCTGGGGGATGGGATAGCGGCTGAAGCGGTGCAGGCTTTCAACGATTGCCTCCGCGCTCAGTCCGGCGCTGGCGGCGTTCCACAGCGACAGCGGGGTGATCTTGTAAGTGTGAAAATGCTCGGGCGAGGTGACGATTTCGGCGAAGGCGGCCAGCGCGTCACGCGCCTCCTCATAATCGGGGTGGTCCGTTTCCAAGAGCATCGTGCGGTCGGATTGGACGATTAACGGCTTCTCCACGACGCCCCCATGCGCACTGTTTTGGTTTGATTGTCGATCGGTGGGGTACAACCGAAAACCATCATTCTGGGCGTCCAGGCCTTCGCATTGAGAACTCCTCGCAACCTCCAGACGCGGCGCATTCCTTTATTATTACCCCAACGCCGCAGACCGTCAAAACCTTTTTCTCCAGCGTAGCTTTATTTTGCGGCGCTGGGGTTGACTCGAAGCGATCATTTCAGCCGGGGGCAGAAGGGCGTCAACAAACGCGCCTTTCCACGGCCAAGAACCCCAAGCCTTACGTCTTACTGACGGGTGGGCTCAGTGAATCCGTCAAATCCCCAGGTAAATCCCAGGTATAGCCCGGGAAGATCCCAGGCTACGCTTGGCCGGGGCGTGGCAGACTGTGTGTGGCCCGGGGGCTCCCGCTCCGCTTGCGCCTTGCGCGGGTTCTCGGGCCGAACACGAAATGCTCGGGGGAGTGCCATGGGTATGATGCAGGATCGGAATGCGCCGGAGACGCCGACGCGCGGGCCGGCGGGCCGGCCCCTCAAGCCGGGGATGCGCCAGGACGGCATGGAATACTGGCGAGTGGAGCGCGTGGCGCGTTGTTTGGACGTGAGCAAGAAGCGGGTCTATCAGCTCGTGCAGGAAAGGCGACTGAAGGCGGTCCGGCTCGGTCCGCGCCAGATGCGCATCCGCCGCGACTCGCTCGACCAGTATCTGCAGCAGCTCAAGGCCAGCACCGAGGAGGAATGGTATAGTCTCGACGGGGCGTGATTCAGAATTGTGAGCGCGGAAGGTGACGGGACTGGGGTAAAGGCATGGCCGGCGCCTCCAAAAACGTCTCAAACACCGCGAAGCCTGCTCGATGAGGTTGATGCCCGCCATGCCCTTGCGGGTCGGCTCGCACCGTCGCCAAAGCACTTTAGCGCGTCGCAGACTCGCCTCCCGGCTCCCGTCCCTCGTCCTCGTAATCGGACTTCTTTTTTCGCCGCAATCAACCAGAGACGCGATGATGAGGCGGACTACGATTACGAGGACGAGAGACGGGAGGCGAGAGCCGATTATCGACCAGAACGGGAACCCTTCAGCGAAGGGGCGCTTGCTCCCAAGACTGGATCGCACCAGCCTCGACGTGACCGCAGACGAAGGCCGCTAGACTTCCGGCTCGGGGAGCAACAGGGAGTGGCGACTCAGTCGCTGATCGAGCCAGGCGCCGGCGGCGACGTAGCCAAAGCCAAACGTGAACAGGACCAGGAAAGGGACCACCACCCACAAACCGGCCAGCGCGCAGCCGATCGTCGTCACGAGGCAATAGGCGAACAGCGCGGCCTCCACCCATGGAATCAGACTACGGCGGAAGCGCGCGTAGTGTTTGTGACGCCGGCGATCGCTCTTGCTCTCCAGCCCATACTTAGGCGTTCGGACGAACTCGCCCCCCCATGAGCACAGACCTTCGAGGACGGCCCAGGAGTTGTTGACCGCCATCCCAATTCCCAGACTCATCGCCAGCGGCAGCCGCGTCAGCGCGCGCCAATCGGCCCTTCCCAGCTCCCTTTGGGATTCAAAGAAATAAACAAAGAACGAGACGGTGGCCGTGAGGAACAACGGCAGGTCGAACCACACGCCGCCGCTCCAGGCCCCCGTGGCCCGGGCCAAGCAGACCGGCCCCAGCAGCAGCACCATGATGATCAGCAGCAAGTAACAGATATTGTTGGTCAGGTGGAAGGTGGCTTCGATCTTACAGCGCAGGGGGACCGGCGCGCGCCACAGCCGGCCGAGCAACTTGCGGGCCGTCTGGACGGCGCCCTTGGTCCAACGATGCTGCTGGGTCTTGAAGCCGCGGATATCGGCGGGGACTTCGGATGGGGTCGTGACGTCGGGCAGATAAAGAAAGCTCCATCCGGCCGCCTGCGCCCGATACGAGAGGTCGAGGTCCTCGGTGAGCGTGTCATGCCGCCAGCCGCCAGCCTCGTCGATGGCCCGACGGCGCCAGATACCCGCCGTGCCGTTGAAGTTGAAAAAGCACCCCGCCCCCTGGCGCGCGGTCTGCTCGACGACGAAGTGGCCGTCGAGCAAGATCGACTGGAGCCGCGTGAGGAGCGAGTAGTCGCGGTTCAGGTGCTCCCAACGCGTCTGGACCATCCCCAATCTCGGATCGGCGAAGAACCCGACGGTGCGGCGCAGAAAATCGCGGCGCGGCACGAAATCCGCGTCAAAAATCGCGACCAGTGGCGCGTCGCTTTGGGCCAGGCCCCACGCCAGGGCGCCGGCCTTGTAGCCGTGGCGCGAGGGGCGGCGCGAATAGTGAATCGGTACGCCGCGGCGGCGCAAGGTCTCGATTTTTGGGCCGATGATGGCCGGGGTGTCGTCGTCAGAGTCGTCGAGAGCCTGGATTTCAAGCCGGTCGCGCGGGTAATCGAGATCGGCCACCGCATCGATGAGCCGCCCCGCCACGTAACGTTCGTTGTAGATGGGAAGCTGAACGAGGACCTTGGGCGGCGAGCCGGGCAAAGGCGGCGGGACGGCCCGCTCGCGGCGGTGGCGCCTGAACTGGATGACCAGCCACGAGCGATGGACGCCATACACCCCCAGGATCAACCAGACCAAACCATAACCAATCACCAGACCGTCCAAAAGACTGATAGGCGAACTACTCAAACAAATCGCTCCCGATCCAAACGGCTTTAGGGATTTCCCTCTCCGTGGTTACACGGATTCCTTGGCGGGACCCTATCATATGCGCGGCTGAAGGGGCAAAGGGCACTCCCGGTTCCCCCCTCGGCGAGGACGCCCTTACTCTCGTTAGGCAAACGGCCAAACGGGGCTGTTCTTACGGGTTCGATGCCCGGGATGAAGTCCCGAGGGAGTGGTCCGCGTCGATCGATGGCCCGGAGAGTTGGGGAAACCCTTGGCTTCAGAGGAGACGTATTGCACCCTGATGTCGCGCGCGATAGCATGCCGTTCATGGTGACGGCAAATTCATCCGGCCAACTGATCGTGGTGGTGAACGGTCCCGGCGAGACGGCTGGGTGGTTGCAGCCGCTCGTGGCCGCCGTACGGCGTCGGGTGCCCGGTGTGCGCGTCATCGCGGCCCTGGTGCCTTGCCGTTTTGCCTCGGGTTGCGAGGCCGAGGTGGCGCGAGGGATCGAGGGGCCCGACCACGTGTGGGAAACCCGCCAGACGATGCGATACATCCTGCGCGGAATCCGGCCCGCCGAGTTGCGTCCCGACCTGCCCGGCTGCCTGCTCCACCTGGGCGGGGAACCCATGCTGAGTCGATTGCTGGCCAAGCGTCTGGGATATCCGGTCTACCTGTATACGGACAACCACGCGATGATTCGCGGCTCAGCGAGCGCAGCCTCGCCCGCCTGATCGCCCAGGAGCGGACCTTCGCGCTGCACCCCCAGTTCGTGATGGTCGCCAGCGCGGCGACCGGGCTGCGCGGGAGCGGGCTGATCATGCTGAGTCACCCGATCGAGTTCGTGACCTGCGTGATCCTGCTGTCGGCTCCACTCCAGGAACTCAGTCGCTCGCTGGGATACGTCAGCGTGTTGGGCGCGGTGCTGGAGCGGTGCGGC
The DNA here is from genome assembly GCA_963580245.1 of Candidatus Sumerlaeia bacterium. GTDB lineage: Bacteria > Sumerlaeota > Sumerlaeia > MVZB01 > MVZB01 > CAUZJO01. Next base: position 11,073 of record CAUZJO010000020.1, on the reverse strand, counting down.
GAGGTCCTGGACGTGGCACCCGAGGAGGTGGACAGGGCCCACGGCGAGGAGTTGCCGCCGCTCAAGGGAGCGATCCGGTTCGACCACGTCCACTTCTCCCACGGTCCGGGCCAGACGGTCGTCATCATCGGCCCCAGCGGGGCGGGCAAGTCGACCCTGCTGGACCTGCTCCCGCGATTTCTCGAAGCGAGCGCGGGCCGGATTCTGCTCGACGGGCACGAGATCGCCCGCTGCCGACTGGGCGGCCTGCGGCACCAAATCGCCCTGGTCGCGCAGGAACCGATACTCTTCGACGGCACGCTGCTCGAAAACCTGTTATTCGCCCGGCCCGAGGCGTCGATGGAGCAAGTGCGGCGCGCGGCCGTGGGCACCCAGTCGAGGAATTCGCCGAGCGGCTGCCCCGGGGCTACGAGACCCCGCTGGGCCCGCGCGGCGTCAACCTGTCGGTCGGCCAACGCCAGCGCGTCGCCATCGCGCGGGCACTGCTCAAGGACCCCCGCATCCTGATCCTCGACGAACCCACCTCGGTCCTCGATGCCGCCGGCGAGGAAGTCGTCCGCCGCGCGCTCGCCCACCTGATGCATGGATGCACCACCCTGATCGCCGCCCACCGCCTCTCAACCGTCCGCGACGCCGACCGGATCGTCGAGGTCGGGAGCCACGAGAAATTGCTGGAGCGGCGGGGGATGTATTACGATTTGTATAGGCGGCAGGTATCGGCGTGACGTCAGCCCCTTTGTGTCTCCTCGATCGCTTTTTCCAATAACAAGAGCATCTTTAGCAGTTCCTCCTCGCTCACAACCAGCGGCGGCCACAGATAAACCGAGGCACCCAGCGGGCGGATGAAGAGGCCGAGTTGGTTGGCGTGGCGGGCGATTTCTTGGGCGCGGGCGGGGCCGCCGGATTGTTCGTTTAGCTCCAACGCGCCGATCATGCCGAGCGTGCGGACTTTGGTGCCGTCGAGCGTTGCGGCCAGCGCGGTCATGCCTTCGCGCAGCTGGGCGATGCGGGGGGGTAGGCGTTCGATGATCCGCTCTTCTTCGTAGACGTCGAGCGCGGCCAGGGCGCAGGCCGAGGTGATCGGGTTGCCGCAGAAGGTGTGGCCGTGGAAGAAGGCGCGGGTTTGGCCATCGCGATCGCGGAAAGAGTCGTGGATGCGAGGGGTGACCATTGCGGTGCTCATCGGGAGATAGCCGCCGGTCAATCCCTTGCCCAGCGTCATGATGTCGGGCGCGATCCCGGCGCGCTCGGAGGCGAACATCACGCCGGTGCGGCCAAAGCCAACGGCGATCTCGTCGCAGATGAGCAACAGGCCGTATTCGTCGCAGAGGCGGCGCAGCTTGCGCAGGTACTGGTCGGGGTAGATGCGCACGCCCGCCGCGCCCTGGCACAGCGGTTCGACGATCACGGCGGCGGTCCGGCGGTGGTGCTCGCGGATGAGTTGTTCCATCGGGTCGAAGCACTCGATCGCGCAGCTCTCGGGCTGTTTGCCGAACGGGCAGCGGTTGCAATGGGGCGACGGGGCGCGATGGGCGGGTTTGACCACCGCGGCGAAGGGTTTGTGGAACGCCTCGACGAACCCGACACTCATCGCCCCCAGCGTATCGCCGTGGTATCCGTCGGCGAGGCAGATGAACTCGGTGCGTTCGGTCTCGCCGACGTTGCCCCAGTATTGGAGAGCGATCTTGAGGGCGGCCTCGCACGCGCTGGCGCCGTCGCCGCAGAAGAAGGCGTGATTGAGGTCGCCGGGGGTCAAGCGGGCGAGCCGCTCGGCCAGCTCGACGGCACCGGGGTGCGAGATGCCGCCGAGGATGCAGTGCTGGAGCCGCTCGGCCTGGCGCTGGATCGCCTCGACCAGTCGGGGGTGGCCGTGGCCCAGGTTGACGCACCACCACGAGGAGATGCCGTCGAGCAGCGGGCGGCCCCCGGCTTCATAAAGGTAAACCCCCTCGGCGCGCTCGATCAGCGTGTATGCGTCTTGGCTCTCGAACGTCGTGATGTCGGTGTAGGGGTGCCAGAGGTGGCGGACATCGCGCTCGCGGATCGAGTCAAGGTCCGGTTTTGAGGCGGTTGGCGATGGCATCGAGGCCGTGGATTTCATGTTCGATCGCGTCCCAGGCGGTCTGATTCGAGGGTGACAGGTCTTGATGATAGCCGATCGAGCCCAGGATTTCGACCCGGCCGAACTTGGCGATCGTTTTCGGGTTATCCGAGGTGATGAAATCGTGATCCAGCGGCTCGGGTTGACAGAAGATGATTCCCAAGACGCCCAGTCCCGCGCCGCGCAGGGCATGGATCGAAAGCAACGAGTGATTGATCGTCCCCAAACCCGGAAGACCCACCAGGACCACGGGCAGGCCCAGGGCGACCATCAGGTCGAGCATCGTTTGTTCGGCATTGATCGGGACCAACACGCCGCCCGCGCCTTCGACGACCAATGCGTCGTGGCTTTTTAACAACCGGTCCGCGCATTGAAGAATGCGGGCCGCTTGAACGTCGTTGCCGTCCATCCGTCCCGCCAGGTGGGGCGAGCAGGCCGGTTCATAAACATAGGGGGCCATGAGGGTGTATTCTGGGGGATCGGGCCCAAGGTCCGCCACGCCCAACGAGGTGTCGAGATCGGGGGCGGAGAGCCCATTGGGGCCCGGCGAGCCGCCCGTTTGAACCGGCTTCATCGGAATGGCGTCGAAGCCACGGCGGCGCAGGGCGCGCAGAAGCGCGGCGGCCACGACCGTCTTGCCAACACCGGTTCCCGTTCCCGTTACGAATACGCCGCACCTCATATATCACATACCCAACTTATTCCATGGTCTTGCTCGGATGGCGACACGCTATCATATTTGAACAGAAGGACGCGAAGAGCGCAAAGGTCCGTGGGCATGTGGGAACCTCTAAAAATTTGGTTTGCAGTCGTCCCTAGGGGACTCCAATTCGTTATTGGTTTGATTCCCGCCACTTGCGTGGCGGGCTGAAAGCAATCGTCCCTGCCGGGACTGAATTTTTAGAGGCGCCTATATGTGTGACTGCTCATAAAGAGAGGGGGATTCATGGAAACATCATAACTGATACAATAGACTCTTGTGAGTTCTGCATGGACTGAATCAAATGCGCGTTTATTCAGAATGTTTATTCTTTGCGCCCTTTGCGATCTTTTGTTCATTATCCGTCCGAGGATTTGCTACGAGGTGCGCCCATGACGCTCTGTTTGCGAACTTCTCGACCGATCCAGGCCGCGGCGCGCTCCAGGTCGTTGTCCTCATGAGCCAGGGTCACCGACAGGCGCAGGCGCGAGGCGCCGGGCGGAACGGTCGGCGGGCGGACCGCGGTGGCGATCACGCCCAGCTCGAACAAGTCGCTCGAGACGCGACACGCCGTTTCGGCCTCGCCGATGATCACGGGCACGATTTGACAAGCCGAATCGAGGAGGTCAAATCCTTGCTCCGAGAGCGCTGATCGCAGGCGGGCTGATTTTCGGAGCAATTGTTCGCCGAGTTCGGGATGCTCGCCCAGAATCTCAACCCCGCGCAATGCCCCGGCCACGCAGGCGGGTGGCAGGGCGGTCGAGTAAATAAAACCGCGCGCGCGATTGATGAGCAGGTCTCGAAGCTCATGGGAGCAGGCGGCGAACCCGCCGTAGCAGCCCAGCGACTTGCCGAGCGTTCCCACGGTCACGGCGGGCCGGATGTCGATTGCGGGCAACCGGCAGGCACCGCCGCCGTCCCGGCCGAGGACGCCGATGGCATGGGCCTCATCCACGACCAATAGGGCGTCATGGGTCCCGGCGAGGTGGTCGAGTTCGGCGAGCGGGGCGATGTCGCCGTCCATGCTAAAGACCGAATCGGTGACGATGACCCGCCGCCCGCGCGCCGGGTTCTTTTCCAGGAGCCGTTCCAGATGATCCAGGTCCTTATGCCGATAGCGATGGACGGCCGCGCGGGCCAGTTGCGCTGCGTCGACGATGCTGGCGTGGTTGAGTTTGTCGGAGAAAATTGCGTCGTCGCGGCCCCCCGCCAAGGCCGTCAGGACCCCCAGGTTGGTCAGATACCCGCTGCCAAAGACCAGTGCCGAGGGCTGACCGACCCATTCGGCCAAGCTCTCTTCCAACTCCTCATGCAGCTCCAAGTGGCCCGCCATCAGGCGGGAGGCTGTCGCCCCGCAGCCCCAGTGCTCCAGGCCCTCCCGCGCGGCCTCCTTAATGCGTGGATCATTGGACAGGTTCAGGTAATCGTTGGATGAGAAGTTGAGGTATTCCCTTCCGTCCCAACGGAACCTACCGCCGACGGCGGGCAGGGCGCGCAGGCCGCGCAGCAGGCCGCGGGCCGCGAGGTCGTCCAGTTCGTCACCAACTTCGGTTGACATGGCGGTCGGGAGAATCACACGCGCGGTCCGCCGAACGAACCATCGGCGACGCACGCCGAGTGGGTGACGGGCAAGCCGTCCTGGTCGGTTTCGGCCGGAGGCTCGGGCGGGGGGATCTCGCTTTGATCGAACTCGATTTCAAATCCCATGTCCTCGATCATCCTCAACGCCTCATCGCCGCGCTGGCCGGGCGTGGTCAGGTAGCCGGTCACGAAGATCGAGTTGGCGGGGTACAGGCCGAGCGGTTGCAGCGCGCGCAGGTGGTGCTCGCGCCCCCCGGCGATGCGGACCTCGCGGTCGGGGTTGAGCAGCCGGACCAGGCACAGGATCTTGAGGCAGCGATAAGGCGTTAACTCGCCGGTCTGGTGCTCGAACGGCGTTCCCTCGATCGGCGTGAGGAAATTGACGGGGATCGATTCGGGCCGCAGCCGCGCCCACGTCATGCACAGCTCGATGATGTCGTCGTCGCTCTCGCCCTGGCCGAAGATGCCGCCCGAACACAGTTCCAGCCCGGCCCCGCGGCACGTCTCAAGCGTCCGCATACGATCGTGGTAAGTGTGGGTCGTGCAAATCTGGGGGTGATGCTGCTCGCTGGTATTCAGATTGTGGTTGATGCGGTCGAGACCGGCGGACTTGAGTTTGTCGGCTTGACCGGGATTGAGCAGCCCCAGAGAGCAGCAGACGCTCAGCCCCGTTTCGGCCTTGATTTGGGCGATGGCCTCGCAGAGACGATCGATTTCGCGGTCGGTCGGGCTGCGGCCGCTGATCGCCATGCAGTAGCGCTTGGCCCGCAGTCGCTTGGCGCGCCGCGCCTCGGCCAGGAGCCGGTCGGTGGACATCAGGGGATACTTGTCAACGTCGGCCGTCGAGACCTTGGACTGCGAGCAGTAGTGGCAATCTTCGGGGCAGAGGCCGCTCTTGGCGTTGGTAAGGACGTGCAGGTGCACTTTCATGCCGCAGAAACGCCGCCGCACGCGAAACGCCGCATCAAGCAACTCAAGCATCTGCTCATCAGGGCAATCCAGGACGCGCCGACATTGCTCGCGACTGAGCGGACGGCGTTCAATCGCCAGGTCGGCCAGGGATTGCCAATCCATCGACGGGATGCCCCACCGAATGAAATCAAGAGCGCGTCGGGTGAGCGCGCGAAGGGTGGATGGTAGCCCGTGGGTTGTTAATCGTCAATGAATTGGATATACGATTTGGGGCGCGTCATGGCCCGCCAAGGCACGGGGAGGGGCGCGATCATGATCCACAGAGCCATTGATTGGGTTTAAGCATATGAATCATGCCCCTGCGCTCGGACGCGCGATTTTGCTCAAAGGCCTGGCGGTCCTGTCGAGTCTGGCACTGTTTTGGCTTTTGGCGGAGTTTATGCTGATCGGGCGGAAATTCGCCCCCGAGTACAAGATGCCGGACCGCTCGATCCTGCAGCTCGACGAGGACGTCCTCTTCCGCTTTAAACCCCGTTCACGATTCGATTACAACGACATGGGCTACCGCGACGGGAAGTTTTACGCCGATAAGGGACGGGCCAAGCGCATCCTGTTCATGGGCGATTCGTTCGTGACCGGATTGCTGATGCGTTCGGACCAGACGATGCCCGAGACCCTCGAACGTCAGCTCGGCCCGCCATGGCAGGTCTATAACATGGGCATCGTCGGCGATGGGCCCGATCAGACGTGGCGGCGGCTGCTCGGCGACGGCCTTCAATTCGACCCCGACATGGTGATCCTGGGCCTCTTCCCGGCCAATGACTTCGGCGACCTACAGAAAAACCGGCTGGTGGGACTCGACGAGGCCGGCGAGCTGTTCCTGCGTCGCGACAACATCGTTCGGATCAGTCTGGCCAGATCGCGCCTATGGATGTTGCTGCGCAAAACGTTCAGCGGAAGCTACACGTCCAAGCAGACCGAGACCTACCTCTTTCGCGCACTGATGCATGACGCCTTTTTGATCCTCGACAACATGGCCGACGCGGAGCGGGAATACCTGGTCGCGCTGATGCGGGCGGTGCTCGGTGAGATCAAGGGGACGCTCGAGGCGCGGTCGGTCGATTTCAAGGTCGTGATCATCCCGCCGATGCAGTTCTACGCCGAGGATCGGCGCAGCGTTCCGGAGAAACACGAGCCGCGGGTCGCCGTCAGCAATGATGCGAAGGTGATCGAGATTTGCCGGGAATTGGGGATCGATTGGCTCTATTTGCGCGATACGTTTCCCGAAGAGGGGGCCGAGGCGTTTTATGATCCATGGGATACGCATTTCACGGCCGAGGGGGCACGGGTGGCGGCCGAGCATATTCGGGAGCATCTGTTGGGGATGTGAAGGGGTGGGGTTTCCGTCGCCCCCGTTGGGGGCTTTGGGTGGGTTCGCGTGTTGGCCCAGGACTCACTGCGTTCGGCCTGGGCTTTATGCCTCCGCCCCTTTCAGGGGCTTTTTAGGTCGCGCATGATCAGGCCGGTGGCAACTTTGGGGTAGAAGTAGGTGGATTTGTGCGGCATGCGCAGGCCGAGTTTGGCGACTTGACAGACCTGTTCGATACGGGTGGAGTTGAGCAGGAACGCCGCACCGGCTTCTCCATTGCTGACCAGGCGCAGGGCCTCGGCGGCGTCCTTGACGTAGCGGATGTGACTGTCATCCAGTTCGGTCGCCTGCTCGCCGAGCCAGCCGCGCGGGATGATGCAGCGGTGGAGCAATGTCACGTCGAGGGATTTGACTTCGACGGCGACGTCCTCATCGATCAGCTTGTCGAGGTGGACATCGGCCCTCTTCTTGAGCACGAACGCGGTTCGATTGGGCAGGACCAGGATGAACGCCGAGGTTTGTTCGCCGGCCTCGACGAGAAGCTTGGTCAGGCGGGCGGCTTCGCGCTCGGGGGCCTCGGGATCGAACTGCGCGGGGGCCGGCATGAAAAACTCACTAAGCGCGCGCAGCACCCCATCGGCCTCGACGTCCCCGCAAACCTCGTTGTTCAAGACCCGGTGCGTGGGCAGGACGATCAGGCCCTCGTCATGGATGTTGTTCAGATACATCATCGTATAGTCGAAGGGTTGACGGCCGTCGTCCATCCCGGTCTTGCGACGCATCTCGTCGCGGTACATCAGGTTTGTTTCGTAACGGTGATGGCCGTCGGCGATGAACAAGGTCTTGCCGGCCAGGGCCTGGGTCATGGCCTCGATCGCTGACTCGTCGTCCAGGACCCACAGGCGCTGGGTCACGCCGTCGAATTCGGTCTGGATCGGCTCGGCGGCGACGCGCGCAAGCACTTCGTCCGCTCTTTTTTCCGGGTCGTCGTAGAGGCAGAAGATCGGGCTCAGATTGCAACCCGTCGCGCGCATGAGGTCCAGCCGGTCGACCTTGGGGCCCGCGAAGGTGTGCTCATGGGCGCGGATGCCGCCCTCGGCGAAATCCTCGAGGCGCACGGCGGCGAAAAAGCCGCGCCGGTGCCGCCGCGAACCATCGGGCGTGTCGAATTCCTGTTCGTAGACGTAGAACGCCTCGCGCGGGTCCTTGGCGATGACCCCGTTGGCTTTCCACTCGCCCCAGGCGCGGGCCGCGCGCGTGTAGCGGTTCTCGGATTCGCTATCTCCCGGCACGACCTTGCCGAAATCGACGCGCGCCAGGTTATGCGGGTCGCGCGCATAGAGCTCCTCCTGCAGGCTGGGCGAGATGACGTCGTAGGGAGGCGAGATGAGACTGGCTAATGCCGACGGCTCGCGGGCGGTGTATCGTGTCCCAACAAATGGGAGTATTTCGGCCATGATGCGCGGTCCTCATATTAATGATAGATGGTCGTCAGCCAGTTTTTCCGCTGTCGCCAACTGTGGGTTTGATGCATCGGCGAGTCAACCTTGAAATGGGGCGAAGGGGCTCTCCGGGCTCGGAGAGCGGCATCTTTATGCTACGAATCCTTGGGTCTCGCGGGTCTCCAGCATTCGTTTTGGATTGTAATCGTCGACGCCCGAAGAGAAAACAGACCCAAGAGACGCGTGCTCCGTGACATCAACCATCCCGCCAAATACATCGACTCGAAATTCAGGGGAGGACGCGAGTCTGGAGGCGGCCGTCCGCGCCGTGCAAGCCGCGATGGGCGAGGGTCCGCGCCCGGGCCTGGCCGTCGTCGCGGGGTCGGGGCTGGGCGGCCTGGCCGCGATCGGCCGGGTGCGCGCCGAATTGGGATTCGAGGCGATCCCCGGACTCGGAGCCGGCGCCGTCGATGGACACGCGGGGCGATGGTTGCTCATTGAGGTCGGCGCGGAGCGGGTCTTTGTCCTGCTTGGCCGGCGTCATCTGTACGAGGGGATCGCGCCGCGCGCGGCGGTCCTGGCCATCCGGGTGCTGGCGCGGCTGGGTGTGGGACGGGTGGTCCTGACCAACGCCGCGGGAGGCCTGACGCGCCGACTGGCGCCGGGCGACCTGATGCTGGCGACCGGTCACATCAACCTGATGTTCGCCAATCCGCTGCTCGGCCCCAACGACGAGCGGCTGGTCCCGCGCTTCCCCGATATGTCGCGGCCCTACAGCCCGGCACTGAGCCGCCTGATCCGCGAGGCGGCGCGCGAGCGGGGGACCGCGCTCAAGGAAGGCGTCTACGCGGCGGTGAGCGGCCCGACCTACGAAACGCGCGCCGAAGCGGCGATGCTGGCCCGCCTGGGCGCCGACGCCGCCGGCATGTCAACCGTCCCCGAAGTCCTCGCCGCCCGCCACGCCGGGCTCGAGGCGGCCGCCGTCTCACTAATCACCAACTCCCACGCCGGCCCGCGCCACGGCCCGACGACGCATGAGGAAGTCCTGAAAGCCGCACGGCGTTCCGGGGATCGATTGGCGGGGCTGATTCGGACCATTATCGCAAAAGCCGAATAGGATTAAGCCCACCAAAATCTTCCCGGACGCCTACTGGTCGTCTTTCAATAGAGTGTACATCCGCAAATCTTTTTCATTGATTTCATCTGGCGGGACCAGTCTATAGTGTTTTTCCAACGCGATTATTATTCCATCTTCTGTTTTATGAAACTCAAACGAGCACGATAATATCATTCGGCAGGAACTGTGCGCTGATTGAGCGGCACAACAGCCCTGGAAGCTTTTGAGCGCACATCGTCATGTCCTGTTCTATCTGGACGACGCTGAGTTTGTCTTTCTTTCCTTTTGCCTGCACGGGTAGAACGTAGTGAACACCATTTCGATCCAGTCCCACATATATCTCATCCGTCTCGACCTGTCCCATGTTGGATACGGTCGTGCGCAGATGATTCTGAAGCGAATAACACGTTACGCGGGTGAAAATATCTATCAATCGGTTGTATCGAAGTTTAGCCAGGAGGGCCTGTTCATCCGTCAGGGAATACATCGAAATCACACCCGGTGTGGAATCGGGCACCTTAGTCCGAGCCAGGTTCGGATTCGGCTGAAATTCGATGACGCCTTCCGCACGGAACATGTATCTTCCCGTACCCGCCGGAAGAATCACCCATTGCTTTCCTTCCGGGGCCTGATTTGTGACGCTTTCAGGGAGCGAGGTTCGATATCGAAAACTGTAAACAATATCTCCAAGATTCTTTGGAAGCTTAACTTTAAGTTGTTTTACAAAACGCTCGATATCTCCTCGAACGAAGGCGAACTTGGTAAGTCCCGGCTTATAGTAAGCAGCGAATACCGCTTCAATCAGATGGACATAACGATTCTTGGCCGCCATTCAAATCTGCATCCCCAGACGATTTATTCCGAGCCAGCTCCTGGCGCATGACTCTTAACAGGATTGGCGCGTGAGGGCTTTCCCTTCCACTCAAGCACCACAACCTCTTCTCTTAGCTGCTCGCGCGTCACGGTCGACCGTCTGGTTCGGAACAGATCGATGCTGACGACATGGTAGCCCAACGACTCCGCGATCTCCGTCAAGAGTTGGCCCGTGCGTATCATGACGCGCAAATACGAGGCTTGATCGCCAACGACGTACGCCAAATGGGCGCCGGGGCGCAGCAGGCCCTTCAACTGTTCGAGATGCCGCGCCATGCCGCCGAAATAAAGCTTGGTGGTCCGGGCGTAGAGCCTCTCAAATCCGGACGTTTTTCCCATCTGCACGCGCCGTTGCTCGATCTCGTCGGCGATGCGCTGGATCTCGACGTGCCAGGCCACGTTGCGGTCGTCGGTATCGGCCTTGTAGACGTTGCGCGTGTTCGACCGAATCAGCGATTGCTTGAATTGCCTCAACTCCTTCTTGTTCTTGATCAATCCAAGAAGGACGGATTCGAGCCGAGTGGTCCGGGTATAGTCTTTTTCATTGGGGTAAGGGGGTGAGGTAAAAACGAAGTCAATCGATCGAGGCTCGACATGGTCTTCCAGACTTCGCGCGTCTCCGCAAACGACACGGCACGGCACATGTCGGTCGCCCCTCAAAGAGCCTAAATCCTGGGCCATGGATTGCACGTTTTCAATCCATGGGTTCAAGAGGGGAGCGTCTTCCTTTATTTTGTCGATCTTGAAAAAGACCCCTTGCCCAACAACAATGGGATCAAAACGCTGGTGGGTGGTGTATAGTTTTGCAACAAAAACGGTCAGTCGCCGCCGAAACCTTGCCAAAGTTGGCACCATGAAACCCAAGCCCTCCCCGTGCGAAGACCTGCAAGGCGATCTGTTCAAGTTTGAACTGCAAGCCATCGTGGATGAGAATCACGCGATGGTTAAACTGGCCCGGCGCGTGGATTGGGCGCGATT
>CAUZJO010000019.1:0-41083 GCA_963580245.1 Candidatus Sumerlaeia bacterium | reverse complement strand
AGATCCGCTATATGCTCATGGATCGCGCCTACGAAGGTAATGTCATGCGCCAAATGGTCGTGGATTTGGGGATGGAACCAATCGTTCCTCCAAAGCGCAACCGGATGTATCCTTGGGGATATGAGCGGGAAATGTATAAAAAATGCAATAGAAGTGGAGCGGCTTTTCCGTCGTTTGAAAGGCTTTCGTCGGATCTTTTCCCGTTTTGAGAAGTTGGATGTTATGTTTGCCGGTTTTATCTGTTTCGCCCTTGCCGTCGACATGCTCCGTTTGTGTTAACAGGCTCTAGTATTGCCATTCGATTACGTGATGGAAAAGGCGGAACATGCTGCTACCGGCGGTACCAAAAAACCAAATGCAAATCCAGAAGTAAAGACCACCACGTGATCGAAAAGGCGCAACATGCTGCTACCGACGACACTAAGAAAACCAAACTCAAATCCAGAAGTAAAGATCACGGAGTAAAAACGTACCGCTGAGCGTAACCGGATATAGGGAGTAGGTCCACTGCCGGGGTCCGTTCCGGTAGACTGTGAGACTCGCCCGTTTGCGGCGATTACAGCCGCTGGGATCGGAAGAAGGGCGCACGATTACAAAAGATCCTCGAGGAAGGAGCGGCCGCCGGGCTATCAGCGCCGCCACCTACAAACCCTCCTAGTCCTCCCTACACCCACATTTCCATCCATGCTACACTCTTTCTAAGGATGTTCGGCCAATGCGCCGTCAGTCCCCAACCCGCGTCCATGCAGGACAACGGTCCGCGCTGCAACAGCTCGGATAGAGCTAGCCTCGACCGAGCCACACGATCGAAGGCCAAATCCCCATCCGGCCTTCACCCCCCCCCCTCTACTCCGCCAAGTCCAAATCCGCCACTACGCCGTCCGAGGCGCCTTTAGACGTAAAGCAGCGATGAACGTCGCATGTGTGCAAATAAATCCATCTTCCAATGCCGTCAGATGTGTCGCATCGTTTACCGGCGTTTCCATCCAGGGGAGAGGGCTGAGTTTTCACGCGTAGGGCTTTCAACGAGGTAGTCGAAGCGGCCGGGGCGGGATTTTCCAGTAGGTCCAGATGATGGCGCCGAAGAACAGGATGTAGAGAACGGCGAAGAACGCGGGGTGGAGATCGAAGAATAGGATGCGCTCGGTCCAGTAATCGATGAACGACCCTGGATCGTTTCCGCCCCGGCCGGCCCGTTGGCGCAGTTCCCATTCCCAGATCGTCAGCGGGCAGGCGCGGCCCAAAATCGTCTGGACGGCCACCAGGCCCATCGCCAGCAGGTGGACCAGGCGGAAGATGCCGTTCGCGATCCAGCGCCAGCCTTGATGGTAGCCCACCCAAATCAGGCACAGCCCGGCGACGATAAACAGGACGATCATCAGGTGGACCAGGCGGACGAAATCGGCCAGCCACAGGGCCTGGGTCGGGGTGAGGTCCAGCCGTCTAGCCCTCCATCTCATGGGACTCGGTATAGAGGTCTTCGAGTTCGGTGATCATGCGGTCAAGGCTGAAGAGCGGCGCGCGGGTCCGGGCGGCTTCGGCCAGTCGGCGGCGCAGTTCCGGTTCTCTCCACAGTGCCCGCAGCACCTCGGTGAGTGGGTCGGTCTTGAGCGGCGGGACGATCCGTCCCTCCAGGCCGTCGCGGACGGCCTCGGTGTTGCCCCCCACGTCGGTCGCGACGATGGCCAAACCCGAGGCCATCGCTTCGACCAATGCGTTCGAGAACCCCTCCTTGGTCGAGGGGAGGACGAAAACGTCGGCCGCGGCCATGAAATCCTCGACGTCGTCCCGCGCGCTGAAGAACTGGACCGCATCGGGTCGCGGGAGCCGGCCCGCCTGACGCTCCAGGGCCTCGCGGCACGGCCCGTCGCCCACGATCCAGGCCCGAAGCCCCTCCCCCGCCGGCTCGCTCTGGAGCCGGCCGAAGGCGTCGAGGAAATCACGGCAACGCTTCTGTTCGACCAGCCGTCCGGCGAACAGAAAGACGGTCTGGTCGGGGCGGACCCCGCGCTCGGCGCGTAACTGGCCACGTCGGCCTCGCGCCAGGCTGAACCTCTCGATCTCGACCCCGTTACGGATAACCCTGACGCGCTCGGGCGGCAGGCGCAGCGTTTCGATCACGTCCCCCCGCACGCTCTCGCTGACGGCGATCATGCCGCTTCGCCAGCGGCACAGCCGGCGGTCGACCCACGCCTGACGGCGGGTCTCCCAGGTGTCGACGTTATGGACCTGGCACCACACGCGCCGCACCCCCGCCAGCCGCGCCGCGACCGTCGCCGGCACGTTGCCGCGATACATGTGGCCGTGGACGATATCGATCCGGCGTTCGCGCATCAGCCCAGCCAGCCGCTGCAGCCCCCAAGGGTCCCAGCGGCTGTGGAGCGGGACGCATTCGACCGGGATGTCGGCGGCCTCAAGCTCCTCGGCCAACGGCCCCCGCTCGCGGATGCAAACGAGGGACACGTCGAACCGTTCGCGATCCAGCCGCGGCAGCGTCGCCACCAACCGCCGCTCGATACCGCCGACGGGCAGCCAGGTGATCACGCGCAGGATCTTGAGACGACGGCTGGAATCCATTGAAGCTAAAGGGATTACCCGTTGGGGCTAAAGGATTGCATCGCCCTCGGAGGGGCGTTAGTCTGGGAGGCCCAAGGGCAAAAGCATCGGAATGATGGGGCCCCGCGTGCGTTATGAAAGACGATCTTGGTGGGCCAAGGTCTAGAATTCAAAACAAATCACCGCAAGCCAAGACCAGACCGTGCCGCCCGTCTACCCACCCCTCAAGATTCGCGTCCTGGGCTCGGGCACGTCGATGGGCGTACCCGTCGTCGGTTGCACCTGCGCGGTTTGCACCTCCGAGGATCCGCGCAACAAGCGCATGCGTTCGAGCATCTCGATCCAGATCGGCGACCGCCATTTCCTGGTCGATTGTTCCGTCGATTTCCGCTGGCAGATGCTGGCCTGGCCGATGCCACGCATCGACGCCGTCCTGCTGACCCATACCCACTCCGACCACGTCAACGGCATCGACGACCTGCGGGCCTATAATTATTTTCAAGGTGCCTCCATCCCGATTCACTCGAGCCAGCCTTTCATCGATGACCTTGTCACCCGGTTCAACTACTGCTTTAACCCGCTCCAGAAGGGAGGCGGCGTGCCTCAACTGGACCTGGTCCCAGTCCGGCCGACCGTTCCGTTCGATTGCGTGGGCGTCGAGGTCCTCCCATTGGAGGTGTTGCACGGCAAGTTGCCCATTCTCGGTTTCCGCCTGGGGAGGTTCGCGTACCTCACCGATTGCAGCGGCATCCCCGACCGCTCAATCGACCTGCTGGGCGATCTCGACGTCCTGATCATCTCGGCCCTGCGTCACCGGCCGCACTCGACCCATTTCAATCTGGAGCAGTCGCTGGAGGCTTGCCGGCGGCTTGGCGTGCGCCAGGCCTATTTTACACACATCGCCGACGAACTCGACCATGAGACGACCAACCGTGATCTGCCCGACTGGGCCAAACTTGCCTTCGACGGGCAGCTTATCGAAGTGGGTTAGGGTTTCCTCAACACCCGCGATGCCATCCCCCCATCGGCCCGAACGGCCATGACCCAGCTTGAAACCACCGCCCTGCTTTTCGTACTCGAACTCACCGCGTTCACGGCGGCGATGGTCGTGGCCTTTCTGTTGGGCCGCCGGCTGACCGGGTTTTTCGCTCGCTGGGCCGAGGCGCGGGGGATCGTCAGCCACGTCAACGAGCGCAGCTCGCACACCGTCCCCAAACCCCGCCTGGGAGGCGTGGGACTGGCGCTGGCGTTCGGCCTGTGCTCGGGGGGATTCCTGCTGGCCGGGTGGCTCGCCCCCCACGAGTTCGCCCCGTTAGCCTACAACCCCTCCCTGGTGACCTGGTTGGGCCTGGGGTGGGCGCTGATGTTCATCGTCGGGTTGATCGACGACGTTACGGACCTGCCGGCACTGGTGAAGCTGGGGCTGATGACCCTTGCCGCGCTGGCCCCCGCGGCCGGAGGCGGGGCGGTCCCGCGGATCATTCACGCCCACGTCTTTTCCACCCGCATGTGGCTTGCTCTTGCGGTGGTGGTCACGGTCCTGTGGATCCTCTTCTTCACCAACGGATTCAACTTCATGGACGGGATGGACGGCTTCGCGGCTAATTTCGGCCGCTTCTCGGCGGTGACGATGTTTCTGTCCCTTTTCCTGACGGGATACTTGGAGCACCGCATCCAGCAGATCCGGGCCGAAGCCTATCTGCTGCCGATCCTGGCCATGGCCTGTTGGGGGTTCCTCTACTGGAATCGTCCCCCCTCCAAGGTCTTCATGGGCGATGGGGGAAGTCTCTCGGTCGGCTACCTGCTGGCGGTCTTTGTCGTGCTGGGTCAACGCGGCCAGCTCGGCGTGCGCCTGAGCGGGCTGACCTCGCTGACCATTCTGCTGCCGTTCATCTTCGATGTCTGCCTGACCCTGGCGCGCCGGGCCCGGCTTGGCCACAACCTGCTCCAGGCCCATCGCGAGCACCTCTACCAGCGTTTGATGCGCACCGGCCTCTCGCACGCCCAGGTTCTGCGCATGAACATGGTTCGCTTTGCCGCGTGTGATCTCCTCGCCCTGATGGGCACGTTCATGGGGCTATCTCCCGCGCATCGCACCATGTGGGAATCGCTGGGCCTCGTCCTGGCTCTGGGCGTCATGATCCAGTACTGG
This sequence comes from Candidatus Sumerlaeia bacterium, assembly GCA_963580245.1. Taxonomy (GTDB): domain Bacteria; phylum Sumerlaeota; class Sumerlaeia; order MVZB01; family MVZB01; genus CAUZJO01. Next base: position 36,375 of record CAUZJO010000019.1, on the reverse strand, counting down.
CTGCGGACCCTCAGCTTGGAGAGGCGGGCGAGAGCCGGATAGGAAGGCGCGGCGCCGAGGCGAAGATAAAACGAAAACAGATGAAATTATCACTTGCAATCTCGCTTTGGGCCTGACTTAATGGATCATCCGGTCAACGGCGCAACCCTGGCCGACACGGGAACGGATGGACCCTCTCCGGGCATGGTGGGTCGTCTTTCCAAGCGCGGGGCGGCCACGATTCCGTCAACATTTCACGGAAGATCGGTAACCAAGTATGCTGGAACAATTTCAGGAACTCGAAGAACGCGTCGAGTCGGTCATGCGGATGTTCGACGCCGCGCGCCAGGAGAATAATAACCTGCGCCAGGAGAACAAACACCTGCGTGAACATATCGACTCCCTGCAGAACCTCAACGTGCGCAATGAGGAATTGCAGCAACAGTTGCAGAGTTTGCAGCGCGAGGTCGAGGGCATGGCCAACAAAGAAAAGCAAGTTCGCGACCGACTGCGCTCGATCCTGGAAAAGATCGACTCGCTCGAACAGGATGTCCAGGGCGACGGCGCCGAAGAGGGCCAACCTGAGCAGCACGAGCAAGATGAACATGCCGGGGAACATCAGAAAGCCCATCACCAATAGGCGGCTGAAGGACCGATGAACCAGAACGACACAAAATCCATGACGGTCAACGTTGGGGGCCAGAGCTTGCGCATTCGCGTCACGCCCGAGGAAGAGGCGCAATACCAGCGCGCGGCGGACGTTGCGAATCGGGTCTACGAGGAAATCGTGCGCAACGGGGTGGGCCTGGGCCCCCGCGCGATGGCGATGGCGACGTTCCAGTTGGCCGTGGAGCTGGACGAGGCGCGTCGCGACCTGGAGGGAACCGCGACGACGCGCCAGCTCCTGGGCGGACTGATCCAGCGCATCGACGAGCGCGTGACCGCTCAGCTCGGTGAACCCAGCGGACAGCCTGAACGGCGCGGATGAATCAATAGGCGAGGGGGGCAGCGATCGTGGCCAAGAACGCCGTCAAGAATGAACAGGCTGAGAAACTGCGGATGCTCGATGGGGTCATCAGCCAGATTGAGAAACATCACGGTCGAGGGTCGATCATGAAGCTCGGGGAGTGGGAAGTCACCGATATCCCCGTGATCAGCACCGGGTCGATCTCCCTGGACATTGCGCTGGGGATCGGTGGTCTGCCGCGCGGGCGGATCGTCGAGATTTTTGGGCCGGAGTCCTCGGGGAAGACCACCTTGGCCCTGCACGCGGTCGCCAACGCGCAACGCGGGGGCGGGATGGCCGCTTTCATCGACGCCGAACATGCCGTGGACCCCGTCTATACGGGCAAGCTGGGCGTCAACCTCGACGAATTGATCATCAGCCAACCCGACCATGGCGAGCAGGCGCTGGATATCGCCGAACAATTGGTCCGCTCCAACGCGCTGGACGTGATCGTCGTCGATTCGGTGGCCGCGCTCGTCCCCAAGGCCGAGATCGAGGGGGAGATGGGCGATCACTTCGTCGGCCTGCAGGCCCGGCTGATGAGTCAAGCGCTACGCAAGCTGACCGGATCGGTTGCGCGCTCGAAGACGTGCCTGATCTTTATCAATCAGATTCGCGAGAAGATCGGCGTGATGTTCGGCAGCCCCGAGACGACCCCGGGGGGTCGCGCGCTCAAGTTTTACTGTTCGATCCGGCTCGACATCCGCCGGATCGGGATGATCAAGGACGGCGATGAAAACGTCGGCAATCGCACGCGCGTCAAGGTCGTCAAGAACAAGTGCGCCCCGCCCTTCCGCCAGACCGAGTTCGATATCCTGTATGGGCATGGCATCAGTTACGAGGGAGACCTGCTCGATCTGGCCGTCCAGCACAAGCTGGTCGATAAATCCGGCGCTTGGTTCAGTTTCCAGGGCGAGCGCGTCGGTCAGGGTCGCGAAAACTCCCGCCAATTCATGGAAAAGAACCCTAAAGTATGCCAGCGCATCGAGAAGCTGCTCCGCGATCAATTGATGCCCAAACACGCCGCCGACTCCGCGCCTCCCCCGCCCGCCGCGGCGAAGACGGCAAAGGATTAAGAACTCCCCCGTCATTCCGGCTCGACGCCCACTAAACGTGGGAAGAATTCGATGAGGAATGAATATTCGCCCAGGACTAGAATCGCGTATAACACGACGGATATGAAAAGCTTAAAGGTGGCTCGTCGGCCCTCCCGATACTCACCGTCAATGGCGGATACCAGGTCATCTTGAAACAAGAACAGGATCGCTTGCACAAAGCCCACCCATCCCCCGAATAACCAGAGGGTTACGATCAGGTAGAGAGGCAGGCTGACGACCAAGAGGATGAGATAGATATAAGGATCCATCTTACATGAAATGTTGAACGATCAACTGGTATTCACCGTAAACAAGCCCTCCGCAGCAGAGCACGAAAAGTCCCAGTTTCAGTTCCGCCCACATGTCGTCCCAGTGTTCGCCTTGAAACAGCGAGAAGATATCCGGTTTTAACCAGAAAACAACGGCTTCCCCAAATCCGTCCCGGGGTTATTCCCAACCTCGGAGGGGTTGAGGTCCGAAGGAGTATTTGCCGATCGGGAGGCGGGTTCGCTATAGTTCATGCGAGCGCATGGTTTAGATTGCGGCCACTCGATGAACAAGACGATTCTCATGGTCAAACGATTCGCGCCTCTGCTTTTCATCGGCCTCTGCTGCGCCTGTTCCGAGCGCGAGCCGACTCCGTCGGTGGACCGGATGCTGCGCGACTTGGACCGCCTGCATGGACGGCTCTATCCAAACAATAAGCATGATGAACGCATGCTCGCCGTTGAATGGCGCTACGAGACGGGGAAGCAAAAACTCGACGACGAAAATGTTGGGTCGCCACCAAATGAGGGGAAACGAGAGCGGACCGACGAGTTTCTCAGCGGCTTGCGTGTCTATTTGCTCGAAGCGCCCGTGAGCGACTATCATCAAAAGATGACCCATCGACATTTTCACTCGTTCACCGAGGCGGCCTTCGCGCTTTCGGGCGCCGAGGAAGCCCGCCGGTCGGTTCGTGAAGTGGCCGGTGAATTGTTGAAACGCGAACCTCCATTGGGGCGGCGAGATTTCGAGCGCGTGCTCAAGAACGCCGACAAACAGATCGCCCATTATCAAAGTTTGATTGCGCCCAAGGATCGAGGGGCAAAGCGAGACGGGACAAGATAGCGATGGAACCGCCCCAAGCGCTCGACGACTTCAAGCCCGCCAAGGATTTTTTCGTCGGCATCGATTCGGACGGCTGCGTTTTCGACACGATGGAGATCAAGCAAAAGGAATGCTTCATTCCCAACGTGATCAAGCATTGGGGTTTGCAGGCGATCTCAAAGTACGTCCGCCAGACGCATGAGTTTGTCAATTTGTATTCGGCGCACCGCGGCGCGAACCGTTGGCCGGCCCTGGTCAAGGTTTTCGACTTGCTCCAGACGCGCCCCGAAGTCCGCGCCCGGATGCCCGAGCTGCCTGATATGCGTCCTCTGCGTGAATTCATTGAGAGCGAAGGGCCGCATAGTAACGACTCGCTGAGGCAACGGCTCGAGCGCACGGGTGACCCGACCTTGCGCCGGGTGCTGGCGTGGAGCGAGGCTGTCAACGCCGCCATCGACGAGTTCGTCAAGGCGATGCCCCCATTTCCGCGCGTGCGCGACTGCCTGGAAGACCTCCAAAGCAAGGCCGATCTCATCGTTGTCAGCGGAACGCCGATGGAGGCCCTCGGCAAGGAGTGGGCCGATTCCGGCATTGCCTCATACGTCCGCCTGATCGTCGGGCAGGAGATGGGCGGCAAGGCCGACATCCTGAAACGGACGGCGGCGGGGCGTTACCCGCCGGACCATATGCTGGTGATCGGCGACGCTCCCGGCGACCTGCGGGCCGCGCGGGCCGTCGGCGCGTCGTTCTATCCCATCAACCCCGGCGACGAGGAGGGTTCCTGGCAACGCTTCAAGGACGACGCGTGCGACCGTTTCCTTGGCGGCCGTTACGCGGGTTCTTATGAGGCGGCCTTGATCGAGTCGTTCGAGGCTCGCCTGCCCGAACGGCCACCGTGGGCCGCGGATGCCAAACAGGGGGCGTGACCGAATCCAAACGGCCGGATAAGACTCGCATGGCACTGATGCAAAACCTCATGCTGGGCCGCGGCGGGGTCGATGTCGAGATCGGCCGCGAGGAGCAACGCGAACTACTGACCGAGGCACTGAGGCCTGTGATCGGATCGAGCCGCCGCCGGCGCGTGCTCGTTCTGGCCCCGGATATGAGTCGGCTTGATTCGGGCGCCGGCGTGCTCACCTCGATCATCCATGACCTCCTGACCGGCCCGGCCGCCGAGGTTGACATCCTGCCTACCGTCGGGACGCACCGTCCGATGAGCGACGCCGAGTTGGGACGGATGTACGGCGGAATCCCCAAGGAGCGCTTCCATGTTCACGATTGGCGCGGCGGAACGAAGTTGTTGGGTGATATTCCCCGCGAACTGATCGAAGCGGTCTCCGAAGGGCGACTCCATTACACGATCCGGGCCGAAATCAACCGGCTTGTCCTCGAGGGTGATTACGACTTGATCCTTTCGGTTGGCCAGGTCGTCCCCCATGAGGTCATCGGGATGGCCAATCACGCCAAGAACCTGCTGATCGGCGCCGGCGGCAAGGACATGATCGACAAGTCGCATTTTCTAGGCGCCGTCTTTGGGATGGAACGGATCATGGGCCGCATCGAGACGCCCGTGCGCCGCGTGATCGACTGGGCCGCCGAACGATTCCTGGGCGGCCTCCCTCTCTTCTACGTCCAGAGCGTGATGGACCGTTCGGAGGCCGGGAAGCTGGTCATGCGCGGTCTGTTCATCGGCGAGGGGAGGGAGCCGTTCGTCGAAGCCGCGCGCTTGAGCCGGAAGGTCAACATAAACCTGCTCGATCGGCCGATCGAGCAGGCCGTCGTCTATCTCGATCCCAAGAAATACAAAGCCACCTGGCTCGGCGCGAAGGCGGTCTATCGGCTGCGGATGGCGATGGCCGATGGCGGGGAGTTGATGATCCTCGCGCCCGGTCTCGCGGCCTTCGGCGAAGACGCGCGGTTCGACGCGCTGATCCGCCGTTTTGGATATCGAGGCACGGATGAAATCCTGCGTTGGGTGGACCGGGACGAGGATTTAAGGGACAACCTGGCTGCGGCGGCCCATCTCATCCACGGTTCCAGCGAAGGCCGGTTCCGCATCGTTTATGCGCCGGGGCTTCTCACGCGCGAGGAAATCGAGGGAGTCGGCTGCGATTGGGCCGATTTATCTCAGGCCCTTGCACGATATGGTCCGGACCGAATGAGTGACGGTTTCAATGACGTGAGCGGCGAAAAGGTCTTCTTCGTTCGCGATCCAGGGCAGGGTTTATGGGCGCTCAGAAACCATTTCGCCGATGAAAGCCGGGTTTAGAGACGGCCTTGGCTGGAGGAATTGCCTTCATCTGTAACTTGGATAGCTGGGGCTCCCGAGCAATAGGAGCAACCATGAGAGCGACTGACCGCGTTTAACTCGTCGTTGCCGTTCCGCTTGCGGCTCTGATTCTATGCCTCTTGGCCGTTGGCTGCGCGAAGACGGAGGACATTTTCGAGTCGGTCGACAAGGGGGACGCCGGGCGGGTTAAGCGGGCGGTCTGGATGGGCGCCGACGTCAACGGGAAGAACGATGACGGAGTCTCCCCGCTTGACCTCGCCGCCTCGCGCGGAAACGTCGAAATCGTTCAGGTCCTGATCGAAAATAAAGCCGACGTCAATGCGGTAGAGACGGCTTCGGGCTGGACGCCGCTGTTCCACGCGGCCGAGAAGGGTCACGTGGAAGTCGCCGAACTGTTAATTGGTCACGGGGCCGATATGGCTATCAAAGACTCGAATGAGCGGACGGCCCGCGATGTGGCGGCTGAAGCGGGCCAGATCCAGATCCTGGGAACCCTCAGTCAAGATCAGGCCGATTAGACCGCGCTGCGGTGAGTGCCCGCCCGACCTTACTCAATCCTCGTCCTTTTCGTGTTTTTCACGAGTTGCAGCCGTTGAGTCTTGGATGGTGAACGGCAGCACCCCCCGTTTGCTGGTTCGATAAAACTCGATCAAACCCTGAACTTCGGTGCCGTAGTCCTCCGAGTTGAGTTCATCGAGCATCTCACTGGGATTTCTCCCGGGTTGATTGATCCGTTGCAAAACGCGCTTGATCTCCATTCGCACCGCCGGGCCAAGTCCCGCCCGGCGCATGCCGACGGAGTTGACGCCTCGGATGTGCGCCGGATGACCCTCCGCGATGGCGTATGGGGGAACGTCCTTGTTCACGCGGGCCAGCCCGCTGACCATCGCCAACTTCCCGACGCGAACGAATTGGTGGAAGGCGGTGTTGCCCGATAGGAACGCGCGATCGCCCACCTCGACGTGCCCCGCCAGCAGGGCCCCGTTGACCATGATCACATGATTGCCGATTTGGCAGTCGTGCGCGACGTGCGAGCCGGTCATGAGGAAGTTGTCATCGCCGACGCGCGTGGAGCCCTCTTCCATTTTGAGTCCGCGGTGGATCGTGACCAGTTCGCGGATCGTGTTGCGCGCGCCGATGACGAGCCGCGTGGGCGAGCCGTCAAACCCCAAGAACTGCGGTGGGAAGCCGATCATCGCGGCCGTGTAAATCACATTGTCCGGCCCGATCTCGGTCGCGCCCTGGATGTGAACCATCGGCCCGACCTTCGTTCGGTCGCCAATCCTCACACCCGCTTCGATGATCGCGTTCGGCCCAACCTCCACCCCTTCGCCCAGTTCCGCCTTGGGGTCGACGAGGGCCGTGGGATGAATCTTTGTCTCACCGTTCGGCGGCATCATCCATGCCTCGATCGAAACGAATCCAGCCCCGCATGAGACCCGCCAATCCGTTCCGCTAAATCCATTGAGGAAAAGGTATGGATCCACGCGCCACGCGGATCTTCGCGAATGGGTATCTCGTTTTTCTTGGCGTCAATGAGCGTGTCTCGCGGGTGGATCAACCCTTCCCGGTTTCATACGCTTTCATCTTGTCGATCCGAATCTGGTGGCGTTGCTCGCCGCTGAACGGAGTCGCCAGGAAGATGTCCGTCAACCGCAACGCCGTCTCCACGTCGATGTAATCGCCGCCCAGCGACAGGACATTCGCGTCATTGTGCTCGCGGGCCTTGCGGGCCATCTCGTCGTTCAAACAGAGCGCGGCGCGGATGCCGCGCACCTTGTTGGCCGCGATCTGTTCGCCGTTGCCCGACCGCCCCAACACGATCCCGAGGCTTCCGGGTTCCGCCGCCACCCGTTCGGCCATCGGGATATTATAATCGGGGTAATGGTCGTCGGGGTCGTATTTCTGGTTGCCCACGTCGACCACCTCATGCCCGGTGGCCGCCAAGTGTTTCTTAATGCTTTCCTTGAAGTCATGGCCTCCGTGGTCGGACGAGATATAAACCTTCATCGACTCGCTCTTCCGCCTTTGCCGCGCCCGGCTAAACGCGCTCGGCGATCAGGTCGCCCACCTGGCTGGTTGAGAAGCCCATCCGCCCGGCGGCCAGGCTCTCCAGTTTTTCGACGATGACTGCCTGCACGGCGCGCTCGACCGCCGCCGCCGCCTCACGCTCGCCCAAGATGTCCAACATCATCTGCGCCGCGCAAACCGCCGCGACCGGGTTGATGACGCCTTGGCCGGTGTACTTGGGCGCCGAGCCGCCGATCGGCTCGAACATCGAGACGCCCCCCGGCTCCGGATTGATGTTGCCGCCCGCCGCCACGCCCATGCCTCCCTGAATCATCGCGCCCAGGTCGGTGATGATATCGCCGAACATGTTGTCGGTCACAATCACGTCGAACCATTCGGGGTTCTTGATGAACCACATGCACGTGGCATCGACGTGGGCGTAATCGCGTTTGATATCCGGGAAATCGGCTTCCCCGACCGCGTGAAACGTCCGTTCCCACAGGTCGAACGCGAACGTCAGCACGTTGGTCTTCCCCACCAACGTGACCTGCCCCGATTTACCGGACTGGACATCTTCCTGAGACAGGCCGCCCCACGGGCCGTCCTCGTGCAGGCGCTGACAATAACGGAAGGCGAAGCGCAGACAACGCTCGACCCCCTTGCGCGTGTTGACCGACGTCTGGATCGCGACCTCGTCGGGAGTCCCCTTCTTCAGGCTGCCCCCGGTTCCTGCGTAGAGACCCTCGGTGTTCTCGCGCACGACCGTGAAGTTGATCTCGTTCGGCCCCTTGTCCTTGATGGGCGTTTCGACGCCGGGGTAGAGCTTGACCGGTCGCAGGTTGATGTACTGGTCCAGCGCGAATCGTGCCTTGAGCAGGATGCCCTTTTCCAGGATTCCGGGTTTCACATCGGGATGGCCGATCGCGCCCAGGTAGATGGCGTCGAACGCCCGCAGGTCCTCGATCGCCTGGTCGGGCAGGGTCTCGCCGGTCCGTTTGTAGCGCTCGCCGCCGAAATCGAACTCCGCCGTCTCCAGTTTGAAGCCAAACTTCTCCTGGGCGGCCCGCAGCACCTTTACCCCTTCGGCCACCACCTCCGGCCCCGTCCCATCACCCGGAATCATCGCGATTTTGTAAGTCTTGCCCATCGAATGCCAACTTTTTCATCGCATGTGCAGGTTCTATATCCATGGCCGTCCGGTCCCAAGACCGTTGGGCGGGTTCGTGAATTCACACGATATAGACCGCCTGACTCTAGGATGCCCCCGACTCATTGGCAAGCGATTTGGCTTCTCTCTTTTTGATCGGAAGGCGGCAAGTTGCTAGAATGAAGCCGAATCGCACGGGGACCGCAACCGAGCCGTCACGTTTTCGAGAGAATCTGATGGGACGGTCTCGGTGTGTATAGGGGAGGGTTTTCGATGATCCTAGACAACGGGCGACCCCGGCGTCGACAAGAAGCCGCTCCGATCAAACCGGTTGGAGGAAGCACCAATGAGTAACGATCCCCAGACGCTGCGCATCGGCGCGCGCGGCAGCCAACTGGCCCGATGGCAGGCCGATCACATCGCCGAACGCTTGCGCGAGTTGGGCCGGCGGGTTGAAATCATTGTCATCAAGACGACCGGCGACCTCGACCAACGGACCGCGTTCGGTCAGATGGATACCAAGGGGATTTTTACCAAGGAGATCGAAGAGGCGTTGCTGGCCGGTCATATCGACCTGGCCGTCCACAGCCTCAAAGACCTACCGACGAGCCTGCCGCCGGGTCTGGAGCTTGCCGCCGTGACCCAACGCGAGTGTCCGCTGGACGGTTGGTTTCAACCTCAGGGCCTTACCCTCGAGGAGTTGCCCCGAGGGGCGCGCGTGGCGACGGGCAGCCTGCGGCGGGCCGCGCAGGTCCGTTCGCTGCGTCAGGATCTGGTCATCACGAACATCCGCGGCAACGTCACCACCCGGCTGCGAAAGGTCCGCGAGGGGGAGGCCGAGGCCACGTTGCTCGCGGTTGCGGGTTTGCGCCGTCTAGGGCTGGAGGACCAGCTCACCGCCCAGTTCGCGCCCGACAAGATCACCCCGCCGATGGGCCAGGGAGCGTTGGCCATCGAGTCCCGCGCGGGCGATCACGTTGACCTGTTCAAACGGCTCGAGCATCCTCCCTCGCGTTTGGCGGGCGAGGCCGAGCGCCGCTTTCTCGAGCGGATCGGTGGGGGCTGCCGGACGCCGGCCGGCGTTCTGGCCGAGCCGGTAGCCGGTGCCTGGCGGTTATGGACAACGTTGGCCAGCCCCGATGGGAACCATGTGATGCGCCGGGAGCTCTATCCGCTCGACGCCGAGGACCTGGTCGGCGAGGCCGAGAAGGTGGCGCGCGAGATGATCGAGGAGGCCCCGCCGGAAATTCTCGCGACGCTCAACCCCAGTTCGTCGGACGGGATTCAGGCGACATAAATGGACCGGACTCAAGCGAAACGATCGCCCTCGCCTCAACCCGGCCCGTCCTTGTCGGGCTGGACGGTCCTGATCACCCGACCCGCCGAAAACGCCGAGCCCGTTCTGAATGCCTTCCGTCAAGCGGGGGTCGCTGCCGTCCTGACACCGGCCATCGAATTCTCGAGCCTCGTCGATGAGAACCGGGAGCGGTTGGATTCCCTCCTGCGCCGATTGAGAGCCGATGACGGGTGGCTGGTTTTGCCCAGCCCCACCGCGATTCGGGCCCTCTTCGAGGTACTCGGGTCGCCGGGGCAGGGGCCGGATCCTTTAGGGTCCATTCGCCTGGCGACGATCGGTGCCGGCTCGGCCAGGGCACTGGCAAGCCACGGCCGTCGGCCGGAATTCGAGTCCCCGCGACCTGCCGGCGCCGCGTTGGCTCAGGCCCTGCCCGCCAAACCCGGTGAACCGGTCGGCATCGTCGGCTCCGCGCAGTCGCGCCCCGAACTGAGGCAGGGGCTGGCCGCGCGGGGCCTGAGCGTCGAATTCGTCCCGATTTACGAGACGATCCCGTCCCCCTCGGGTCTGGCTGGGCTGCACTGCCGGTTGGAACAGTTATGCCGGGCTCGCGGAGGATCATTGGAGAAACCCAAGGCGATCCTGCTTGTCAGTTCTCCCTCGGCCGTCGATGCGATCGCCGAATCGACGATCAATGTAAAGGGCCTGCTGGAGGGGGTCATCTGGGTTGCCATCGGTCCGACAACCCGTCAACGGCTCGAGTGGCTTTCCCTGGCGAACGGAGCAGTGATTGAGTCCGCGTCGCCCGAGACCGAGATGCTCGTCCAAGCCGCCCGAGAGGCCGTCGCCGCGGCGGAGGCGAGACCGTCGTGAAACCGATCCCCGTTCATGAAATGGAATACCGCCAGGGTCTCCTCAGGCTGGAGCGCGCGGCCATCATCCCGCTCAAGTGGACCGTCTTGGCCGTCACGCTTGTTCTCTCGATCTGGGTCATCAAAACCGAATTCGCCCTGCCGGTCTTTATGCTGTTCCTGGTCTATTTTCTTCTCAACTGCGCCACCACGTACTTCTTCTATGTCAGCGGAGTGACCCTGCGCCAGGTCAGGCCGCTCACGTTGGTATTCTACCTCTCGGACGTTGTCTTCGTCAGCATGTTGGTCTACTTCGACCTGGCCACGAATTATTTCGCTCAAACGCCCCACCACGACCTCTATATGCTTTACTTTCTGTTGGTGATGCGCGGCTTCGCCATGTTCAAGACCATCGCCGAGACGATCTTCGTCAACATGCTCGTCTCCGGCCTCTACGTGCTGATCTTCTACATCAGTGACGTTCGCATGGATGAGAATTTCGTCGTCTCGCTGATCATCATCTGGTTGGTCATCCTGATGTCCTGGTTCATCGTGACGATCATCACCAAGCAGAAAATGGAACTGATGGAGGTGAACGATCGGCTGTTGCGGACCGATAACCTGGCCCGGGTCGGCGAGCTGGCCGCTGGCGTGGCTCACGAGATCAACAACCCCATCGGGATCATCTCGGCCACGGCCGAATACCTAGAACGCCGCACCCCCGAGGGTGGTGAGCTCCGTGAAGAGCTGAAACAAATTCACCGCGAGGCGATGCGGTGCAAGGAAATCGTCCAGGAGATGCTGACCTACGCCAATCCCCGGCCCATCGGCATGACGCCCATCGAGCCGATTTCGATCAACGACGAGGTGCTCAATTTCGTCTTCCCCAAGCAGCGCAGTGAGCGTTTCGAGGTGATCCGCGAATACGACGACAAGCCGCCTCTGTTCAGAGCTGATCCCAATCTGGTTAAGCAGGTGCTCCTAAACCTTTACTTGAATGCCAAGCAGGCCATCCCCGAGAACGGCAAGGGACGGATCGTCTCCCGTATTCGTTCGGAGCGCAAAGGCGAGCTGGTGCGCTTTGAGGTCGAGGACAACGGCGTGGGCATCCCCGAGGAGGATATGCCGAATATCTTCGACCCCTTCTTCACCCGCAAGGAAAAGGGGACGGGGTTGGGCCTGGCCGTAACGCAACGTATCGTCGAGAATTGCGAAGGGAGCATCACTGTGCGCCCGGCCCCGAACAAGGGCCCCGGCACGATCTTCTCGATCGATTTTCACCGGGCCGTCGAGCAGTAGTTCACGCGCTGGCCGGGGCGGCCGGCGGCAACCGCTCCGCGAGGATGCTTTGGGCCTTTTCGTCGCGCAGGGCCTGGAGCTTCTTGCGCAACTCGGGCCGTTTGTTGGCCAGGATCGCGGCGGCGAGCAGGGCGGCGTTGACCGCGCCGGCCTTCCCGATCGCCAACGTCCCCACCGGGATGCCGCCGGGCATCTGGACCGTCGAGAGCAGCGAATCCATCCCTCCCAGGGCCCGGGTTTCGATTGGAACGCCCAGGACCGGCAACAGCGTATGGGCCGCCGCCACCCCAGCCAAGTGCGCGGCTCCGCCCGCGGCGGCGATGATCACTTCAATCCCGCGCCCCTCGGCCTGGGTCACGAAATCCCGCGTCTGATCGGGCGTGCGGTGGGCCGACAGCACGCGGCAGTCATAAGCAACGCCGAGTTGTTCCAACGTCTTGGCGCAGTGTGACATCGTTTCCCAATCAGACTTACTTCCCATGATCACGCCGACCAGGGGCGGGATATCGGGCTGAGGCGTATCGGTCATTATCTATCTTCTCCTGATTCACAGTCGAGTCTTGCGGCTCCCCGAAGGGGAGCAATGTGATTAGCCGGGGGTGTTGACCTCCGGGACCGGGGCCCGTCTTGTACGGGTGTGATCCAGATTTGGGAGTCAACGCCGCTTCGGTGAAGGATCCCCGTTCCGGTTGATGATCGGCTCCCGTCCCTCGTCCTCGTCCTCGTCATCGAATTTAGCCACATCATCGCGTTCCGCCTCGATCGTCGTGCTCGAAAAAGACCGATTACGAGGACGAGGGACGGGAGCCGAGAGCCGACCCAGAAAGGCGTGGCGGGGATCAACCTCGTCGAACGGGTTTTGTGGTGTTTGAAGCGGTGGTGGAGACGTTGGCCGAGCCTCCACCGTAATCCCGTCACCTTACGCACTTCCATGGAGATCGCCGCCACTATGCCAGGAAATCAGGGTCGTCCAGCAAAGGAACATCCTCCTCGATATTCGCCTGCACCGCCTCCATGAAACGCGCGACGTCGCGGGTCGTCCGCTCGCGGGTATCTTCGGGCAGCGTGTTGTAATCCAGTTCGATCTGCGCGGCGAAATCGACCCGGCGCGCGTCGGCGCTGCGTAGCGGCCGCACCCGTAGCCAGCGATTGACCATCCCGCTGTCGGCCAGGGTCGGGCGAGAGAGCATCGATAATTGCAGCTCGTGCGGCGTCTCGCCGTGGAGCACCCGGGGCTGAAGAAAGTAGCGCGCGATCTTCTCGTTGGCGCTGGCGCGGGTATGACAGAATAGATGGGTCAGTACGCCGATCCGATAGACCCGGAAGTTATGGTTCTCGGCGAGCCAGGCCTGGATCCCGGTCAGCATTGACAGGTGCGACTCGAACAACGCGGCCAGCGTCATCGTCGCCTCGCGCGCCTGACCGCACATGCGGCGCAGCATCACTTTACCCGGCGCCAATTCAAATACCAACTGTCGCCGCTCACCCATCAGGCCCAGCCTCGGCATCTCGGAGGGCAGGGGAGTGCCGCCGCTGGCCTGCACGACCCGATGTTCGTTGAATTGCGTGAATTGCTCGCGCAGCCGTTTGGCGAATTCGGGCGTCTCGTCGGGGAACTCGAATTCCTGAGTCGGCCACAACGCGACGAACAGTGAGAGGGGTCGATATGCGTCAAGCATGGTCCGGCTCCGTGGGGGGTAGTTGATTGATCAGCGACGCAACGTAGCCGGCGCCGAATCCGTTGTCGATGTTGACCACCGTGACGTTCGAAGCGCATGAATTGAGCATCCCCAGCAGCGCGGCCAGGCCTTGAAACGACGCCCCATAGCCCACCGAAGTCGGCACAGCGATGACCGGCGCGGCGCACAGCCCGCCCACCACGCTCGGCAGCGCCCCCTCCATCCCCGCCACGACGACGATCACCCGCGCCCGCTGGAGCCGCTCGACCTGCGCGAGCAGCCTGTGCAGGCCCGCCACGCCCACGTCATAGATCGCCTCGGCGCGCGAGCCGTAGGCCCGAGCCGTCAAGAGTGCCTCCTCGGCCACCGGCATGTCCGAAGTGCCGGCCGTGACCACCAAAACGCCTCCGATGCCCCCTTGGGCGTCGGCCAGTTCGGACCGGGCGATCATGCGGGCGCGCTCGTGGTAGAACAGATCGGGGAGGGCCTGATGGACCTGATCGAAGGTCTCCCGCGAGGCGCGCGTGGCCAGCGGCTCCTGCCCGTTTTGGCGCAGCGTTCGGATAATCTCAACGATTTGCTCGGGCGTCTTGCCTGGACAATAGATCACCTCTGGCCGTCCATGACGCACGGCCCGATGCAGATCGATCTTCGCAAAATCCAGGTCCGTAAAGGGCAACGCCATAAGGCGATCCAACGCCGCTTCGATCGACAATTCACCATCGCGAACGTCCGTCAACAGTCCTGTCAAAGCGGATTGGTTCATTAGCCAACCCTGAATTCGGAGAGGGTGACCGGGTACAATTGAGAATCGAAAAAGACTAGCCACGAGGCGGGTTTTTGCGCATCGGGTAGGTATGTGGCCGCGGAGATCGAATCTCCATAAATGCCCACGGTCAGGGGTGGATTGGGATTTGATAGAATCGCGTCGGTCAAGGCATCCACCCACCGCGCGCCCAATTGCTCGGTTCCCGCGGCGCTCAAGTGCGATCCATCCAAGATGCCGCTATTGGCGGGGTTTCGACACCAGGCGTCATCGCCGTCGTGAAAATTCAGCTTGAACTGGTCATAGATCTGAATGACCGAGAGCCCACGGTCCTCGGCTAGTTGCCCGAGCGTGGCATTAAACGCTAGGATGTTGTTTTGATAGGACTGCCCGTTAAACCCACGCGCGTCTAGCATTTCAGGCACGATCGGCGTTACCTCCTGGACGTGAAGCGGCGCCCCGATCAGTTGTGCGTGGTCGGCAACGCTTTGGATCGTTGAACGATAAACATCGACCGCGTTGCCACCCCCAAATAGTGCGTTGTTCTTACCACCCTGGAAAAGCAACACGTCACTGTGCGCCGTATCCGTTTCGTTGGCAAGTAGCGTATCCCGAATCTCCTGAAGCGTCGCGCCCGGGGCGGCGTGGATGCTAACAAGAATACGGGTGACGGCGCCTCTGAAGCGCACCGTGTAAGATATCCTTATCGGTTTGTAATCTCCCGGTCGAACCTCGGCAAATTTCGGCAAATCCAGCACTGATAACATGCCGTTGGATGGGCTGCTCCAGGTCAGCTCGATCTGGTCCTCATCGGGTTTCGCGAGTTCATTGGAGGGCGAGGTTGCGTGCGCGCTGGCGTGAAGAGAAGCAGCGAGGAACCAAACACAGGAGCTGGTTCGAGCAATCCATGTCAAACCGCCCATGATCGAGATCTCCCATGGTTTGGGTGTCAGTCCAATGGCGCAAGCCTAAGGATCGGACCGGAATACTTCCCCATAGCCTATCACTCCAGGTCGTGGACCTTCAATCTTGTTCGGCCTGACGTGGATCGAGGGCGGCGCGGAACGCCTCGCCCAGCGCCTGGAAGGTCAGCATGGTCAGGCAGATCGCGATTGCCGGGAACGCCAGCACGTGCGGGTGGGACCGCATCGCCTGTAGCCCATCCGCCGCCAGCGTCCCCCACGAGGCGTGCGGGACCGTCACCCCCAGTCCCAGAAAGCTCAGGAAGGACTCGGCGAAGATCGCCTGGGGCACCATGAAGGTGGCCGTCACGACGATGATCCCGGTCGTGTTGGGCAGGACGTGTCGCGTGAAGATCAACGTGGGTCCCACGCCGATGACCCGCGCGGCTTCGACGAAACCTCGCGACCGCAGCTCCGCCACTCGCGAGCGCACCAGCCGGGCCATCTCGAGCCAATAGACCAATCCCAAGGCGATGAAAATGTTATACAGCCCCGGTTTGGTCACCACCATCAAGGCGATCACAACCAGCAGCAGCGGCACGCCGTAGAGGAAATCGATCATGCGCATGATGAGTCGCTCGACCGAGCCGCCGATCCAGCCCGCCACGCCCCCCACCGTGACGCCGATGAGCAGGCTGACCAGCGCTCCGAAAAAGCCGACCGCCAGCGAGATGCGACCTCCGTAGAGGACCCGCGTCAACAAGTCTCTGCCCAGGCTGTCGGTCCCGAACCAGTGCGCGCGATTGGGGGAGTCGAAGATGTTGGATAGGTTCTGTTCGGCCTCGGCATAGGGACTAATCCAAGGCCCGACCGTGACGAGTGCCAACAGTCCGGCCAGGACGACGGTGGAAACATGAAATCCGCGATTGCGCCGCATCCGCCGCCACCAGCGCGCTCCCTCGAGGGCGGGGTCGGCCTTGCGCCGGGCGCTCATCAGTCGGCCTCCCGCAAGCGTGGATCGAGCCAACGCGACGCGGCGTCGGCCAACAGATTAAAGCTCACCAACACCACCACGTAGAACAACGTCACGCCCATGATCATCGGGTAGTTGCGGTTCGTGATCGAGGTGACGAAGTACTGGCCCAGGCCGGGGACGTTAAAGATGCGTTCGACGACGAAGGAACCGGTCATAATGCCGGCCGCTTGCGGTCCCAGGTAGGCCAGGACCGGCGAGAGCGTATGGCGCAAGGCATGGACGACCACGACCCGCCCCAGCGACAGCCCCTTGGCCCGGGCCGTCATCAGGAAGTCGCTGCGCATAACCTCGCTCAGTTCACTGCGGATCAGTCGCGAGAGATAGGCCGTCGGCATGGCGGCCAGGGCCAGCGCGGGCAGGAACGCCGTGCTGATCCCACGCCAGCCGCTCGCCGGAAACCATCCCAGCCGGTAGGCGAACAAATAGAGCAGCATCGCGCCCAAGATAAAGGACGGAAACGAAACCCCTGCCGCCGCGACGAAGGCATTGAGCCGGTCGGGCCAGCGCCGTTGCCCAAGTGCCCCGGCAACACCCAGCGGAAAAGCCATCGCCAGCGAGAGTCCCATCGCTAGCCCCCCGAGCGCCGCCGAGACGGGGATGCGTTGGCCGATCAGTTCGCCGACCGTGCGGCCCGGATCATTGTATGAGAGCCCGAACCGGCCCGTGATCGCCTCGCCCAGGTAACGCACATACTGCTTCCACGCCGGCTCATCGAGGTGATAACGCCGCTCGATCGCCTCGCGGACCGACTGCGGCAATTGCCGGTCGCGGCTGAGCGGCCCGCCGGGGATGGCGCGCATCAGCAAGAACGTGACGGTCGCCACGCCCCAGACCACGATGGCTAGGGACATTAAGATTCGCAGCAGTCCCCACAATCCACGCATAAAATATCCGGTTTTAGTTCAACTCAAACGTGTCAGGTGCCCGAATGACAAAGTGCTCCCGCCGGTTCGGTCTCGGCGCCGAGGCGAGGTCCCGCCGCGGTGGCGCCTGATGCCGGCGCGAGTCCGCAGTCCACGATGATGTGAAAAGCGCGCAACCCGCCAGGTTCGAGTTCGAGCGGCCAGAGTGCCAAAAGGCACGTCCCCTGATAGCGGGTCTCGAGTCGCCCGCCCGCCATCGAAATGGTTTCAATCGGTTGGCGCCAGACCCGCGTGGGCCATGATAGCCCGAATCCGGTCTTCAGGTTCAGCCATTCATCGATCAGGTCAATTCCCAGCACGCGCTCATGCGCCTCGCGGGCGATCGGTCGGGGGTCATGGGCCGGCTCGCCGTCGATCAAGACGTAACGATCGGGTGACTCGCCCGACAGCATGTTGACATTGAACTCCACGCCCCAAAGGGCCCTGAGCGGCCTGTCGGATAAATTGCGCAACGTATAATCGATCGAAAACGTATCCTCGCCCGCCTTCAGGTTGATCGTCTTGCGCACGCTGAGCGGTTGCGACCCCTCCTGGGTCAGGACCCGTCCGTGACGCAATAAGACGAGTTTGGCGAAGCGTTCGCCGGCGGTCAGTTTGGTCTCGAACGGCTGGTCGACGAAATCGCCGATCTCCTCACACGCGCCGCGTTGCCAATCGTGGAATTCCGTCTGCGGCGCAAAGAACTGGTCGATCCCGAATAGTCGGTCGTGGCGGTCGACCATGGGCGGATCCGAAAGTCCCTCATGGTCGGTTTCTTCGCGGCGCGACATTGTATCGACTAGGCTTAAGTCACGCGGCTTATAGTTCACCTCGACCAGTTGTCCGCCTCGCCGCGGCGAGACGATCAGCCACCAACGGTCCGATTCGATCAGGCATTCCTCATGCAGGTCGGCGTCGTAGTCGGTCCATTGCGTATTGAGCCAGACCGCCGGTTTGTGTTCGACTTCGCCAACCAGGCGATTGGCGGCGTTCAGCTCGCGGTGCAGCGCGTGGCGCAGATGACCGAGATAGACGCCTCCGCCCGGGCCATGCCAGTAGGCGTCTCCGCATTGACCGCGCCACAGGTGTTGGCGCGCGAGTTTGAGCTTCTGGTGGCCGGGGTGTTCCGCCAGCGACTCCTCGATCCGGCGGCTGACGACCAGCATCTTTTTCTGGATGCGGTTGATTTCCGGGTAGCGCCCAAGAAAGGCGCGCCAGGGCGCCCCGCGCAATAGCGGCTCGACGAGCCTGCCCAGCCCCCGCTCCTCCAGGGCCTGACGCGCCTGCCGATAACGGCGGGCCTTGACCGGTGGCAGGGCCCATTCCATCATCTCGACGTAACTCGACTCCGGAATGTAAACCGGCCCTTGGCAGCGGCTTTGGTCCAATGCTTCCCGCCCCAGCACCGTCGGGAAGCGCTCCTGGTTATCCTCCAGCAACCCAAAGAACCGATCCAGCCACCCATTCTCGTAACAATGCTCATGACTCCCCGGACAGGTGCCGAACTTCTCGACATTGTCGGCGAAGACGGCCAACGCCTCGCCGCCGGCCGCCTCGGTTTGCTTCTCGAGCAATTCGAGCGTCTGTTCGGGACTGGCGTAGGGGATGCAGTAACGCAATTGCTCGAGAATCGGCAGGACCGCGACCGGACTACCCCGATCTTCGGTCAGGAAATATCCGCGACTGAGTGTTCCATTGCTCACGCCGGCGCACCGCAAATGGTTTTCGTCCAGCACGCAGTAGCGGATCCCCAACTGGGCGAACATGGCGGCCATCGTTGGTGACCAGATCCGCTCGGTGACCCACGTCCCGATCGGCCGCCGGCCGAAATGCCGTTCGATCGCCTCGCTCATCTCCAAAATCTGGCCGCGTCCATCCGCGTCGGGGACGGCTGGCAAGATTGCTGAATGGTACGTCCCGGTCAGCCATTCGATCTGGTCTCGCTCGCTTAATCGTCGCAGACGTTCCAAGAAGTCGGGATGCCTGGTATCGAGAACATCGAGCAGGCTCCCCGACAAGTGCGCGACAATGCGAACCGACCGATGACGTTCAAGGGTCTCAATGAAAGGTACGTAGGCCCGCCGATAAGCCTCCTCGATCACCGATTCGAAGTTACCGATCGGCTGATGGAAGTGGACGCCAAAGATGAAACGGCAGATTGGCTTCATTGGATCACCTCTATCCGTAAATGAGAAAAGGTTGTGACCTTATATTTCGACGACCACGGGGATAATGACCGGGTAACGGTCAGTCGTTTCGGCCAGGTATCTACGCAGTGCTTTGCGCACGGCGACTTTGACGACGTCCCACTCCTCCTTGCTCTCGACGTCGCACTCCTCAAAGGTGCGAGCGACCAGCGATTTGCACTGTTGGATCAGGTCCTCGCATTCATCAACGACGACAAAACCGCGCGAGACGATCTCCGGGCCGGCGATGATCTTGTGTGAGTGCTGTTCGATCACGAGGATGACCGTCAGCATTCCGTCATCCGCCAGATGTTTACGATCGCGCATGACAATCTGGTCCACCCCGTCGATCACTCGCCCGTCGACCAAGACGTAACCCGACCAATCGGTGTTCCGCGCGCGCGCTTCGGTTTGGGTCACGGTCAATTGCATCCCGTTCTCGAGGATAAAGATATCGGGTTCCGCAACGCCGCACTCACGCGCCAGGTCGCCGTGGCCGATCAATTGACGCAGCTCGCCATGGATGGGCATGAAGTAGCGCGGTTGGACGGCCTTGAGAAGTTCACGCATCTCTTCGCGGTAAGCGTGACCTGACCCATGGACGGTGGCGTCGCGCTCGGTGATGACGCGGGCGCCGCGCCGATAGAAGTGATTGATGACCCGGTAGATCGCCCGCTCATTGCCCGGGATGATCCTGGAGGAAAAGATAACCAGATCATCGGGCCCGACCTGGTAGCCCTTGAAATTGTTGAACGCCATGCGCGAGAGGGCCGCAAGCGGTTCGCCCTGGGTGCCCGTGGTCAGGATGAGGCGCTGTTCAGGTGCCAAGCTCCGCAGCTCGTGTATCGGCCAGATCAATTCGGTGGGATAATGAAGCAGCCCCAGTTCACTGGCGATATCGAAGTTGCGCTCGAGGCTGTAACCGCAAATGGCAACCTTGCGGCCCACGTCCTGGGCGATGTCCAGAAGGGATTGGAGGCGCTGGATGTTCGAGGCGAACAGGGCCAGGATCACCGTGCGCGAGGCGGCGCCGATGACCTGGGACAGCCCCTCGCGGATCGACTCGTCCCTGGGCGAAAAGCCCTTACGATCGACATTGGTGCTATCGGACATTAAGAGCAGCACGCGGCCATCGGCGCTCAACCGCTTGAATGATTCCAGCGCCGACGCCCCATTGTTTTCATCCATCGCGAAACGGAAATCTCCCGTATGCACCACCATCCCGAGCGGGGTTTTGATCGCCAAGGCCAGGCAGTTTGGGAACGAGTGGGGCACCGCCAGCAGTTCCACTTCGAACTCGCCGAGCTTAATCGTCTGGCCGGCCTCCACGTGGACCATCTCGACCCGCCCCGTGAGGTCCATCTCCTCCAGCTTCTCGCGCAGGATGGCCAGCGTGATACGGGTCCCGTGGACGACCAGACGCCGGTCGCGGACCTGGCGCGCCAGGAACGTGACGGAGCCGATATGGTCCTCGTGACCGTGCGTCAGGATCACGCCGCGCAGCCGGTCCCCCGCGTCCAGGGCGTACGTGAACTCGGGGATCACCTGGTCCACGCCGAGCATGTCGTGGTCGGGAAACTTCTGACCACAGTCCACCATGATCATGTCGCGGCCCCATTCCAGGACCATCGAGTTCTTGCCGAACTCACCCAGGCCGCCCAGCGGCACCACGCGGAGCGTCCCCACGGGGGGCGGAGGTTGGGATCTGAGATGGTTCTTCTCGGAACTGGGATCAGCGGGTTTGGTTGGTGGCATCCGGTTGGTCGGCCTGCGCCGCGCGGCAGCTGGTTATGAGCTGGAGTGGTGTCGTGTCCGGCGAACCCCGGCGGGGTCGCCCGGTTCTAGACGAGTTTGAGTGTCAAGTTCATGCAGTCGAAAGAGGTCTCACGGATCTTCGATAGCTTCTCCATTTCACTGATTTCGGGGTGGATATAGGGGTTGCGATAGTGTTGCAAATTGGTGAGCAGGCAGGCGTAGCGGAGCAATTCCTGCTCATCGTCGAATCCCTTGATGCCCAACGGGTTGTCGATGGTGATCTCCTTCTGAAACTTACGGAAACTGTACGTGCGTCCGAAACAAAGCAGAATGATGCCCAAGGCTTTAAGCCCGTCGGGTTTGTACTTTCCTCCGTGCCCCAAAATGCGCTGGAAGGTTTGATAAACGTTATCAATGGTCACATCGAGTGATATTTCGCGCTGCACGCGAAGCAGGTGTTGATGATAGAAGAGAGATATCTGGCGACGGTTTTCCTCGAGCAGGCTGACGATCAGCCTTGGCGTGTGGGGTTCGTGAAAGAACTTTTGCAGGCGCTTGCGTAGGCGGATTTTGGCTTCGTTCTCCACCGCGAAGCAGTATGAGAAGCCGATTGATCTGGAAAAGTCGACCGCCTGCTCGATTTCCTCGCCGTGAACGTAGAGAAACTCGGCCGTCCGCAACGCCTCCTGGGTCTGATGGTCCAGCTCCCCGAACCGGCTGATCGCCTCGGCCAGGTTGGCGTCGACTTTTTCGAAGACCTCGCGCGTGGCGGCCTCGGCCCGAACCCGATCGGCGTTTTCGCGCGAGGCCTGGAGCATATCGGACGAGCTCACCTCGGTCAACAGATCGAAGGCCACCCCTTTGACCGTCTCGGGCGCCTTGGGGTCGAGCGTGATCTCGCGCAGTTGGGCCTGACCCCCCCCCGCGTCAGACGAGGCCTTGTCCCGTAATTCCCCAAGCCGCACCTCATACTCCAGCGAGCGCTGATACTCTTCGTATGCCTCGTCGATCGCCTTGAACAGGTTATCCATCTCCTCGTCGATCTTGCTCTTGCTGATCACGTAGCGCGCACCCAGCCGCGAGGCCTCGGCGCCTTCCTCGAACGTGCCGACGGCCGAGATCATGATGATCGGAAGGTGAGGATTGAGCGAACGCGCCTGGCGGATCAGGTCCAGTCCCTCGGTGGCGTGGCGCATGGCCAAATCGGTCACAATCACGTCGATGTTGTTCTGATTGAGCCGGACCAGCGCATCATCGCCGTCTTCGGCCTCCTCCACCTCATAACCCTGGAGAACCAGGTTGCGGCGGAATGCCTCGCGATAGTGCTTGTTGTCATCGACGATCAAGACCCTCGGTATCGACATCTGGCTTACCTTGTCCTTATTCGGGTTGGCGGGTCGAGTGAGAGGCAAGAGCGGAACCCACGATCTCCATTAGATGATAAAGCCACGGCCGCGAAAGTTCAACTTCGGTTCGAGAGAAAAGGAAGGCGTTTCATGGCGATCCCAGATCCAGATCGACGGCCTCCTCCTGGCAATCCAGGTACTTGGGACAGCGGATACACTCGGTCCAAACTTTTTGCGGCAGGGTGGCCTTGTCGGTGGGTTTGAAGCCGAGGCACTCGAAGAACGGGACGTTGTCGGTCAAGGCGAACAGTCGCCGAATCCCCAGCCGACCGGCCTCTCTGATCAGTTCATCAATCATCCGCGCGCCAGCGCCCCGCCCTTGAAAGGTCGGGTCCACCACCAGCGACCTGACCTCGGCCAACGCCGGGCCGAACACGCTGAGCGCGGCGCAGCCGATGATCCGACCCTGCTCCTGCTCGGCCACGATAAAGTCGCGCAGGCACTCACACAGCTCCTCCCGACCACGTGGCAGGACGGTCGTGGCGCGCGAGGCCATCTCGATCAGGGCGTGGATCGAGTCCAAATCCGCCATCGTCACCGGTCGAACGCGCGGCAACTCCACCTCAGCCCTCAGGTCGGTTGTCGAGATGGGTTCAATGGCCACTGAAATCACCTCAATTCCCCGCTCGCGGAGGGCGTTGCCGGGTTGCCGGTCATCATCGTTCTTGACTCACCAACTTGTCGCGAGGTTTCTGACGGGGCGCGAGTCCCAGGGTGAAGGGACAGGGGGTCAAAGCAGTTCGAGGGCGAATTCACGTTTGCTGACGCGGTGGACGTCAAACTGGGGCTCCGAGGAATCCCTGAGGAAGGATTCAAGCTGGTCGGGACCCAGGGCGGGCGCCACCAGGTTCACGACCAACACGTCGCCGTAATAGGTCTTCTCATAGATCTCCGTTTCGTCCGAAAGCGTCCTGAGGAAGGCGTAGATCTTGGATTTCTGATCGGACCTGACACCGCTGACCAAGACGCGGTAGTTCCCTTTCTCCAGCATCGTCTTGCCCCACATCCCGCGCAGGTGATCGGCGATTTTCTGACTCATGCGGATCAGCAACTCATTCAGCGCCTTGTCCGTCGCTTCGCCCACGCTGGCGCCGTTGGCCGAGTAGCGGTCATCGACCTCGATTAGCATCTCGCCCGTATCGACGCGATACAGTTTCAGTTCGGCCGCGGCCTCCTGGAAAAAGTGATCGTCGTAGTAAATCGTCTCCTCCCGGATCGGCCGGACCGCGACCGTTCCCGTGACAAGGACGTCCACGTCATGGCGCTGGGCCTCGCCGCGGGCCTCGCGCAGAAGGCCCGGCGACCCCGATAGATCGACATCCAATCCCGGTTTGCGCATCTTGTCCGAAAAGACGCGATACAGGTTCTGTTCCATGACCAGATCGATGCGGGAGCGCGCGTCGGCCGAGGTGTCGGGCCTGCCCTCGATGACCTCGCGCAGATGGACCGAGGCGATCGGCCTGAGATTGGGCGCGGCGATGAACCGTTTTTCCCACAGATCACGATAAAAGGTGTCCAGATTGACCCCCACGCGCAGGCGCATCTGGATCAGCTCCCTCGAAAGGTCACGCCGCTCCAGCACGTCGTTGCTCACAATGAAGGGGGCGCCGTTATGGTAAAGGTATGGCTCTAGCACGTCGCGGCCCAACAAGATGAAATTGCCGAAGTAAAGCCGGGCGGCGGAGGACTTGAGCGACCGCACCATCGCCTCGCGATAAATCTGGTCCTCGGTTTCGCCGACCAATTCGTACTCATAGGTGAGCAGGTTCTCCGTCTTGACCAGGCACCGCCGCTGTCGTTCTTTCTCCCGCTCGACAAATACCTCGACGGCTTTCTGAATCGGCGTGATTTGCTCGCCCTTGGCCGGGTCGAAAATGTTGATCCCCCGACCCGGTTCGGCCGTGGGGACCAGCGGATCGACCTCCGGAAGCATGTCGGTGAGCTTCTGGGACTGGGCCATGGCCGGCGGCAGAAAGGTAAGAAACAGAACACCGCCCAGTAACAGACAGGCCCTCCTCATGGATTGCCCTGTCAATGGGCCGTCGCACCTAAGCATGGTGGCCTCCGATGAATGAAAACGATCTGGCTTGGCGAGCGCCGCGCAAAGGCGTCGACCGAGGTCGACGCCTTCCGACCATCAGCCGGCGACGCCAAATGGCCCCGACGCAACGTCCTCCCCATCAATGCCCCAGCGATTCGATCCTGTCAACTGAAATTCGGCCGGCGGCGGCCACGAACCTCAACAAAATCAACGTCTTTTGCATACCGCGCGCGGGTGCTCGCCACCGCGGGTTTGTACGGGGCACCGGGCCGGTTGGCTTTGGCCCGCCTTCGCGCTAGATTGATGGCCATGTCCACCTTACCCACCACCGCGTTCCTCATGCTCCAGATGCGGCTCAAGTGCCTGCGGAGCCGCAAGCGACTCGGTCAACATTTCCTCACCGATGAAGCCATGCTCGCGCGCATCGCCGAGGTCTCGAGGGCCGATCCGCGGACGCTGGCGGTCGAAATCGGGGCCGGCCCCGGCTTCTTGACCTCGATGCTGGCGGCGCGGGCGGGGGGCGTGCTGGCCATCGAGCTGGACCGCCGCTTCCGCTCCCTCCACCAGGAGGCGTTCGGAGCCGTTCCCCAGGTCGGGTTCCTCTACGGTGATGCCCTGCGACTCGATCTTGCCGACCTGGCCCGGGGCGCGTTGGCCGAGCGGGGGCTCGATCAGGCGGTCCTGACCGGGAACCTGCCCTTTCAGATCACATCGCCCCTACTTTTCGGCCAGTGCGGGCCCGGGGTGCCGTGGCGGCGCATGACGGTGATGGTCCAGCGCGAGGTGGCCGACCGCATCGTCGCCGGCCCTGGGACCAAGGATTATGGCGTCCTGACCATCAAGCTGGCCATGTGGTGGCACCTGGCGGAGCGCTGGGAGGTCCCAGCCGAGCGTTTCACCCCCCCTCCTCGGGTCGATGCATCGGTTTTGGTCCTGGACCGGTGTCCATGCCCGGTTGAGCCAACGCCGGCCTCCGAGGCGTGGTGGCCCGGCTTCTCGGAATTTGTCGACGCCGCCTTCGCCCAGCGGCGCAAAAAACTGATCAATTCGCTTACGTCTCGCTGGACCGACCGTCCCGCCAAGGACGAGCTACTCCTCGCCCTCGAGGCCGAGGGCCATTCGCCGCTGATTCGGGCCGAACAGATCGCGCCCCCCGGCTTGCTGAGTCTTTACCGGCGACTTACCGAATCCTCCACGGCCGACCCCAGAAGGCGCCAGGGGGAGAATTGAGTTGCGGGGACAGGAGATTTCAGGTTTTGGCTTTAGGGGTTTTCCGACTGCGGCTGGGGATTCAGTTCACCCAAGACGATCTGGGCCAGTTTGCGCCGATACGGCTCGGCCCGGCGGTCCCATTTCTCATCGGCGGCCACCGCCTGAAAACGTTCGGCCGCCTCCTGATATCGCTCAGCCTGGAACAGTGCCAGTCCCAAGTGATAATTCGCGGCCGCATGATCAGGGTCCTCGTTTAATAATTTGATGAAGTACTCCAATGCTTCATCATATCTGCCGAGCTTGTGCAGACTGACGGCTAGCTTTTCATCTATCTTGAGATCGTTCTTCAATCTCAGCGCGTGCTGATAGTGTTTCAGGGCAACCTCCGCCTGATCCATTTCCAAGTAACAGTCGCCCAATCTGATCCACCACGTCGTCGACCGAGGCGACCTTTGGGTCAGATAAAGCAGATGCGGGACGGCTTGCTCATGGGCCTGGCGCCCCATCAGTTCTCGGGCGGCGCTCGTGGCAGCCTGGACCCGATTGCCACTCCACATGTACAGGACCGTCATCAAGGACAAGAGGAGAAAACCACCCACAATCACGGTGGGCACTGGGTCGAATTTCTTTGGTTCGGCGAGCTCGGGTTGGGCGGGATCGGGGCGAGGGGAGGGCTGGGGCATGATCGGCCGGCCGAGTGTCTCAGGCCTTGCTTTCGGATTCGACGGGCGGCTCTTCCAACTCGGCCATGCGCACCGGCATGATCAGATAGAGCGTGTCGGGATCGCTCTCGCATTTGAAGACCACCGGAGCCGTCGGATCCTTCAGATGCATTTCAGTCACCGCGTCCGGCGTCACCTTGAAGATCTCTTGCAAGTATTGATGATTAAACGCGATGCGGAACGGTTCTCCCTCATAATCGGTCTCAACCGCGCCCTCGAAGGTTCCCTCCTCGAACGACTGCGCGTTGATCACGATTTGTCCCGCCTCGAACTTGAGGATGATCGAATGGTGCTTGCGTTCGGCCACCACCGCCGCCCTGCTAATCGAGTCCGACAGCGTCGTCTTTTGAATGTGAATGATCTTGGTGAACGACTCGGGGATGACCGCTTGATATTTGGGATAGGTGCCTTCGATGCGGTTGGAGACGTAACACAAGTTGCTGAGCGAGAACCGGACTTGGCGTTCGCCGAGGTCGAGCGTGATCTCCCCTTCTTCTCCGATGGCGTTGTTGACCTCGACCAGGATCCGCTCGGGGATGATGACCTGGATGTTGGCGTCGCCGCCCTCGCCGATGATCTCAACCGGCTCGACGACCGTCTTTCCGAGTTTGCGCCCGTCGGTCGCTACGCACGTCAGCCGCCCTTCGGCCACTTCGAGCAGCACCCCCCTCAACACCTTGCGCGGATCCTTTTGGGGGATGGCGAACATCGTGTTGTGCAGGATGCGTTTGAGATCGGCCTGGCGCAGCGTCAGCGTGACATCGGGCTCCAGGGACGGCCAGTCGGGGAAATCTTCGGGCGGCATGGTCGTCAGATGATAGGTGTTTCGATTGCACAACAGCGTCAGCCGGTTGGCGTCGGTCTCGAATGAAACGTCTCCCTCGGGCAGGACGCGGACGATATCGGCCAGCAACCGCGCGTTGACCGTAACGCGTCCTCCCTCTTCGACCTGGGCCTTGATGCGGACCTGCCCGAACGATTCCAGGTCCGTTCCGCTCAGCTTGACTTCTTCGCCAGCTGCATCGACCAGGATATTGGACAGAATCGGCATCGTGGTGGCGGCGCTGACGATGTTGTGGATCAGCGCGACGCCGCTGGCCAGCGGTTGACGTTCAAAGACGACCTTCAATTGAATGGACCATTCCTTTCATACCCGCGGACGCTCGCGTCTTGGCAATGAGAAGTTGTGGCTGGGATCAACCCCAAGCCGGCCAACTCGCGCCGGGTCGCCGAGTTTATCGTATCTTATAGGGCAACAGGGCCATGTAGCGAGCGCGTTTGAGCGCCCGGGTCAGCATCCGCTGGTGTCTGGCGCTTGTTCCGGTGATCCGCCGCGGCATGATCTTGCCCGAATCCGCGATGTAGTTTCTCAGCCGTTCGACGTCCTTATAGTCAATGTATTCAATCTTATCGATCGTAAACTGACAGACTTTGCCGCGATGACGCCGGAAGCGACGATGCGGGGACGATGGACGATCGCTCCGGCCGCCTCTGTGGTCCGGGCCATCCCTGTCGTCACGTCTCGGACGATAGTCTCGCTGCGGCCTTTGATCCGAGGGCTGATGCTGTGGTGATTGACCTTCAGGCATACTCATTCCGCTCCTTTCAATCCGATACCAATTTCAAATCGATGATGTTTCCAAATGTTCCACTTCATTCTAAAAGGGAAGGTCGTCCTTGGTTTCGACCGGCGCCGCGTGGCCGCCGGGTTCAGCCGACCCGGACTCGACCGCCGCCGGGCTGCCGGTGGCCGGACTGGCGGACGCCCCGGCAACGGGCGCTTGCTCGGGGCGGTCTCGTTCGCTCGCGAACTCACCGCCCTCATTCCCCCCCGGTTTGGGGTCGGCGAACTGGACCCGGTCGGCGACCACAACGATCTTGCTTCGTTTGCCTCCCGTCTCGCGGTCGGTCCAACTATCCATCTTGAGCCGCCCCTCGACGTAAATCCTGCGTCCCTTGGACAGGTACTTATTACAAAACTCGGCGGTCCGTTCCCAGGCGTCCACGTCGATGAACACCGTATCCTCCTGACGGCTACCGCTCTCGCGATCGAACCAACTGCGATTGACGGCCAGCCCCATCCCCACCACGGCGCGGCCCGTAGAAGTGCTCCGGTACTCCGGATCACGCGTCAGGTTCCCGATCAACATTACCTTGTTCAGTTCAAGCATGACCGCTTCTCCTACTTGTGGCTCACAGGGGACGTGGTATCCCCACGATGTGATAGCGACCGAGCGCACGCCGACCGTCGGCCCGTCTCATCCTTACTCCGCTGGTTTCTGCTCAGCCTCCTGGGGCGTGGAGACCGATTCGGAAGCGGCAGCCTCAGCGGGTTGCTCGGCCGTCCCAGATTTCTCCCCGGACGCCACCTGAGGCGTCGGTGCAGGCGCGGTCGCCTCCACGGCCGGGGGTGAGGTCTCAGTCCCGGCGGCGGGCGAGGGAGCCGTCTCAACCGATGGCGCGGCCGCCTCCGCCGGCGCGGCCGGGGTGGCCACGGGCGCTTCGGTTGCGGGAACTTCGGCCGGGGGTGCTGGGGGAGCGCTGACGCCACCCCGATCCCGATCCCGATCCCTGTCCCCCCTGTCTCTGTCCCTCGAGTGGGGCCCGCCGTAACGCCGATGGGATCGCGGCTCGCACTTGAAATCGGCCAGGTAGCCCGGCTCCGGAACCAGCGGCTTGATATCGTGGCCCTTCTTTTTCAGGGGCACTTTGACCACCATGAACCGGTAGACTTCCTCGTCGTGACGGCACGCGAGCTCGAACGGTTCAAGCGTGCTCTGCCCCCGCTCCATGGTAAAGTAATAGAGGACGTAATACGCCTCATTTTTCTTGCGGATGGGATAGGCGAGCCGCCGCCGGCCCCACAGCACCACATTCTGGATGGCCGCCCCGCCCTCTTCGAGGTGCGCACGCAGCCGGTCGACCAGTTGGCTGGTCTGTTCTTCCTCGAGGCTGGCGTTCAGAATCACCAGTGCCTCGAAAATCCCCTTCTGGGTCGATGACATCGAAGCCTGACCCTCCCTTCGGTTTAACAGTCCCGCCCCAGATCCTTGGATCGGACGGAACAGAGAGGTGGACCCGGTTGCGGTCCACGGAAACTGTTCACGAGCCCTCGGGCTCGACGTCAAAACGCCTCATTCCATTGTATCTATCCGCGGCGGGTTCGCAACCTTCTCGAACCCACATTTCCGCGGCGTCGGTGCTTAAGTCGACCATTTCCCGCAGTTGCTCGCGTTCGAACGGCGGCGGCTTTTGTAGCACGTAGCGGGTCAAGTCTTCCACCTCCCACGATGGCTGAATCCCCACCCGGAGCCTAGGGAGCCGTTCCCCGCCAAGCCGAGCGATGATCGATCGCAATCCGTTGTGCCCACCATGACTACCCCCGGGCCGGATGCGCAACCTGCCGATCGGCAGATTAATGTCGTCGCTGACGATCAACAGGTCGTCCGGCCCCAAATCCCTCTGTTTGACCAATCGCTCGACGGCCTCTCCCGACAGGTTCATGAAAGTGACCGGCTTGGCCAGCATGACCGGCCAGCCGGCGTAGGTGCCTTCGGCCACCTCGGCTTTCTCTCCCCGGCTCATGCGAAAGGACAGCCCCCAGCGGCGGGCCAATTCATCGGCCACGTCGAACCCGAGGTTATGTGAGGTCGCGGCGTAGCGAGAACCGGGATTACCCAGACCGACGATGATTTTCATGGTTTAGATGCCCTTGCTGATCGGGCGTGCGGCCTGCCCGGCCGCTCACTCCTCACCCTCCTTCTTCTCGCCCTTCTCGCCCTTCTCACCAATGACTTCCGGCTCGGTCGGGGCTTCCTCGCCCTCGGCGGCCGCTTCTTCTTCCTCCTCCTGGGCGGTTGTCGGCGGCAGAATGCTGAACAGCGCCATGGCCGGATCGTCGAGCAGTTCCACGTTCTCGGGCAACACTAATTCGCGGACCTGATAGGTCTCATTGACTTTCAGCTCGCTCAAGTCCGCGTCCAGGCTTCTGGGGATGTCGAGCGGTTTGCAGCGAACGGTAACCGTACGGACCAAGTGCTCCAGGACGCCCCCCTCGCGCACCCCCGCGGGATCGGCGCCCACGATATGCACCGGCACGTTCATGGCGATCGGTTTGTTCACGTCGATCCGCTGAAAATCGATGTGGATGATTCTCGCGCTCAGCGGGTGGCGCTGGACCTCGCGGATGATGGTCTGCTCCTTGGACCCGTCCTCGCTCGACAGGTTGAAGATCGCGTTGGTGCGCACCGTGCCGTGCAAGACCATCTCGATCTCGTGCTCGTCGAGCGAGAGCATTCTGGGATCGTTCTCTCCGCCGTAAACGATGGCCGGAATCCGCCCGCCGGCCCGAAGCCTCCCGTTGGCCCGTTTGGTCTCTTTGGACCGCGGCCGGGCGGCCATCTGCATCTGATCCATGGTTGACTCTGTCCTCCATTTGCCCCGTCACCCGACGGCCCCGTGATATCCACGGCTCCGAGCGAGAGCGGCGCGACCGGTTCCTCCCCGTCCAGGTGGTGACTGGGGGCGCAAACCCATACAGTCTAACCACCCCGCCGCCGAATTCAATCTAAAAAAGTTGAGGTGCGTCGCGCCTTGTGGCATACGGTAGTGGGGTCGGAACCTTCGGATCAACCAAGTTTCATTTGCCGCGCCGGCCGCAGCGTCGATCGAATATGGATACCCTCCACCTGAAATCACTCCAGTTCTTCGGCCGGCACGGGACCGAGGACTGGGAGAAGCAAATGGGTCGCCGTTTCGAGGTTGACCTTATCTTGCACGCCGATATGGCGTCCCAAGGGCGCAGCGACCGGCTCGACCAGGCCCTCGACTACCGGGACGTTCATGCCGCGGCCAGGGCGGTCGTCGAGGACGAAAGCCACGAGTTGATCGAGCGCATCGCCTGGCGGCTGCTCGAAGAGATGTTCAGCCGTTTCGACGTGGACCAGGTCACGTGCCGCGTGGCCAAACCCGAGGCGCCCATCGGGGGGCTCAATGGCGCCGTGGTCATCGAATACACGCGCACGCGCCGGCAGATGGCATCCGCGCCCGGCTGACCGGATCGGCTCAGATGCTCTGGGTCGATGCGATGTCGATCAATTCGAGTAGCTCGCGCACGGCTACTTGGCAGTGTGGATCGGCCTCGTAACAGACCGAGACCCGCCCGCGCGCCTCCCCGGTTTTCCCGCGCGCCTTCCCACGCGCGATGAGTTCGCGGCAAGCCGCCGGCATCGGCCCCCAGTTGCCGCATTCCACGAGCTGGTCATTGAGGAAGATGAATTTGGGAATCGACTCACCCCCATTGGTGAGGAAGCGCGCGAATACGTCCGGGCGCGATTCGCGGTGGAGATAGCGCGCGCGCAGGTTGGGCGCGCCAGCGGCCAGCCGGGCCAGCACCGGGACGTGGCGCGCGACGTCCCCACACCAGTCCTCGGCGATCGCGACGACGTGCACCGGCCGGGGCAGGGTCGCCAGCAGCGCCTCCACATGCGGCCCGAGCGGCAGTTCCCGGCGCGCCGCCTCCATCTTTTCCTGGTTCTGGGGGTGTTTCCCTCCCTCGAGCCAGGCTTGATAGGTCAAACCCGACTCAAAAACCTCTTTCCAATCGATCGTGGGTAACAGCGGCGGCTTGGGCATGATTTACCTGTCGCGGCGGTTTGGCGCGCCTTTTAATCTCAACAAAGACGGGCGGCTTATCCCACCCGTCCCACCCTCTGAAAACGGGTTTCCCGTCTCGCGGGTCGAGCCTCTCCACTCAGCAGTCTCCATTTTCCGCGACTCATCTCTGAATGTCGATGCATTCCCACCTGGCAAGTCGGCAAGCCATGCCTTCAATCATTTGAGTTGACCTTTCGCGCAATAGTTTAAGAATGGTCTGAATTGTGCAAGGCGAGAACTTGTCGCCCCTGCTGATTGTCCGATATCATTGGCCGTAGAGTGATCGCAGACCATTGATTGACAACAAGTTACAAGCATCCGCCGCATCAGTCGCTCTAGCCGTCCCGAGCCGGGGCCATCGACCGCGGATCGACCTCTCCACTGAGTCGCCATGACAGAAACCGACCATCCAACGGACTCGTCCTCCGCGGTCAACGAAGAGCCCGCACCGACTTCCACTGACAGGCCATCTCCGCGGAAACAGGAGCCCCAAAAACGGGGTCACCGCCTGCAAATAGCCCGGCAGGTCCTTCTACTCCTGGTCCTGCTCTACCTGTTTTTCCTCAGCATCAGCCTGATGTCGGGCGCGTTCAAGATGTTCGCGACTTCGGCCGGCTATAAGGAAACGTTCGACGGGTGGATCGCCGTCACGGCCCATCCGTTGGTCGGTTTGGCGTTGGGGATCCTGATGACGGCCGTCCTGCAAAGTTCCTCGACGACCACCTCGATGATCGTCGCGGCGGTCGCCGCCGGTCAGCTCCCGATCCACTACGCCATCCCGATGGTTATGGGCGCCAATATCGGCACGACCGTGACCAGCACGTTCGTCGCGCTTGTGCACGTCACGCGACGGCAGGAATTCGGCAGGGCGTTCGCGGCGGCCACGGTCCACGACTTCTTCAACTTGATGGCCGTCGCCATCCTGCTGCCGCTGGAGAGATTGACGGGCTTTTTCGAGAAATCGGCGCCGGGATTGACCTATTTGTTCCAAGACGTTGGACAAGTCGAGAAAACGGGGAGTCCGCTCAAGGCGATCCTCAAACCCGTGGTTAAACAGATCACTCACCTGCTCGAAACCATCCCCGGCGAACTAACCCCGTTTCTGCAACTGGCCTGCGCATTGATCCTGCTATTAGTGGTCTTGAAATATCTCTCGAATAACCTGCGGGCGGTCATCTCGGGGCCGGTGGAAAAACTGGTCAACGACTACCTGTTCGCCAAGGCCTGGCGGGCGCTCCTGCTCGGCATCATTATTACGGCCCTGGTGCAAAGCAGCAGCATCTCGACTTCCATCGCCGTCCCGATGGTGGCCGGGGGCATCTTTACGCTGCGGCAAATCTTCCCGTTCTTGCTGGGGGCCAATATCGGGACGACGATCACCGCGCTGCTGGCGGCGCTGTCGTTGTTGGGCTTGAACAAGGGCGTCGACGCGCTGAACGTGGCCATGGTCCACCTGTTGTTCAACGTCACCGGCACGGCACTCTTCATTTGGAGTCCGGCCTGCAAGCTCCCGATCTACCTGGCCGAGAAGTTGTCCTATGTGGCCATCCATTTCCGATTGCTGGCGCTCGTTTACGTGGTCACGGTATTCTACATCGTGCCGCTGTTGATTCTGTTTCTGTTTATGTCATAGTGCCCCGATGTTATTCCAAAACGCGGGACCTGAAAGGAAGGGATGACCATGTTGCAAAAACTTCTCTCGCTCTTTTCAAAAGCGGACCTCCTGCGGCAGGCCGTCTCTCAGACCGAGGAGATGCTGACCATCGCCCAGGAGATGTTCGCGGAGGCGAACGCGCGGCTCCTGAAGAAGGAACCCGCCCAATTCAGCGTGCACAAGCGCGACAAGGACATCAACCAGCTGGAGGGGGAGATCCGGCGCAAGGTGCTCGAGCACCTCTCGATCAGCACCAAACAAGACGTCGTCGCCTCGCTCGTGCTCACGACCGTGACCGGCTACATCGAACGCATCGGGGACAATACAAAGCGGTTCACGGAATTGGGTGACCTGTACTCGGGTGAATTCTCGGCGTTGCCCCAATACGAAACCCTGTGCCGCCTGACCGATTCGGTGGGACGAAGTTTTGAACTCGTCCGGCAAGCCTTTCACGATGAAGACCCGCGGATGGCCGAGCAGGTCTTTCAGATTCACAAGGAAGTGCGCGACGGTTTGAATAATGTCGTCAAGGGTGCCTACGCCGACGACCCAAGATATGAGAAAAACGCCGCGATTACGGAAGTCCTCTTCGCCCGTTCGCTCAAGCGAATCAACGCCAACCTGAAGAACGTCGCCACGACCGTGACCAAACCGTTCGATGAGATCGGCTACACGAGGAAGTTGAGAGACGACGATTGAGGTCCCACCTTCCGGAAACGCGCCAATGAAAAACGATCCGGCGCGAACACGTCTGAACGCTGGAATGCGTCTCGACGCTCATGATCTCTGCGGGCCGGTGGATACGAAGCCTGTTGCCCGATTTCGCCAAGGGTGGTAGTTTGGTGGCCGAACTCGCGTAGAGAGAGTACGCGCCTCAGAAGCCCTTCACGAAGGCGACTCCAATGACGACCCTGGCACCGCCACAACTTGACGATCGTCCGTTCGGCGGGTTTCAGGACCCGTTTCTCGAACAGATCGAGCAGAAAGTCGCGGCGCGCGAGCGGCTTGGGCGCGAGGACGGGGTCCGGTTGTTTGCGTCGCATGATCTGCTGGGCCTGGGTTGGTTGGCCAATCGCGAACGCGAGCGGCGGCACGGCAACAAGACCTACTACAACGTTAACCGCCACATCAATTACTCGAACATCTGCGTCAACCATTGCAAGTTCTGCGCCTTCGCCCGTCGGCCCGATGAAAAAGAGGGGCAGTGGCAATACTCGCTCGATGACATTTTCGACAAGGCCGTGCGCGACATGCCCCCCGGCGGTGATGAGCTGCACATCGTCGGCGGCCTCCACCCCGATTTGCCCTTCGAGTATTATCTGGACATGCTACGCGGCCTCAAAGAGCGGCTCCCCCACGTCCACCTCAAGGCCTTCACGGCCGTCGAGATCGCCCACCTGGCCAAGATCAGCGGCCTCAAAGTCCAGCGGGTGATCGAGCGGCTGGTCGAGGCCGGCCTGGGCAGTCTGCCGGGCGGGGGGGCCGAGGTCCTGACCAAAAGCAGCCGCGACCTGATCTGCGGCGACAAGATCACAGGCCGCGGCTGGCTCAACATCCACCGCACGGTCCACGGCCTCGGCCTGCGCAGCAACTGCACGATGCTCTACGGCCACGTCGAGACCGACGAGGACCGCGTCGATCACATGCTGCTGCTGCGCGAGCTGCAAGAGGAGACCGGTGGCTTCCAGGTCTTCATCCCGCTGGCCTTCCACCCCAAGCACAGCCACATGCGGGAAGTCCCCGCCCCCACCGGCCTGACCGACCTCAAGGTCATGGCCGTCGCCCGCCTGATGCTCGACAACATCGACCACCTCAAGTCCTATTGGATCATGCTGGGCATCAAAACGGCCCAAGTGGCCCAGAGCTTCGGGGCCAACGACATGGACGGAACGGTCGTCGAGGAGACGATCTACCATATGGCCGGCGCCGAGACCCCCCAACAACTCAGCGTCCGCGAAATCCAACGCCTGATCCGCGAAGCGGGACGCGCGCCGGTTCGGCGCGATACGCTTTATAATGAAATTGAGACCGGGACATCGTGCGTGGCCCCGTCCTGAGAAATCGATCAAATCTGATGAGTAGGATGAGAATCGCCGGGGGTTTTCATCCGTGATTCTGGTCGGTTCACGGGTGAAGGTTCATTGCATTCTTGGATCTTCCGCCAAGTCGTTCCCCCATAGAGAATCATCATATAAGCCCATATTTCCCATTTGAGAAATAGAAAGTCATGGTATAATTTTTCAAATGGCCGATGAATAAAGGCTGAAGTTGATGTTCGAGCAGCAAGAGTTGAGAGATCTGATGGGTGAGAGCAAAAAAGAGGCCTTGCGGGTCCAGTTTGACCCCAGTGTGAAGATGGAATTCCACGGCGAAAGCTGACCAGTGATGGTGGCCTGA
>CAUZJO010000018.1:0-41152 GCA_963580245.1 Candidatus Sumerlaeia bacterium | reverse complement strand
GCATGTTCTGGTCGGTGAGCGGGGCCAACGCCATCATCGCGGCGCGTTGCTGCCTCTACTCGGGCCGCTTCGAGCAGTTCTGGGAAGACACCGGCTCCTGAAACCCCCACATTTATGTCGTGCACCCTATATCTGACGCTCTACCCTCCCGGCAATGTGGACGACTCGATGGAACTGGCGTCATTTCTGATTCGGTTCAATGACGCCTATGGAGAGGACGTAGCTGATGCCTTCACTCCCGAGAGCGCGCTCGGTGACATTTTCGAACTGACAAGAAAAGGAAATCCCAACCAAGCAGTCGAGGCGACGTCCTAAAGGCCGCGCCTCACTGCCATCGTTCACGATTTCGTGATATCCCGGCGCTCATCGTGCATCAGATCGCGAACACGAACATCACGGATCGGGGTAGAGCGATCGACATCCGTTGCGGCCCTCGAGGATCTGCATCACCTCGAAGACGACGCCATTCGGCGAGCGCCAGAACGACACGATCCGCCGCCCGATCCGCGCATCGATGAGGACCGGCTCGACGAGGACCTCGCTGCCGAGTTCGCGCAGCTTCGCGCACTCGCGCTCGATATCGTCGGTCTCGAACACCGCGTGGGTGACCCCCGGCCGCAGATCGTCGACGAGCTTGTCCTCGAACACCGTGGTCGGCGAGAGGAAGATGCGGGTGCCGCCGAACTCGAGCACCGCGTACTCGATCGTCCCCTCGCCGCCGGGGATCGGCAGGGTCTCGCGCACGAGCAGTCGCGCACCGAGCTTCTCGAAGTACTCGATCTCGGCGTCCATATCCGGGGTCTTGAGCCCGATGTTCCAGAAAACTCGATCCATCATACTCTCGTCCAGCCGTGGGCTTCTAATTCGCTCAATCTTCGGCGTTCCTCATCAGATTCAGTCGGGTCTCGATCTTCTTCAAGTTCCCAATCGCAATCTCGTGATATCTCGGTGCCCCTTTCGGCGTAACGACCTCTAGCGTTGCCCGAAAGGCCGCCACCGCCTCTTGCAGTAACTTCGCGCCCGCCGCACCGCCCATTCGGATACCCTGCTCCGAGAGCGCGGTTCCCAGGCCGTTCTGCGCCGTCGCCCACTGCAATGACAGCGTCTCGCACGCATAGACCTCCAGTGCTGCCCGATAGGCCACCACCGCCTCCGCCAGCAACTCCACCCCCGCCGCACCACCCGTTCGGACACCCTGTTTCTGCAGCGCGTTCCCTAGGTTATTCTGCGTCATCGCCCATTGCAACGGCAGCGTCTCGCTTGTATAGACATCTAGCGCCGCCCGATAGGCCGCCACCGCCTCCGCCAGCAACCCCGGGCCCGCCGCCCCGCCCGTTCGGATACCCTGTTCCATCAGTGCGTTCCCCAGGTTGTTTTGTGTCGTTGCCCAATCCTGCGGCAGTGTCTAGCGCGTGCGGACCTTCAGTGCCGCCCGATAGGCCTCCACCGCCTCCGCCAGCAGCCCCGCGCCAGCAGCCCCGTCCGTTCGGATACCCTGTTCCTTCAGCGCGATCCCCAGGTCGTTCCGGGTCATCGCCCAATCCTGCGGCCGCGTCTCGCGCGAGTAACTCTCCAATAGTTTCCTAAAGTCATTAATTCTTGACTCAAGAAATAACTCGGATACGTCGACCGGAGAGCGCGTGGCAAGCTCTCTAGCCGCATTCGCCCTTTTTCCACGCAGGACCCGCCTTATCTCAGGCTCGCATTCCGCGCCGGCGCGGGCTAGGGCGGACTCATACATCTCATGGGCGCGGGCGAAATCGAGCGCATTGTGGAAGGCGTCGCCGGCCAGTTGATAGTCGCGCACCGCTTCGGCGTCGCGCCGGCGGGCCGACTCCAGAAACAGGTCCGCGGCTTCGAGATAATGCCGCTCGCCGAACTCGGCCAGGGCCCGCTCGCGTGGATCGTCGGAGGTCCGGCGGGTCTCGGCGGACCATGCCTCGATCGCCCGGCGCAACTCTTCATCACTCAGACCGAAGTACTCGGCGGCCTCGCGCAAGCGCCTCTTCCATGCGGTCGACTTCGGCACCCTCCGGCCCCAGTGGCTCACGCGAGGACTGATTGGCAATCGACTCCAGAAGTTGACTCAGATACTCATGCGCCTTGAACATCGGGGAGCCCCTGAGCAGCAGGTGCAGCTCGATCGGCTGGGCCTCCGGCTCCGGCAGAATCAGCTCGCCCCTGAGCGGGCGATAGAAGACAAACCCCTCCTTATCGTGTCCCAGCACCACTTTCATCCCGTATCGATAGCGGTCGTGAGGCAATCGCAGGCAGAATACACCACCGTCGGTCGTGACCGAACGAAAACCGCCCGCGACGATCTTCAGTTCAACGTCCTCGAGATAAACCGGCTGCAAATCGCCGGCCTGGACATCGGCCAGCCGCCCGCACACTTCAATCTCGTGGGAGTGCTGTCCGCCGGCACTCGATGCGAGCATGAGTAGAAGAATGGGGCTGATCAACCGCCTGCGGATCATTGTGGTCGCTCCGGTTTCAAACTGATTTGAATGGGAGCTCCGGCCTGAACGAGGATCCTCTTCGTCTCGAATCCTTCCTTCTCGATCCGCAGGTTCAAGTTACCCGAGGTGTAGGCAGGGGGAACGGGGATGGTGAAGCACCCCTTTGCGCCGGACCGAGTACTCGGAGGCTGGGTATTCCCAGTTTCAAGGTCCAGAATCGTCAGCCGCACGCCCCTCACTGGACGCGATGAGCCGGCCTCAACGATAAAGTCCGATATTCGCGGCGTTGGGGTTGGCGGCCTGATGTAGACCAAGCCGGCCACCCCGATCAAAGTGATGATCGTCAACACCCAACAGAAAGTAAAAAACCGAGAGGTTTTACATCTGACCGGCTGGCCTTCCCCTGGACTCCCTTTGGTGGATGGATCCCGTTCATCTTTTTTGTCGAACAAGCCCGTCGCGGGCTTCGGGGGAAGCTTCTTTCCGTCCCCCGGTGGCGGTGGGATGTACTCGGGTTGATCGGTCAGCCGACGCAGCAGCCGTATGTAGCCCTCCTTTGTGTCGAATATGTAGCGTGTGTAGTCTTGCAAGGGAAGTGGAATGTGCTCGTCGCTGCCGTCAGAAGCCAGCAAGGGAATGAACTTTTCGTTACGGCCCTGCGCCTTATATAGCAAGTTATAGATAATCGTCGCTTCCCACGTGGCCCCGAAACCCACGCCCGGCTCTTCCTTCCGCGTCACGCGATTGTAATATGTTTCGGTGCAAACCAGTAGCACAAACCTCGCGCGAGTGATTTGCTTTTCCATCCAGTGCGTCCAACCTTCCACCGAGTTGGGATGCCACTGATCGATCACGACCTCGAAGTGGTCCGGCAGGTCGGCGCGCAATTGATTGGCCAGCCGAAGCACGAGGTTGGCGTGCTCCTCATTATCATGGCTGTAACTGATGAAGACGCTCTCGCTCATCAAATAACCGCCCTAAAATCCGTGATGTCCAAAACTATACACCGTTGTGCAGCCGTGGGAAAGGATTATCGGGGGTGGCGCGCCGTCGGGCCTCTTTCTCCCTCCTGCCCTCATGATCGTTGTGGCCCCGGCGTCGTGGGAAAAGGGTTTTCATGGCCGGTCCGCATGTTATGCTCTGGGGCGTCGGGAGCTTGAAGCATGCGTAAACCGCCGACCGTATCCGTCGTCATCATCACCCACAACATGGCCGATCTGGTGGAGAAGGCCATCGATTCGGTTCTGGCCCAAACCTATACCGATTCCGAACTGATCGTTGTCGATGACGGGTCGACCGACGACACGCGTGAGCGCCTTTCGGCGCGTAGCGAGCTGCGCTATCTTCCCATCGAGAACAGCGGGCGAGGTCCCGCGCGCAATCACGGCATCCGCGCCAGTCAAGGTCGATGGGTCGCCTTTCTCGATTCGGACGACGTGTGGTATCCCGAGAAGCTTGAGATGCAGATGCGCGTGGCATTGGATCCGCGGTTCAAGGGGGCGGGCCTGATATGCGCCGATTACGACGAGATCGACATGGAGGGGCGGTTCCTCAAGGCCGTCGGCACGCGCGGCGGATTCCCGATCTTTACCAAGTGCGGCTTCGACGTGCCGGACGTCTACGGACGGCGTGAACGCATCGACGGACTCGACGTTTACTCGGAACTCAAGCTCCCTGTTTTCTTCCACGGCAATTGCGTGCTGCCATCGACCAGCCTGGCGCGCAAGAAGATGATCGACGAACTGGGCGAGTTCAAGAACGTGCTCGGAGAGGATCCCGAGGTGTTTCTGCGCTGGGCGACGGGATATGATTTCGTATACATCGATAAGCCGCTGATTGGATACCGCGTCGGGCGGCCGGACCAACATACCGCCCCTTACAAGTTGGAGAAGTTGGTGGCCTATGACATCGAGATGCGCCACGAGCACATCGAGCAACATCCCGATTTCGCCGCCGCGCACCCCGAGGCCGTCAAGCAGGTTTTTTCGGAACAGCACGCGCGAATGGCCCTGTTTCAGGCCTATCGGGGAGACGTGCGCACGGCGCGCGAGTCCCTGCGAACCGCCAAGACGCACGCGCCCCTCAAAGCGAAATACAAAAAACTGGACCTGCTGCTGAAACTCCAGTCGTTTTTGGTATCAGCCCTGATCAAGCTGCGGCGCGGGTTTACAAGTTGAGGCCGGCATGGAAGGGAATCCGCTGAGTGTGGATCGTGTTTCCGCGATCGTGACGGAACTCAAAACTTCGACAACAGCTTCGAAATGCCCGTCTCGTTCAGCAACTGTTCCCACCAGCGGTCCCATTGGGTGAGCAACTCGAGGCCGGCGAACGGCTCGCCGTGGGGTTGGATATCGGCCCGGTAGCACATGACAAAATAAAGATTCCAGAGGACCAGCAAAACGATCGCGCCCCGTCCCAGGCGGCCGATGAATCGGCGCCGTTGCCCCGTTCCGAACCGCCGCCAGACGCTCGCCAATCCAAGAAAAAAGAACGGGGAGCATTCAACGAAGCCGCGCATCCCAAACCCGTGGCCCAGCCAATACGTCTCCCAGCTTCCATAGATCCAAAGCGTCCCCAGCAAGACGACCAAACCGGCGATGGCCAAGGCTTGCCCTCGTCTGGCGGCGAGGACCAGGCCGCCCACGGCGACCAACGCCAGCGGGGTCCACACAAACAAGCTGTTGCGCAAGCCGAAAAGGACTTGCCCCGCGTAACGCGGCAGCGCGTGAAGTGTCTCGCCCTGGTAGGTATAGGTCAGGTAGGAGCCATAGAGGATTTTCCACGCGATCATCTGCCGCACAAAGCCGATCAGCGCGCCGCCGAGCGCGACAAGAGAACACAATCTGGCCGGTTTGATTTCTTCGACGCGTTGGCCTTTATCCGTCCTCGTCCAGCGCGTAACAACCAATACGATGGGTACGATCGCGAAAATGATATTGGTCGAGCGAACCATGCATGCAACACCCAGCAGGAGTCCCATCAGTGCCGCTGAGACGAGTAAGCCACGGGTATTGCCGTTGTCGCCGGTCCCGACCCAGTCCCCGGCCAGTTTCCGATCCCACTGCATCGCCGCCAGCAAGAAAAAAGAGATCAGGGCAAAGCCCGCCCCGTGAGCCATCGCCGGCTCGAACCACAGATAGTACCCCAGCGACAGTCCGAGCGTTCCGCAAAGGACTGCCCAGAGAACGCGGCGGCCGTGCCATAAATGGATTCCACCAGCCGCCAGGACGCAAGCAACCCCAAGAAGCCGAGTACGATGCACGTGACCAAAAAAACAAGCGTATAGACGCCCGAGAAATCGCTCAGCGCGCGATGGGTGATCAGCGAATAGGGTCGGCTTAGTAGTTTCGCCGTCCACAGGGCCGGCGCCGCCAACAGGCCAAGCCACTCGCCGTATTTGTTGGGGATAAGGCCGGTGGCCGTTCGCGGAGTTGTTTGGAGGAATGCGGCGAAATCATCACGCGTGGCGCCGAAGCCTTCGAGGCTCGCCATGAACCGGAAGTCGTTCTCGAAATCGACGTCGCCGTCCAGCGCGATCGACCGGCCCCACAAAAAGTAACAGTTGGCGTCCCACCCCAGCATGGTGGCGTGACCGTGGACCGCCTCGATATTGTGCAGCATCGCGGCGTTCCAGAGGCAACTCATCACCATCGCCGCGCCCCAAATCAGGGCGAGTTTGCGAGGCGCCAACGCGTGGACGATTCGGTTTCGATGTTGCCACAAACAGTTTCCCGGACCTCGGTTCACTTCTTCCATCGCCCCAACCGCTTGGCGGCGCTTTCCATGAACCGGCGCTTGACCTCCAACTGTTCCCGTACGGCTTCCATGCGGTCGTGGCGCACGTCGCCCGGCAGCATCCCCTCCAGCGTGATGTTGAGCACGATCGGCCCCTCGTCGCTCATCGTGACCCACATGACATGGTCGAATTGGCCGTCGACCTTCGCCCCGCCGAGCGAACTGGACCCGCCGGTCGTGGCCAGGATGTAGTAGTCCTGGTTATGTCGCTCCATCTTGGCGTAGAGGTGAATATGACCCGCGAAGACGCTATAGGGCCGGCCCTGCAAAAGTGCCTCGAACTTGCCCCACCCCGTCTCCCAATCATAGAGCCACATCGGGTCGTGGATGAAGACGTTCGTCCAACGCGCGTCCGGGTTCTCGCGAAGGACCTCGCGGAAATAATCGACCTGCTCGGAACTCAGGCTATAATGCGCGCCGTCATTGGATTGGGCGCAGAGGAACAAAACGTCCTTTATAGATGAAGTGGTAGTATTCCTGGCCGTAATGCTCGCGCCAAACCTCGCCCATCGCCGCGTTGCTGATATCATGGTTGCCCGCGACGTAGAAGAACGGCATCGTGAGCGGCTTGAGCGTTCGGTCGAATTCCTGAAATTGCCGCTCGATCAGGTGACGGTTCTCAACGTATCCCTCGACCAAATCGCCCGCCGTGATCACGAACTCGGGCTGTAGCAGATTGGTCTTGCGCACGGCGTCCTCCCACACGCCGGGCCGGTAACCTCCGGTCAGGTCGCTCGTGATCACGAATTGGAAGTTTTGCGGATCGTTGTTGAAGTTCAAATGCGTCCAGGGCCGACCGGGAACCGGTGGGCTTGCGGAGGTCGGCGCGCCGGCCATGAGCGCCTCGGCCTCGGCTTGGCTCAGGTCGTTCTCGACGACGATGTCATCGACCATCAACCAACCAGAGGCCGGAACGAACCCTAGACGCGCCCAAGGC
The DNA here is from genome assembly GCA_963580245.1 of Candidatus Sumerlaeia bacterium. Classification (GTDB taxonomy): domain Bacteria; phylum Sumerlaeota; class Sumerlaeia; order MVZB01; family MVZB01; genus CAUZJO01. Next base: position 33,961 of record CAUZJO010000018.1, on the reverse strand, counting down.
GAAGCGCCGGTATTGACGCCGGCGGCAAGCGGGTTCCCGAAATTATCCTTGCGGATCGAAGAACCGCGCTCGAGCGGATCGGCATCGAGCCGCGTATTGCGCGTATCGAGCGAAGTCCGCCAGGCGCTGCCGTCACGCCATTCCAACATGGCCCCGGTCCGGTCGCCGAGCGTCACGCGCAACACGAGCGCGGTCTCTTTTGAAACGGCTTGGGTGAAAGCCGTGTCGAATGCGTCGTTGTCGGGCAGGCGAGCGTGGCCGAAGCCGCGGTTTTCGTCGAGCGAGTATCGCGTGAAGGTATTCAGCGCCGCTTCCTGCGTGAAATAGGTAGCCAGTTCATAAAACGGAAAATGCCACGCCGCGAGGTATTGACTGGGGGTCGCGGACGCGTCTTCGCGCTCCAAATCCGACCAGACTTTCAAACGCACCCTCGTATTCCCCATGCGCGGGAAAATTTGACGGCTGGTCACCGACACGTCCATTGCGAGAGGCCATTGGCGGGCGCGTGGTTGTCCCACATGGCGAGGGCATAATCACCATCGTCGACCTCGACCACCTCGACACGGCCCAGCGGTTCGGTGGCCTTGTTCCAAAGGTCTTCGTTGAACGTCCCGTCGTTCCAATCTTCGGACAACAGAACGGCGGCCCCCGCGCGGATGGTTGAGAACAGGCCCAAACATATCAGCCATCCGATCAAGGTTCGGCGGACGATTTTGTGAAAATATGCCGACATTGGTTTTCTCTCCGAACATCCACGGGCTTCAAGGACTCTTCAACATCCAATTAGCCTCGAATGTAAATGGCACGCCCATGCATATCGACATGCGCATGGTTCGAAAGCTTTCCGTTCACCCGGGAAAAAGGGATTTAGGTACGACTCGGCTGAATTCAACCCACCGATGGGCCGCATGTCAAACATTAACGGATCACGTTCATGCGCGCCCGTCTCTCGGACCGATCATCGGACAAGGCCCGGGTGGGCCTTGCATTCCCGGTTAAAAGCCCGTTAATTAAAGGGCCATGAGCCTGCTGTGCCTCGACAGCGTCGTCCGCTCGTTTTCACCCCGCCCCGGCGGGGCCTCGCCCAAAGTCGTGCTTGACGGATTGAACCTGGAAATCGGCGCGGGCGAGGTGGCGGCTTTGGTCGGCCGTTCGGGGGCGGGCAAGACGACGATCCTGCACCTGGCCGCCGGACTCTGCCGGCCCTCCCAGGGGCGGGTTCTGTTTGAGGGAACCGACCTCGAGGAGTTCTCACCCGGCGACCTGAGCCGGTTAAGGCGCGACCGCATCGGGCTGGTCTTTCAGAACAACCTGTGCCTGAGCACCCTGCCGGTGTGGGAAAACGCCGCGCTGGGGCTACTGATGGGGCGGTTCGGCGACCACGCCCACGCTCGCCGGCGAGCCGAAGAGACCCTGGAGCGCGTGGGATTGGGCGGATTCGGCCAGGCGGCGACCTCCACGCTTTCGGGAGGTCAACGACGCCGTTTGGGGATTGCCCGCGCCATGCTCGGCCGACCGGCGTTGCTCCTGGCCGATGAACCGACCGCCGACCTGGACGAGGAGACGGGGACCCAGATCGAGGAGCTAGTTTTCGATTGGCTCGCGCAGTCAGGTGTCGCCGCGCTCATCGTCACCCACAGCATTTCGATCCAACGGCGCGCCGACCGCGTTCTGAAACTTGACGGCGGGCGGCTCTCCGAACTGGATCGAGAGGGGTCCGAGGCGCGATGAGAACCGTGCGCCCCGCGAGCCGAAGCACCGGGGACCCATGGACGTTGATGGGAGCGCAAGATGTGCCGCGGGGTCGGGAACGGGCAAGGCCCTCAGAAGGCATCGGGGGAGCTGGGAACGTTTTCCACCGGCGAGGGGTCGGCGTGGCGCCCATCGGTTCCGCGCGAGGGGCGGTCGCCCCGTCGTCCGAGCACCACGCAGCCTATCCAGGCCAGCATGATCGGGACCAGGCCCCACCAAAAGGGGTCGCGCAAGTCGCCCGTGATCTGAACCAGGAGCGCCCCGCCGAGCGAACCCAGCACGATTCCGGCTGACAGCAGTGCCTCGTGCACACCGATGGTGGAACCCTTCTTCTTGGGACTGGACATCGAGTAATAGGCGCTCAGGACGAACGCCACGCCCAACGCCACGCCAAACCCGGCGAATGGCGCCGGCAGCCAGGCCGATCTCTCCAGCCAGGCGATCAGCAGCATCGCCCCGGCCATCAGGCCGAACGACGCGTGAAAGGGGTACTGGCGCAAGTGCCAGCGCGCAAACCGGCCCAACACGGCAAACGTGATCAGCATCGCCCCCTGGCGCAACGCGTGGAGCCCGGTGATCGCCCCGGCGTTCATATCGAACGAAGGGCTGAGCGCCAGCTTGGGGAAAATGAAGATGAGCAGTCCGAGCATGTAGAAATTCGCCGCGAGCACGAGCCATGCCTGCCACCGCCATCTCGGGTCCGAGGCGGGTTCAAGGGCTTTTGCTCTTTCGCGAGGCGCGCCGGACGGAGCCGGGATGACCGACACGATGATCACCACGCCCACCATCAACAGCGCCGACGCCACGAACGGGGCGGTGGGGCTGAGGCACTGGTAGAGCAAGCCGCTGATCACCGAGCCCGCGATTGAGCCCAGGCACCAGCTTATGTTGAATCGCCCCAGCACCTTCGAGAGCTCGGCGGGCGGGGTCGACTCGCTCAGGAGGCTCATCATCGGCGTCCAATAAAACCCCATGAACGTAATGTGCAGGGCCACCAGCGCGATGAATCCATGGAGATGCCGACATAGCGGCAACAAGGCAATAACCATCGCCTCCGCAGCCGCCCCGAAAATCACCCACCGCCGCCGCCCGGTGCGGTCCGACAGGCGACCGGCCGCCAACGCGCAGATGGCGTAGCCGCTCCCGCAGAGGGCACCCATCAGCCCCAGCACCTGGGCCGATCCGCCCAACTCTTGGCCGGCGTAGATCGGCTCAGCCAGGCAAATCGAGAAGATGGCGCACTCGTGGAGGAAACTGGCGACGTAGAAATAAAGCCAACGGGATGAACGCTTCGATGAACGCTTCATGGGCGGGGATCAGATCAGCGACAGGCGGGCCAAGGTTGTACCCGCCGCGATGGTCTCGCCCTCGCCGACGACTTGGCCCTTGGGGACGATGGTGAGCGGTGGGGCCTCTTCTAAACCCGGTTCGGGCTCGATCACGCCGCCCACCTTGCATCCCTTCTCGAATGTGGCGTCTTTATCACAGATCACGTTCTCGATGCGGCATTCCTTGCCAATCCGCACATCGTGGAAGACGACGCTGTCGCTGACGAGCGAATCACGGCCCACGCGCACCCCGGGTGAGAGGACCGAGTTGAGCACCGCCCCTTCGATGTGACAGCCGGGTGAGACGATCGAATTCTTGACGCGTGAGTCACGGGAAAAGTACGCGGGGGGACGCGAGCCGAGGTCGCGGTCCGAGAAATTGGTCAGCACCTGCCGTGGGCCGCCCAGAATGGCGGACTCACCGCGCGCCAGTTGAAGGTGGAGCTGGTGATACTCGCGCGGATCAACGATATAGTGCCACGGATCGTGAAAGAACCAGGCGTGGCCATTGAGCCGGTCCATGGTGGGTTGCAGAATATCGGCGGCGAGACGGAACTCGGCCCCGCCGGACGGCCGCGCCGCCTCGAGTAGGTCAATGAGTGCCTCACGGCGAAAGCAATAGATGCCCATCGAGACGTTCGGGCTGCAGGGGCGCTCCGGTTTCTCGACGTATTGTTCGATCCGCCCGTCCGAAGTCGCGATGACGTTGCCGAAGCGAGAGTGTTGGAGTTCAGGGGGCATTCGCACGCATGCGACCGTCACTTCGGCCCCCGCCCGGCGGTGATCGGAGACCAGGTCGTGGTAGTCCATCTGATAAATATTTTCGCCCGAGAGGATCAGAATCTCGTCGATGGCGGCCAAATCGAGATGATCGATGCCCTTGGCGATGGCGTCGGCCGAACCATTGAACCAGCGCGTCTCGCTGACGCCGACAAACGGGGTCATGAAACTCAGGCTGCGGTCGGCCATGTCGAAATCCCAGGAGCGGCCCGAACCGATGTGCGCCAACAGCGAGGACGGCAGGTAATGGATCACGATGCCGACCTGGCGCACCCCGGAGTGACTGAGGTTGCTCAGGGTGAAGTCGATGATGCGGTAATACCCAGCCACCGGAAAAGCGGCCTTGGTCCGTTCTTCGGCAAGGCAGCCGAATTCCTCGCCCCGGCTACCCGCCAACACAATGGCTGCGACACGATCCATGGAATAGCCCCCCCTCTGACTCGGATATCTTCCGCAAAACGATTCAGGCTTACCCCGTCTCCACCCGTCGGCGATTCGCCCGCCGGCTGCCGCCCGGTCCCTCCCGACGGCGTGTTACTCTCGCGTATCTCGCGATTCCGATTCCCCCTTTAGCCGACGGCGGCCGCGCAAATCGGAGAACAAACGGGCCAAGAAGCCGGTGGCGAGACCGGCCGCGACGAACGTGAGGGCCGCCAATACGTAACCGACCACCGAACGCCACCCCAATCCATCCAGCAAACCATTGAGCACCAGCCACAGCAAGAGGTTGGCGGGCCCGGCCGCGCCGAGAATCCAAACGTTGCGCCGAAGTCGGGAGGTCGAGGCGCCGCCCTCTTCAACCGAACGGCGCAACCCATACCCTATCAACAACGCCAGGCCCGGAGTGACCAGGGCCAGAAAGATCATCACGTTGCCGATGTTTTGGTGCTCCATGACAGCCGCGAAAAAAATCAAATTGGATTGATTTTGGTGGTTGACAATCTCATGTCAACTTAACACAATCCTTTGTTCAATAGGCCCTTGAGGTTCGGCTTTCCAACGTCGAGGCGTTCCCATGCCTCCCCTACGCGCAGGGCTTCGATTAGTTAAACTATAAAATGGCTTTCTCTGTAATACAACTCACCATATCGTCCGATCCACAGCCGGCTCGGTTCGAAGTTTACTCGTGATTTCGTGATGGTGGTATCCCTAATAACCTTGAGGCCATTAAGTCGCACCCGTCTATCCTGGTTGATTACGACGCCGTTGCTGTTCCTGCTCGCACCTTCGGGGTGGGCCAAGGCCGATCTTGACGCCCCCCCCTCCCCGGTGCGGACGCAGCTCGTCCCGGCCGTCGTGCGCGAGGAAGGCAACCTGCTGCAACGCGCGTTACTGGGGCGCTTAGAGTTCGAGCAACTCGGTATCCATCTGGTGGGAATCGCCATCCTTGAGTCCAGGCCGGCGTGCTTCATCAAACATCCCGGCTCCAGCAACCAGATGATCTACGCGGTGGGCGACGTGATCGGCGGCTTTCGCATTGAAGCGGTCGAGAACACGTCGGTCACGTTCGAGCGCGACGGGTTGCGCATGTGGCTGATGCTGGGCGAGACCAGTGACGGTCGCCATCAGAGGTTCGCCGCGGAGGAGGAAGAATTCGACGCGGAACCCGTCGATCCCCACGATTTGGAAGTCCAACCCGCTTCCCCGCTCAGTGCCCTGGCGGAGGCCCCCGAGGCCGTTCCGGCCGACGTTCAATATAAATTCCCGCGTCCGGCCCAGAAAATAAAGACCCGCCGGTTCACGACGGCGCAGCTGATCGAGGACGGCTCGAACACCAAATCCCGTCCCCTGCGCAGCCGGCGCCTGGCCGCCACCCGGATGTTCGATTCGCCGATGAGCGGCCGCCTGACCTCCCGTTACGGATACCGGCGTCACCCCATGGGCGGCGATCGAGTTTTCCACAGGGGAATCGATATCGCCGCCCGTTACGGGACCGAGGTCCATGCCGCGGCGGACGGGGTCGTCAAATCCTCCTCCCGGTCCTACACCTATGGCAAATTCGTCATCATCAAGCACGCCTACGGCTACGAGACGCTCTACGGCCACCTGTCGGACCGCAAAGTCAAAGTGGGACAAAAGATCCAGCAGGGTCAAGTGATCGGCGAGGAAGGCTCGACGGGCCGTTCGACGGGACCCCACCTGCACTTCGAGATTCGCAAGAACGGCAAGACCTACAATCCGTTGTCTTACATCCGGGTCCGGCACTGATCGAGGGCCAACGGACGATACCGCGTTCTCCACTCTCTTCAGCCTCATCCATCATAAATAGCAGGATTCGGTCGCGACCGAGAAGATGGGGCCCCTTTCGGTTGACGCCCGATCTACCCTTGACTTAGGATGCAGCGAATGGTGGAAATGGTGGGTCGAGCACGTGAGAGGGCGGTAAGCCCAATCGGCGTAACAATGGGGAAGGAGCAATCGGCAATGGCGACCATGAAAGAGACACGTCTGCGCGGCGTGAGAGGGTCCCGGATCATTCTGAGCGGCGGCCTGGCCTGTTTGCTTCTCCTGGCCGCTGGCCCGGGCCGGGCCGACATGGTGTATCTGAAGAACGGCCGGCAGATCGAGGGGGTCATCGACCGCGAGGCGTCCAACGAGCGCATCGTCACCATTCACACGGCGACGAGCACCTTGCGTTTGCCCCGCGCCAACATCAAGCAAATCGAATCGGATGAGGACCGCAGTTTCAGTGAAGTCAGCGGCGACCTGGCCGCCTCCGAAGGCGATTATGACCGCGCCCTCAGTCTGTATGAGAAGGCACTGGCCTATGAACCCGACAATGAACGACTCAAGCGCAAGGTCGAAGAAGTCGGCAAATTCCGGGATACGCAAACCTACCAGCAACACAGCACCGCGTTCGCGACGATCGAGCAAAACATCGAAGGCGGAAACTTTGAGGCGGCCGTTCAGCGGGCAACGGGCCTTCTCGAGCAGGTTCGGGACGCCCAGGGGCGGCGGATTTGCCAGGAACTGATCGCCCGCGCCCACATCGGTCTGGCCCGGCGCCTGCGTGACCGGGTGGCGTATCTGGAGGCCGAAAACCACTATCGAGAGGCCATCCAGGCTCATCCGGAAGGGGCGCGGGCGACCCTCGAACTGGCCGATATGTTGCAACTGTCCCCGGCGCGCAAGACGCAGGCCATCCCCCTCTACGAGAAAGGCATCGAGCTGGCGCGCGCCGAAACGACGCTATACGACGAGGAGCGTCTCTTGGAGTACCGCTTCCAGCTCGCCAAGCTTTATTTCGACGAAAAAGACTTTCAACAGGCTACCGAAATCTTCCTGGCGGTCACGCGCGCGGATCGACAATTCCGTTTCACGCAGGGCATTGACCTCGCGATCGAGGCCTATACGAAGATTCTCGCTGATCCCGAGCAGGTCGCCGCGGAGGCGGTGATCACCAATCTTCAATCGATCATTGAATTGCGGGAAAACGACCGGCGGCCTTATTTGTTGTTGGGGCGGCTCTATTTCGAGGCGGAGGACTGGCAACGGGCGCGCGACATCTTTAGGGTCGCGCTCGGCAAATCACCACCGGACCTCCAGGACCGCGCCTACCAGGATATGATCTATTATCTGGGCGTCAGCGAGCGCAACTTGGGCCAGTTGGATGAGGCAGCCGTAACCCTCCAAACCCTGCTCACCCAGGGTCTGGCCAACTACGAGTCCCTCTGCGAGCTGGGTGAGATCCGCCTGGAGCAGGGCATGCCGGACATTGCGACGACCATCTTCGACCAGGCCCAGTCGCGTGATCCGGAAAGGTATCGGGCCTACTTCGGCCTGGGTCTGGCCCATATCAAACTGGGCCTGTTCGACGCCGCGCGCCGACATCTGTTCGAGGTCGTCGAGAAGGACAGCGATAACGCGCGGGCCCTGCTCGCCCTGGCCGATACCTATCGCCAAGAGGAAAAGTGGCGACAAACCGAGACCGAAGCCAAGAAGATCGTCGACCTGATCGAGGAACAGGTCGCCAAGGACGGGACTCCGAACGAGGAGCAAAAGAAAATCCTGGCCGAGGCCATGACGATGATGGGTGAAGCGAATCTGAAACAGAAAAACACCAACCGCAGCCGGGAGCTGTTTGAGAAATCGATCGAGAACGTCCCGGACTACGCCCCGGCCCTCAACGGGATCGGGGAGTCCTATCAGATGGACGGACGGCATCAGGAAGCCCTTGACTACTTCAAGAAATCGATCGAGGCGGATGAGGACAACCCGAATTACTACCTGAGCCTGGCCGTTCACCTGCATAATAATTTCAAAGACACCGTGGGCGCTCTGCCGAATTATCTAGAGTACGTGAGATTGGGCGGCAAGGACCCGAATGTCTATGTCTGGATCGAGGAGTGCGGCGGTACGGTTCCCGAGAACATCTAGCATTCCCTTTGCGCTCCTCCCGGCCGTGATCGCCATTGCGGCCTGGTCGGTCGGGTGTGCCTCGGGCCCTGCCCCAGTGCCCTATCCGCACGTTTCGGTCATGACCGTCCTGGCCGAGTTGGATATCTTCCTCAACCGCGATCCCTATACACAACCCGCCGGACGCGACCTGGAAGGCGGTAACATCTTTCGCGTCTCCCTGGTCCGAATCCAAACGCTCGAAGAGCTTTTCGGGGAAGAATACGCCGACGTGCTGTTGTATTCAAAGGGCCAGTGCCACGAACGTCTATCGGCCTGGAAAGTGGCCGCGAATGCCTTCGAAGCGGCCGCCCGCCATGGGACCAGCCTGGCCGACGAGGCGACGCGTCACGGGCAGGCCGCCCGCCGCATGAGCGACCTGCTCGACCAGGCCTCGCGGGGTATGACGATCGAGGGCTTTCATTTGGCCGCTCTGGAAAAGCACCTAGGCGACTGGCTGGACGAAGGCCCTGCCTGGCCTTACGACCCCTTTATCCGGATGCAAATCGAACGGGCGCTTGAGGGTCGGGCGCGATTGCTGTTTGCCAATCGCCTGGTGTTGCAAAACGGCGTCCGGCAGGCGATCGAGGTGGCCGAGCGGCTGGTGGAGGAATGCGCCGATAGCCACCGACACACCGAACATCTATTGCTGCACGGCGGCTTCTACGAATCATTGGCGCGCGACTGGACCGCGCTGAATCCGCCCCAAAGCATGTTGTTGGGAGAACTGGACGATCGATGGTCCCACTGGGTCGCCCAGGCCCGGCGGGCTTATCTGGAAGTTGCGCACGCCGACGGCGACCCCGTGAAACTGGAGGGTCAGAAGCGCCTGGGGGTCTTGGACGCCTACTCGCTACGCGTGCGGAGCTTGGCGCGGTGAGGTTCTGAACCCTTCGGCCAAGGGCAAGCCCCCCGGCAGTGCCTGGATCCGCCGCTCGTCGGGCCCGGTGATTTCAATCCGCAACGCCAGGGTGAAATCGGCAAACGCCTCGGGACAACGGCCCGGCCATTCGACCAGGATGACCGATCGATCACTGAAACAATCCTCCAGGCCGATCGTCGCCACGTCACCGGGCCCACCGAGCCGATAAAAGTCGAGATGATGCAGGGTCAGACCTCGCGAGCCGTGGTAGGAACGCATCAACATAAAGGTTGGACTGACCGTGGGCTGCTCGATCCCCAGGCCACGGGCGAATCCGCCTGCCAGACAGGTCTTGCCCGCGCCCAGCGGCCCATCCAGCAGGATCAGTTCGCCCCCAACGCATTCGCCCCCAAGGCACCGCCCCAGCGCTTCGGTCTGGTCGGCATGAGTGGTGGTCACCTCCCAGAGCGGTTGGGGCTGGAGGTCGGTCATTGATTCTTCGGCTAACGGTTGGGGGAAAACGTGGGATGTTGGAGACTGGAGCCGATCATCCGGGTCAGGCTGAGCGTGTGCGGACTCCGGGTTGCGACTCTCTCGGGATTCGGGGCCGGTCCTTACGGGCCGCCCGTCATTTTGACCCGCACGTGAGACATCATAAGTTCACCCTCTCCCGTATCCACCTGGGCGATGGTGCCGATACGCGCCAAGATCAGGCTCACGATCTGCGTGAGCTGTTCGGCGGATAGCCCCGCGTTGGGGTTGGCCAGGAATGGAATGAAGGAGCTGACCGCCTCGGCGAGACGGTTCATGTCCAAGATGTTCAGGCTATAGGGCGGCTTGCCGGCGAGGGCCTCGGACAACTCACCGACGATGGCCGAGTTTCCGACTGAAGTCGATTGCGTGAACCTATTGATGGCGTTTTGGATGCTCTCCCGGTTCAGACTCATCAGCATATATCCGTTGTAAATTGCATGGCTGGGGCTGATGCCGGGCATGCCGATTTCCAGAGTCCGGATTTCGGTCCCCTCGTGTGGGGTAGAGTTAAACGTTGGTGGCGGGGGCATGCCCAAATTGTTGGGGTCGGACATGGTCATGCCCATCATCCCCATCTGCCCTGCGATCAACTGTTCGATTTTCGCTAAGACGCTACTCATTTGGGCCTGATCACCAACCTTGGCGGCGAAGACCATATCAACAAACGGAATAAGGCCCATGGGACTCATCTGGAGATCATTCACGGCGAACACCAGTTCATTGCCAAGCGCCGGCACCAGTTCATCATCGATCGAGATGCCGGTACTCAGCTCAAAAGTCTCGAGTGTCGGGGCGCCGCCCATCCCCGCGCCCACCATGTTAAGAAACTGTCGCAGGTTCGCCACCGCAGTGGCCGCGTCGAAGATACCGTAGTCCATGGCGAAGATCGGCGCGGTGTTGATCGCGAACAGGCCGCCGAGCGAACCCGGTTGGATGTTCGGGTTCGCATGCGCCGGGTTGTGATCGGAGACGGCTTGGGCGTGAAACCCATCGGAGGCCACGCTGAGAGCCATGGCCACTTTGCTCGCTTGCCCCAGCCCGGTCATGTTCAGCAGTGAACCGCCACCCATTTGCGGCAAGGACGCGGCATCGAAGTACGCCACCATGTCGGAGGCCGCCCAGGGCAGTTTGTCGGTGAATGTCTTGACGTTCTGATTAGAGGCGAAGCCGCCGGCCGCTGGCTGGCCGCTCAGGGCCTGTTCAAAGGCTTCGCTTCCCATCCCGAATATCAGCCGGTCGTCGGCGAGGACATAATAGGTGTCATTGTCGAGCAGGTGTGAAACCGTGACGCCGCCGATCTCGATTTCTTCAAACGAAGAACCTCCGGTCCCTCCCGACAGGTCGGCTTGCTCCTGGAATTTTTCGTCGATTACCTCCACCAACCGACCAGCCTTATCCTTGTCATTGACGCCCAAGATCGCGATGAAACTAGGCTGGGGACTCTCGGCGGCGCCCGTGAGGTAGACCACTGCGCTGTTGAAGACCTGACCCAGGAACTCGTCGATCGAGACCGGGAAACCCAGTTTTTCTTCCATCTTCTTGCGTTCGATGACGAAGGTCTGGTAATCGAGGTTCCCGGTGACCATCGGGCTGTTCAGATATTGCTCAATGCCTTGCGCCAGGGGCAGGGCGTGCGTCTTCTGCCAAAACTCGGCGGTCTGACCGATTCCGGCGACGATGATGGCATCGGCCGGGACGACGTCGGCGAAAGGCAGGTCAGCCCGCGCGGTCAGGGGAGCGATGACGCCCAGGATCAAGGCCATCTTTAAGACGATAAGGGATCCCTTTCGCGGGTCCCGCCAGCCGGGGCGCATCAGACGTTGAGGAATTAGCACGCTACTGGTTCTCCCTGGAGATTGTGGCGTTGACGCCGTTTTTATGGGTTTTCCGAAGGTTCGCTCAGACGGGGCTGGGCGACCCCGGTGGGCTCACCAACTGGATGATTAAGAAAAGACGGCGTCCCCCAGGGGGGGACGCCCGTTACGCTATTTCACGAATATTAACCTTCAACGGTACCGAATGAGGCGATCCGCCGCCGACGCTTTAGAAGTTGAAACGTTGCGGATAGATCGGTGTTTCCGAGAGCCTATCGGGATCGTTGGAGTTACTTTCCGTAAGGTTGGGGATGTGATGTCCCCAGATGTCGGTGATCACAAATTCCGGGGCGAGCATCGGCGCGTAGTTCGGAGGAACCGGGTACGCGAAGGTGATGATCTCAAACGCGCCGCTCGTTAGTCGCGCGAAGCCCCAGCCCACACCCTTGACGATGCCCATGATCGCCCCGGTGGCCGGGTCGGTTTTCTCCCACTCAAGGGAGATATTACGTGGGATTTCGACCCAGCAGGTCAGGACGTTGGTCACCCCCCGACCCAGCTTGTGCATCATCTTGCCGATATCAGACTGAGCGCGGTAGGCCTCGCCCGACCGCGCGAAGGCTGATCCGGCCGATAGGATCAGGGTGAACACCACCACCCAGACGATTTTGGACAGCTTCATTGCTCTCCGACTCCTCTCTCGATGATTTCGGACCCCTCTCGGCGGGGTCAATGCAGGTATTCCATGAATACCACTTCGGGCTCCACAATCGGTTGATAATGATTGTTCATCGGATGATAGAAGGTCAGCACTTCCCACGCGCCGACCACGATGCGTTTGGCTCCCTTGATGATCCCCTTGACCGTCCCCGTGAAAAACCCCGTCACCGGTGACGTTTTATAGGCTTCCTGGAAGATCTGGTTGGGGATTTCGGCCACGCTGAGACCGACGTTGGCAAAGCCGCGCACCAGCTTTCTCATGCGCAGTTCGCTGGCACTTTGGTAGTAAAAAGGCCCCTTGGTGATCGACGGGGTCAGAGAACTGGGTTGCGTGCTGTTCAGGACCAGAACCTCGGCCCCAAGCGGCCCCGCCCACAGCACCAAGATCAGCACCGCAGCCATGGTAAGCAATCTCTTCACGCCCTGTTACCTCCCCTCTTAATCCCGAGCCCGGCGGCACGGGAATATCGCAGACGAAGACCGAAGCCTCCTACTCAGGGGTCGACCCTAACAACCCCGCCCGGCAATTGCAAGCGAATCCTGCGAATAATTTCGTCCATTTCAGCCCGACCTCCGCGTGGCGGATCGGCGCAACCACCCGCCCCGGGACGTGAAGGTTGCTCTGTCAGTTTACCGAGCCGTCAGGCACCGTCCCCGCGGCTGCGTCATTGCATAACCAACGACAGGTCGGGACCCAACGGGCTGCCCAGGTCCAGCCAGCCCCAAGCGGTCTCTACCGGCCTGCCTTCGACCATCAGCCGCACCCCCTGCAGCGTGGGATCGTTGAGCATGAAGCTATTGACCAGCGCATAGATGGTTAGCCGCTCACTCTGGGCCGAAGCGTCCTCGACCTCGAGGAAACCCCCGTCCAGGTCGACCCAAACGACTCCGTCGTAAAGGTAAACGGCCCGAATGCCCGTGCCGGGGGGGAAAGGGGACCTCAGCAGACCCGACTGCGGCGGCCGCTGGATTTCGCGAGCGATCAGATGGATCCGTTCCATGCCCTGGGCCGGGCGCGTCAGACGGCGCGGGCGGGCGGCCAGGCCCTGATTGCCCACGATGTAGTAGACCTGGACCTTGAGGCCGGGCTCGGACGCCGCCACCCGCGGCTGGGGCAATAGCGAAACGTGCCCGAACGAGGTTTCCAGCCGTTCGACCAGCCCGCGCCGTTCAATCTCGCGAACCAGTAAAAAGCCGGCCCCTCCCAATCCGACCAGCCCCATCAGGATGATTAACCCCAGCCATCCGCATCCGATCCCCCCGCGGGTTTTCTCGCCGGGGGCGGTCGAGGACTCGGCGTGAGGGGCGGCCAAATCTAATGGTTTGCGGGGCTGCTCTTGAAGTCGGGTCGGGTCGGGTTGAGCGTCGGTCGGCGGGCGGGCGGGGGTTTCCATGATCAGGCGATCGTGGGATCGGGTCATCGGGTTGGACCCTGATCACCCGTTGGGGCCTTGCTCCCCCCCGCGTCGGCCTGACCCGCGTGGATCTCGATAACCGTCGCGCCAGCCTGTTCTTGATCAGAGGGTGAAGGAGCCTCATCCGAACCCCCGGTCAGCGAACCTGGCCCCCCGGTCCCCGCCTCCGCCATGACGGCTTCGGATTCGACCGGTTCGGGGTCCTGCTCGGGCGGCGTCGCGGAAGCCCGATATTGGCTTATGAAAACCTCGCCGAAGGTTTCGCCCTGGACCAGGTGCAGTTCCTTGAGCCGAATCAGTTCCAAGATCGCTAGCAGGGTCACAATCATCTCCAACCGCACCCGGCACTCGCCGAATAGTTTGCCCAGTTCCATCTTCTCCTCGATCAACAGGCGCCGCCGCAGCAACATGATCTTGTCATCGACATGGTATTCTTCGCCCGCGACCGGATGATAGTCGCGCCGCTCGACGAAACGGATCACCCGCGTGAACGCCTCGAGCAACATCTCGAGGTCGCCCCTGAGGGGCGGCGTCGCCTCGGCCTCGGCCAGTTTGGGCAGGGCCACCTCGCGCAGGAAGATCTGGGACTGATGCTCGTTGCGCTTGCCCAGCTCGGTGGCGGCCTCCTTGAACTTGCGGTACTCGACGAGGCGCTGCATGAGCTGGCGCGCCGAAAGGAACTCGTCCAATTCCGTCTCGTCGCTCTCCTCCTCCAGATCGTCGGCCTGGGGCAACAGCGCGCGCAGCTTGATGTTGATCAGCGTGGCGGCCATCACCAGGTAATCGGCGGCGACCTCCAGGTCCAGCGACTCCATCAGCCGCATCGTGTCGAGATACTGCGAGGTGATCTTGGAGATCGCGATCTCGGTGACCTCCAGCTCGTTGACCTTGATCAGGTGCAACAGCAGGTCCAGGGGACCCTCGAAGACGTCCAGTTTAATGGTATAATCGGTTTTCATGGCTTATCCGTCGAGCGGCGCGGCGCGGGACCGACCGCCCCCCGCGCCAATTCCGGCGGGCTCCGGTCGGGTGCTCAGGCTCACCGTGGCTTGCCGAATCCGTCCCGCTCAATTTCACCCACGGGGGCGTGAATGTCCATCACAAGTCTCGTCGCTCGGGGGGTTCGCCGGCGCGGCGGGCCTGGTCGATCCGCTTGATCATCTCCAACACCGCCCCAAGCCGCTCCAGGGGCAGCATGTTGGGCCCGTCGCTCTTGGCCTGGTCGGGGCGGTCGTGGACCTCGAGAAAGACCCCGTCGACCCCCACGGCGACGGCCGCGCGGATCAGCGGCTCGACCAACTCGCGCCGACCGCCGCTCTTGCCCCCCGCGCCGCTGGGGATCTGGACGCTGTGGGTCGCGTCGAAGATGACCGGGCAACCCAACCGGCACATCTCGACGAGCGAACGGGGATCGCTGACCAGATTGTTGTAGCCGAAGCACGTCCCGCGCTCGGTCAGCCAGACCCGCTCGCACCCGGCCCGGCGGGCCTTGGTCACCGCGTGCTCCATATCCCACGGCGCCGTGAACTGGCCCTTCTTGATATTGACCACCCGCCCCGTGCGCGCCGCCGCGACGATCATGTCGGTCTGGCGACACAGGTAGGCGGGCACCTGCAACACGTCGGCGACCTGGGCGACCGGCTCGGCCTGGCCGGGCTCGTGGAAATCGGTCAGGATCGGCACGCCCATGTCGCGCTTGATGCCGTCCAGGATGCGCAACCCCTCCTCCAGCCCCGGCCCGCGATAGGACTCGATCGACGTGCGGTTGGCTTTGTCGTAGGAGGCCTTAAAGACCAGCGCCACCCCCGCCGCCTCGGCCACCTCCCGGATCCGGTCGGCCATCATCCGGGCGTGGTCCTCGGATTCGATGACGCACGGCCCGGCGATGAGCAGCGGCCTCTGGGCGGGGAGTGTCAGGGGATCGGGCATGATGCGCCGAATCTAGCTCACGCCGCCCGTCCACTCCACGTGAAAGTTAGAGCTTGAGGATACGGCGGAATCCCCCTCATCCGGACCCCGGCCCTAAAACCTGTCCCTGCGCCCCAGAATCGCCGCCACCAGCTCGCGGATTTGCTCGCGATTCTCCGCGCCCGTCTTTCGACGTTTCGTACAGCCCAAAACAAAAAAAAAGGTTCAAAATGATGAAGTGGGTGTACGGAATGGAGATGCCTGAAGCATGAGTTGTCGGTTGGACAGAGAGCCAGTAGCCGCGGGAGGTAGGACCGACGGCGCGGTGGGTGGGGGTGGACCGCCGACCGGGAATCAGTGGCCGCCCTGGGGCCGTTCGATGAACCCTGGTTTGTCTGAGAGCGCGGCGTCGATCAGTTTCTTCAGGGCAACCAATTATTTCTTCCTCGCCTCCGATTCGTGGAGGCCGACTTTTTGGAGTTTGTCGTAGAGGTTGCGACGGCTGATGCCCGAGATTTGGGCGGCTTGGGTCATGTTGCCGGCCGCCTTCTCCAAGAGCTGGAGCAAATACTCGCGTTCGAACCGGTCGCGGGCCTGACGATATTCAATCGGCCACGCGCGCGCCTGCTCCTCATCTTCGGTCGGGTCGGTCTCTCCCCTGACGGCCGAGCGCACGCGTCGCATGTCGAGGGTCAGGTCCGTCGGCACGATCTCCGGTCCGGTGGAGAGGACATAGGCCCTCTCGATGACGTTCTCCAACTCACGCACGTTGCCTGGCCAATCATAGGCCATTAGCACCTCCATCGCCTCTTCGGTCAATCGCATGCCGGGCCGTTTCATAATCCGCCGGCCGAGGTGCTCGACGAAATGGTGGACCAGCAGGGGGATGTCTTCGGGCCGTTCTTTTAGGGAGGGCAGTTCGATCTGAATCACGTTGAGACGGAAATAGAGGTCTTCTCGGAAGCGACCCCCCTTCAGTTCCTGAACCAAGTCTCGGTTGGTCGCGGCGATCAGACGCAGGTCGACCGGGATTTGGCGCAGCCCGCCCACGCGCTGGAGCTCACGCTCCTGAATCACCCGCAGCAGCTTGACCTGCATCTCGATGGGCAGCTCGGCGACCTCGTCGAGGAACAGCGTCCCCCCCTGCGCCAGCTCGACCAGGCCCATCTTCGAGCGGTCGGCACCGGTAAACGCCCCGCGCTCGTAACCGAACATTTCGCTCTCGATCAGCGTCTGTGGGATCGAGGGACAGTTGATGGCGACAAACCGGCCGCCCGCGCGCCCGCTCTGATTGTGGATGGCCGAGGCCGCCAGTTCCTTGCCGACGCCGCTGGGCCCGGTGAGCAAAACCGAGGAGTCCGTGGGCGCCGCGCGCGCGATCATCTCGCGAACGTGCCGGATCGCCCGCGACTCGCCCAGAATCTGCCGCCCCTGATCGCGATGGGAGAACCTCTCGCTGAGCCGGGCGTTCTCCTGCGCCATCCGGCGATGATCGATGGCCCGGTTGATCTGGGCGAGGAGGTTGGACTGGTCAAAGGGTTTGGTGATGTAGTTATAAGCGCCCGCCTGCATGGCGGCGACGGCCCCCTCCACCGTCCCGTAGGCGGTCAGCAGGAGCACCGGGACGTCGGGGTATTCCTTTCGCACGCGGTCCAGGACGGCCATCCCGTCCAGCCCCGGCATGCGCATATCGGTCAAGAGCACGTCGGGCTGCAACTGGCCCAAGGCGTTCAGGCCCTCGACCGGATTGGTGAAGGCCTTGGCCTCGAACCCCTCCAAACCCAGGGTCTTGACGAGGATGCGGCCCATCGCGACCTCGTCGTCGAAGATGACCACCCGGCCACGGTTCGCGGCGCCAGCCTGCTCAGCTTTCATGAGGTCCGGCCCTCTCTCCCGTCAGGACGCAACGTCCTCTTCGCCGCGCAAAAGAGCTTCGCCCGCGGCGGCTAGGGAATCGGCGTTCGGAGCCCGATGACGAGTTCATTCCATGGGTAGGCATGAGGGGGATCTTTTTCTCGGCTAATGACTGCCGTCAATCGCTTCGGTTATCGTCTGTTCGATCTTTTTTCGCGCCGTCGAATCATGAATCTTATTGTATTCCAAATCGGTGACGTTGAATACGTCAACCACGCCGTAGGCC
Source organism: Candidatus Sumerlaeia bacterium (assembly GCA_963580245.1). Lineage (GTDB taxonomy): Bacteria > Sumerlaeota > Sumerlaeia > MVZB01 > MVZB01 > CAUZJO01. Next base: position 16,313 of record CAUZJO010000018.1, on the reverse strand, counting down.
TCGGTGTTGATATTGGCCCGGTGGATATCGAGCCCGCACTGGCGGATCGCGCGCGTAATGTCGAAGAGCAGCCCGGGGCGGTCGCTGCTGCGGAATTCGAGCAGCGTGTGGAGTTGCGAAGAGGTGTTGTCGAAGTGGACGCTTGTGGGGTAGGGCGCCTTGGCCTTAAGACGTCGAGGACGCCGCGCCTGGTGTTTCTCGATAAGCTGATCAATGGTCTTTTCGCCCTTCAGCACCTGGTTGAGGTCTTGGCGCAAACGCTCGATGCGCAGGCCGGCCGGCAGGGGCTTGTTCTCGAGATCAGTGACCTGGATTTGATTGATGGCGTAGCCGTCGCTGGTCGAGAAGATATGCGCCCCCCAGATGTTGATCCCCTTGGCCATCAACGCCCCGCAGATACTGCTGAACAGGCCCGGCAGGTCGATGGCGCAGATATCGAGCTCGCAGTAACCCGCCCCCCGGTACGGCTGCAATTCCCACGCGACCAGGTTCTCGGGCGTCAACGCGCGGCGCAGCTCGAAGTGGTGCGCGATGGCCGCGGGCGCGGTGTGCTGTATATAGCGCTCCGTGAGGTTTTGGAGGAAGACATCAAGGTCCTCCTCAAATGCTTGATCGAGACGCCATTTCGTTCGGTTCCTTCTCGCTTGGTCGGCAAGCGCGCGCAAAACCTCCCGCTTGAGAAGTTCGAGGTCGGGCTTGGGCCGGATCGAATCGGGGTGGGTCCCGCTCAGAATCGCCGCGGTCCGCTGATAGCACTCGGCCAGGAGTTGGCCCTTCCAGTCGTTCCAGGCATCGGGGCTGACGGCCTTGAGGTCGCAAACCGTGTGCACGTAAAGCATTTTCAGTCGTTCGAGGGAACGAATCTCGCGGGCCAACGCGTCGGCCACGGCCGGATCGGAGAAATCGCGCCGTTGGGAGGCATGCGTGAGCTTGAGATGGGAAAGGACCAAGAAGCGGACCGTTTCGATGTCCTCGCGAGGCATTCCCAGCCGGTCGCCGATGCGCTGGGCGAGCTGACCGCCGCGCAAGGCGTGACCCGAGCCGTAGCCTTTCCCAACGTCGTGAAGCAACAGCGCGAGGTTGAGCAAATTCCAGCGCATGATCTCCGAAGCGATCCGCGCCTCGAGCGGCCGGTTGCTCGGCCCGTGGCGCAGCAGGTCCTCGGCCATCATCATGGCCCGCAGCGAATGCTCGTCCACCGTGTAATGGTGATAGTAGTCGATGCGCACCATGTGGCGCAGCCGCTCGAATTCCGGGATCAACTTGCCAAGGATGCCGCACTCGTGCATATCGGCCAGGATGTTGGCCACGTTCCAGGGGCCTCTGAGCAGGCGCTTAAACGACTCGCCGTTGGCCGGTTCGAGCCGGAAGGCGGGACCCAGCTTGTGGCTGATCCGAGTCAGGCGGTCCAGCGTGCGATGGCCGATCCGATAGCCCCCGCGCACGGCCCGCTCGAACAGGCCCATGATCCGGCGGGGGTCCTGCTTGAAGTAATCAGTCTGCCCATCGTTGACGAAGAGGATGTTGTCCTGAACGGTCAGGTGCGGATCGAGCTTGCGGCGGTGCAACGTTCCGACCAGGCCGCCCAGCATCGAGCGTTCGCGCCGCGCCAGCGCGCCGATCGCGCGCTGAGACATCCGTTCGACGACCCGTGCGTGGCGATAATAGGCCCCCATGAAGACCTCGGCCGCCGATCGGTGCTGCCTCGGCTCGTAACCCAGCCGCTCGGCCACGCCCGGCTGAAGGTCGAAAATGAGCTGGTCGTTCTGCGCGCCCGCGAGGATGTGGAGTTCGTTGCGCACGACGTGCACCATGGCGATCGCGTCGCGGTAATGGCGCAAGTCGTCCTCCTTGAAATCCGCGTATTCGAGTAACTGGCGCAGGTCGGTGCTGCCGCCGTGGGCAAACAGCGTCCACTGGACCCCATGCACGTCGCGCAGGCCGCCGATCCCGTCCTTGAGGTCGGGTTCGAGCAAAAAGACGGTCGATTCGTACTTCTTGCGACGCTCCTGGTTCTGCCCATAAATGGCCCGCAAAAACCAGCGCCGGCCACCGCCGCGCATGGCGGCCTTGTAAGCGTCGAAATAATGATTGAACAGGGTGCGGCTGCCGGCGATGTAGTGGCTCTCGGTCATGGCGGTTGCCGATTCCAGATCGCTTCCGATCTTCGCCACGCAATCGGCGGGCGTGCGCGCAACGTGACCCAAATCCAAACGCAGGTCGATCAGATCCAGCATCATCACCCTGACGAACCGCTCCGTCTCACCCGTGGCTTTCTCCATCAGCACCATCAGGTCAACGTCGGAGTGCAGCACCAGCTCTCGGCGTCCGAATCCGCCCAGGGCCACCACGCAGATCCTCGGCGGATGACCGTGACCCCCGCCCTCCCATTGGTGGACCACCCGCGCGTGGACGGCGGCGATGAGCTGATCGTGGGCTCGCGTGAATCGATGAATAACGGACAGACTGCGCCGCAGGTGGTTATGCTCGCTCAGCCAGTCGCACAGGTCTCCGCGGTAGACCTTGCCCCGGTCCAGAAACTCCGCGCGCCCCATCTCGGGCCCGACGTAATCTCCGATCTCGGGCGGTTTATCGGGGGAGGTCCGCGGCTCGACGAGTTCTGTCAATGCGGCGTTGGTCATCTTGCATCCCGGCCGGCGCCGACGACGCTCGCCCGCGCGTCACTTAACCAGGCCATATTTCTCGATCTTTCGATAGAGCGTGGCCGGCGACAACTCGAGTCGGCGGGCCACTTCCTGCACGTTGCCGCCGCACGTGTCAAGCGCCCGCTGGATTTGATCGCGCTCGACCTGCCAGAAGGGTTGGATGGAAGCCGGGCCGGTGAATGGACCGGGGGCCGTCTCTTCGGTCCCGACCCCCTCGCCGCCGCGCTGGGCGGTGGGCCCGGGCTTGAAGTCGCGCACCTGCGCCGGGAGCATGCCGAGCGTGACCCGTTCGCCTTCGCCGAAAACAACGATTTGCTCGATCACGTTGCGCAATTCGCGCACGTTGCCTCGCCATGGATAGCTCTCGAGCACCGCCAGCGCCTCCAGATCGAAGCCCTGGAACTTGCGGCCGTAATTCTGGGAGAACTCGATGAGGTATTTGTTGGCGATCGGGCTGATGTCCTCGCGCCGCTCGCGCAGGGCGGGCAGACGCATCGGCACCACGTTGAGCCGGTAATACAGATCCTCGCGGAAGCGGTTCTCGCGCACCGCCGCCTCGGGGTCCTGGTTGGTGGCGGTCACGGTGCGCACGTCTACGCGGATGGGTTCGGTCCCGCCCACGCGATAAAAGACCTTCTCCTGGATCAGCCTGAGCAGCTTGGCCTGAAGCCCCAGGTCCATCTCGCAGATCTCGTCCAGGAACAGCGTCCCCTTGTGCGCGCGCTCGAAACACCCCGCGTAACGGCCGCTCGCCCCCGTGAACGAGCCCTTCTCATGCCCGAAAAGCTCGTTCTCGAGCAGGTCGTGGGGGATCGCGGCGCAATTGATCGCGATGAATCGCTCCGCGGGCCGGCCCGACAGGTCGTGGATCGCGCGGGCGACCAGCTCCTTGCCGGTGCCGCTCTCGCCGGTGATCAGCACCGTGGCCGAGGTCGGAGCGACCGTCTCGATCATGCTGTACATATCGAGCATGACCTGGCTGCTGCCGACCATCCCTTGAAACTCCCGGGGCGGCTCCAGTTGGCGGCGCAGCGTGCGGACCTCGCGGCGCAACTGATACTGCTCGACCGCGTTGCGGATGATCGTGTTGAGGTTCTCCACGTCGATGGGCTTGGGCAGGAACTCGTAGGCGCCCAGCTTGATCGCCTTGACGGCCCGGTCGATCGACCCGTAGGCCGTGATCATGATGATCGGCAGTTCCGGATAGATCTGCCGGGCCTCTTCGAGCAGGTCCAGTCCGTTGCCGTCGGGCAGCATCAGGTCCAGCAGCACGCTGTCATACTCGCGCTGGCGAATCAGCCGCCGAAAATCCGCCGCCGACTCCCCGGTGACCACCTCAAACCCCAAGTTCTTGATTGTGTACTCGAAAAACCGCAGAAGGTTGGACTCATCGTCTATGACTAGGAGCGTCGGTTTGTTCACGAATACCATCAGAACCTTGATGACTGACTCAAACGCACATTCGAGGTATTTTAACACAGCCACGCCTGATTGAAACCACTAATCGAGTCGCCGCCGCGTTCCCCGGTGTCATTCAAAAATGGGAATGCAGAAGGTGACGTAATGGGGGTGAGTTCTGGTCCGGAGGGAGGCTTGGGAGACCCGGCCGTGGTGGATTCCGGGCGCGGGACCCGAGGCCTCTATCACGCCGACGGGGGCGATTCGGGTGTAAGAAGGTGTCGCCGTCCACTTGCCTTTTCCCCTTGTTGCATTCAATATCTGATCTGGACTGATAGCGGCGCGGCGGCCATGATTTGCCGATGTTGGCATCTGACAGAAGCATCAGCGAGGATTCAAGCGGAGAATCCCGGTTGAGCTATCTCGTTTCCGCGCGTGAGTTGGATTGGCTAGGGGGCGCGCGGCGCGCGAGAGTTCCCTTGATTCGGGGTTCGAGTGGAGGCGCGAAGATGAAACGGCTAATCGCATTTGCGATCATTGCGACGCAGGTTCCGTGGGCGAGCGACACGGCGGCGCAACGGGATTTTTCCGAGGTCGAGATCAAAACGACACATGTGTCGGAGAATGTTTACATGATCGAGGGAAAGGGCGGCAATATTGGCGTCTCAGCCGGGGCCGACGGTGTCCTGCTCGTCGACGATCAGTTCGCCCCGTTGGCCGAAAAAATTCGCGCGGCGTTGAAGAAGTTGGGCGAGGGTAAACTCAAGTTCGTCCTCAACACCCATTTCCACGGCGACCACGTTGGCGGGAACCCTGAGTTCGGCCGCGAAGCGTCGATCATCGCTCACGCCAACGTACGCAAGCGCCTTGCGGGAAGTGATTCCCCAATGGTGAAGGAAGGGTTGCCGGTGATCACCTTCGACGAAGCCCTTTCGGTCCATTTCAACGGCGAGGAAATCCGCGCGATTCATTTTCCAAACGGCCACACCGACACCGACAGCGTGATCTTTTTCACTCGATCCCACGTGGTCCACATGGGCGACCACTTCTTCAACGGCCGGTTTCCATTCGTCGATCTGAAGCGCGGCGGTGACGTGGCGGGCTACGCGAAGAACGTGGGCGAAGTGCTCAAAGAGCTGCCGCCGGACGCCAAGATCATTCCGGGGCACGGTCCCTTGGGGACGCTCGACGATCTCAAGGCGTTTCACGCCATGCTCGGAGAGACGACGGAATTCGTGAAGAAGCGTCTTGAGGAGGGCATGTCACTGGAGCAAATCCATGATGAGGGCCTGCCCGACAAGTGGGACGGCTGGGGTGAAGGATTCATCAGTGAAGAACGCTGGATCTCGACGATCGTCCAAAGCTTCGATAAATGAGTCGCGGCCCCAGGACCGGGGAAATCGAGGTCCATTTTCACCCCAAAAGCGGGCAGGTTCTTATGGACTGATCGGTGGGCTGGGCGATAGAATGACGTCATACTAACTGAAGCGGGGGTGTTGATCATGAGCGAGCCGAATCTGACCATCAAGACCGACCGGCGCGCCGCTTGCGGCGAGATCAATCGTCGAGATTTCATAAGAACGGTTGGTGGAACACTCGCCGCGGCCGTGGCCGGTTCAGCCATCGCCGCGGCCCCGGCAAACGAACTTGCGGCCGGTGCATCCGCGATGGCCAAAGCCCAAGAGCCGGCTGAAACCTTTGTGAAGCTCCTTTACGATAGCCTCTCGTCCGAGCAGCTCAAGGTCATGCACTTTCCTTTCGACCACCGATTGCGTCTTAAAATCGCCAACAACTGGAACGTCGTCGATCCGGAGATCGGAGCCGTCGGAACGCTTTACACGCCGGATCAACAAGAATTGATCCGCCATATCCTCAGCGGTGTTGTTTCCGAAGATGGATATGAGCGTTTCCAGAGACAGATGAAGGACGATGCAGGCGGGCTTGGGAATTATACGTGCGCGATCTTCGGCAGGCCGGGCGAAGAGAAATTCGAGTGGGTCATGACGGGGCGCCACCTGACGATTCGGGCCGACGGCAACTCGGTGGACAATGTGGCTTTCGGCGGCCCCATCTTCTACGGCCATGCCACCAAGTTCAACGAAGCGCCCGATCATCCGGGCAACGTCTGGTGGCACCAGGGGAGGCTTGCCAACCAAGTCTTTGAATCCCTTGACGGCAAGCAACGCAAGACGGCTCTGCTCGATCAGGCACCGCCGGACAATGAGGACACGATCATCTTGCGCGGATTCAACGCGGACCTGCCGGGGCTATCAGCTTCTGAACTCTCTCCCGATCAGAAGCAACACTTGCAGGAGGTCATGCGGAGCCTGCTGGCCATGTTCCGCCAGTCTGATGTCGATGAAGCCATCGAGTGTATCGAGAAGAACGGGGGCTTTGACAGCCTGAGAATCTCTTACTACAAGGAAGGCGATATCGGCACCGACGGGGTTTGGGATCGCTGGCGCGTGGAAGGTCCGGCCTTTGTCTGGTATTTCCGAGGATCGCCGCACGTTCACACCTGGGTCCACATCGCCCATCGCGCCCCGACCGACGACAACCCGACTCAGCGTCCTTCTTGAAGCGAACTATCGGTCCCTAAAGAGTCATGAAGCCGGCCCATTTTTAAACCATTTCTTCGGCCGGTTCGTCGATCCGATATTATTTCACCGCCAAGCCATCGTTCGACCGTTTCAGGCGTATCGAGCGGGGTGAGATTCAGAAATTGGAGTTTGTGAGATGGGGAGCGGGACTTGAATCAGGCTCCGTGCCCGACGATCCCTAAGGGGTCTTGGGAAAAACCAGCGTAAACGTGGAGCCGACCCGCGGCTCGGTCTCGAGCAAGACGCGGCCCCCGTGTTCCTCGACCCCTTTTTTGACGTTGGCCAGACCGAGCCCCGTGCCCTTCGACTTCTTCGTGCTGAAGAAGGGGTCGAACACCCTCTTCTGAATCTCGGGGGGCATTCCGGGGCCGTCGTCGGCGATCGAGATGTGCATCTCATCACCGTCTTTCTTGAGCTGGACCCCCACCGTGACCTTGGCGCCGCCGTGCTCAGCGATCGCTTCGATGGCGTTGCCGACCAGGTTGGTCAGGCCGTACTTGAGCACCTTGGGGTCCAGCGGCCACGTCAGCGCAGGCGTCTCCCACTGGGTTTCCAGCACTACGCTCTTCGATTGGGCATTGGGTCGATAGGACTCGACGATCTCATCGAGCAGGCCGATCACGTCGGTCTCGCACGTCTCGGGCTCGTGGGCTCTGGAGTAGTTGAGCATATCGTGAACCAGCGAGCTGATCTCGTCGGTGGCGCGCTGCAACGTCGGCCACGCCCCGCGAAACAGTTTCCAGTCTCCGTTGTCCGCGGCCTGTTCGATTAGCTTGGTCGGAAATTGCAGGCGCATCAGGATGTTCTTGACGTTGTGACCGATATCGGCCAGTGCCACGCCGAACGTGGCCAGCCGCTCGCTTTGTTGTTTGGCCTGGATCAGCCGTTCGGTCTCCAGCGCAATGCCGACGTGATCGGCGAAGATTTGCAGCAGGATCAGATCATCCTCGCCGAACCCCTCCTCGCCGGGGCGGTTCAGGACTTCCAGGACCCCGATCAGTTCCTCGTTGCGGGTGATGGGGGCGGCGGCCAGATTGCGGCTGACAAAGCCCGTGGACTCGTCCACGCCGGTGAACCAACGCTTGTCGCCGCGCGGGTCATTGGAGATGATCGGTTCGCGATTGACCGCGACCTGGCCGACGATCCCCTGTCCCATCGCCATCCGCCACTGTTTGATCTTGTCCGAACCGCCGGATGCCACGGTGAACGCGAGGTCGCCCTTCTCGGGGTCGTGGAGCGCGATGCTGGCCGATTCGCAGTTGAGCAGTGTTTTACACTCCTCAATGATCGTGAGCAGCAGTTGGTCCAGGTCCTCGACGTTTTCCATCACCCGGCCGACCCGGAAGAGGCAGTCGCGCAGCATGTCGAACTGACGGGCGGCGTCGATGGTGGAAGTGGTGGGAGGTGAAGTTTCCATTGTGTCGGTTTCCCTTCATCATCCCTGCCTCAGAGTGGCTCATTTCGTCATACGGGAACAATTTGCGCACTTATTAATAAGAGTAACAGAAGATTGAGGCAGGTCAAAATGAAAAGGGCGGCGGTCATGAGCATCGCCCGGCCCCGCGTGGCCATCGCGTCGAACAGCGAGGCCAACCCGAGCAATAGAATCGGCAGGATGGTGAAAAACCCGCGGTGGCCGACACTGGAGCCGAAGGAGTAAGCCCACCACGAGGAGATCAAGATATACTGCAACACGACGGGGACCAGCAGCGGCGCGATCAGGCGCGGCCGCCTCCTTAAGAACGGAACAAGGCCGCAGGCGGCGAGCAAATAGATGGGCGTCCAGACGAACAGCCCGTGATCGAGCGGAGAGAAGAGCGTCGCGATGAGGTGAGGGTGGAGGAAATCGAACCGCTCGCCCCGGTATGAGTAGAGTCTCAAGTCACCCTCGGAGGCCGCCCAGACCGCGTAGGGGATCAGAAACACCAGGCCGCTGACGCCGGCAACCGTGGCCACCCCGCGCAGCCAGAGCAGGACGCCTCCGCGGCGATCGGTCGGCAAATGACGCGCGGCGGCCTGGGCGGCCAGGATCGGAATGGCCAGGCCGTGCAAGATGTTCTGCTGGCGCATGATGCCCGCCAGCCCGAGGGCCAGGCCGATCTGGAACCAGTGCCGGGTGGCGACGGGGGCGCCCGAGGAGGCCGGAGAGGACGGGGACGCCTTGCCCGCGCGGGGGCAGAAGTGCTTGAGCAACAGGAAATAGTAAAGCGAGAGGGAGCAATAGGTGCTCGCCTCGCTCATCGCCGGTTCCTTGAAGACGTAATAGCCGATGTTGGTTCCGGCGACCCAGAACAGCAGGACGGGCTTGATGGTGGAATCGGGCAGGCCGAGGTGGCGCAGCATCAGCAGATTCAGCCGCAAGGCCCAGGCCGCCAGCAGGATGAACGGGAGGCAATAACTGAACTGATGGACCAATGCCCATCCGTCGCGTAGCGAATCAGGAGAGGTCCATCCGAGGTGGCTCGCCAGCCGGTTGACCAGGACGGAGGGGAAATAACCCAGCGCGCCGATCATGGCCGGGCCGCAGGGATAGCGGATATGCCGCTCGGGGAACCGCCCCTCGACCGCCAGCGCGCGCGCGTACTCGAAGGTGTCGCGCGCGTCGCCGACGATCAGGTCTCCGCCGGCGCCCGTGGTCGCGCTCAGCAGCAGCAGGATCGGTCCGGCGACAAACATCGCGGCCATCAGCCAACCGAAACGTCGTTGGTAAAAATCGGCCCTGAACAGGGGGAACCGCCCGGCGATCGCCTTGGGGACCTTTTCAGCCATTTTCTTGCCCATCCCGGCCATTCGAATGCCCTACCCCACCGGTGGTTTGACGCCGAACGAAGCACCGATCGGCGGCTCCGGCCCCGAGCAGGCCGACCACGGTGAGGGGAGGACTCAACATGCGCCGGCGAGGAGATTTAATCCATGTTTCCTTTCATATATCGTTTGACTTCCTAGATCGAATGCTGCACGATCCCGCCCGACGATCCCATTTTTAATCCGCGCGTGACGGCGTTTTGTGGTGAGATCATCATCGACATTCAGAGATTGTGCGTATCTCTGAGCGATCTGAATTGAGGATGGAGCATAATGAATATTTACGTTGGAAACCTTTCCTTCCAGGCCAGCGAAGACGACCTGCGCCAGGCCTTTGGGGAGCATGGGGAGGTTGCCTCCGCAGCCATTATCCGTGACAAGTTTACGGATAAGTCCCGGGGGTACGGTTTCGTCGAGATGGACAACGACGAAGAGGCAAAATCCGCGATCGAGGCCCTGGATGGGACCGATCTCCGGGGCCGTCCGGTGAAGGTCAATGAGGCTCGTCCGCGTGCCGACCGTGGTGGTGGCGGAGGCGGTGGGGACCGCTGGTAGGACCCAGCGGCCGTCCCACCTTGGCCGACTGATCAACGATTGGCCCCATTTCGCCTAAGCTCGCACTGGATTCGATCAGGGCCGCGGCAGAAGGCGCCGGGGTTCATTTGGAATGTGATTTTCCGTCCCTTCGCGTTCATTCCCGTCGGTGTGATGAGGCATCACGGGCACTCGCCACGAGGATGTTGGAGGTGGTCAGCCTGGTGGCTCCTGGGTGAATCGACGCCCAATTGGGGCGAGGCTGACGCTCGAAGGCGTTTTGGCCCGTGAATGCCAGCGACTCTTTGTCCGCTCCGTTCCCGCCCACGTTTCTATTTCCTCTTGGTCGCCATCCCCTCCGAGCGACCGGTTGCACGATAATCAAGACAGAATACCGGAATCGGGATGCCTAATGCGGCCCCGACGGGCCGTGGAATTCGTACCCAAGGGGCTGATTCCGCTTCTCGATCTACCGGGTCTCCCGCGTGGCCGACTCCTCCACCTATACTACCGCGAGGCGGGGTCCCTCGGCATTCGAGGCCCGGGATCCGCCCCTGGCGGACTCCCTTGCCGGACTCCTTTGGAGGTTCGCCCCTTGCATTTCAGGTCCGAGGGGGGGGATGATCACCCATCCAGCGGACGCATGTGCTCGATTGGGACGCGCGGGGAGTCTCGAAGGTTTGGACCGTGACACAATGGATCGATCCCTAGAAAGAGAATCAGGGCCCTATCTTCAACTAGCGGTTGATACGCTTGATACGACCGCCGCGTTGCAAATCCTGGAAGAAGTCCACCCACATTGCGATATCATCGAGATCGGCACGCCCTTGATCATCGAAGAGGGCCTCAGCGCCTTGGAGGCGCTCAAGTCCAAGTATCCGGACAAGCTCTACCTAGCGGATACGAAGATCATGGATGCCGGCCGGATGGAAGCGGAAAGCGCGTTTCGCCGCGGGGCGGATATCGTGACGGTTCTCGCCCTGGCGGATGACCAAACGATACGCGGCGCCCTCGAAGCCGCCTCGACCCATGAGGGGCGGATCATGATCGATCTGATCAACACGCCGGACCCGCTGGGGCGCGCGGCTGAGTTGGAACGATTCGGCGTGCACGTGTTCTGTCTGCACACCGCGTACGATCGCCAAAAAGAGGGCGAGCTTCAGACGACGAATCTGCGCGTCATGCGCGAAAGCGTGAAGGGCCTATTGGCCATCGCGGGGGGCATCAAATTGGAACACGTGCGGGAAACCGTCTTGACCGGGGCGGACATCGTCGTGGTCGGCGGCGGGATTATCTCCCAGCCGTCCCGAGGCGAGGCTGCGGCGAAGATGATGGATGAACTGAGGAAAGCGAGCCATGAGCGAAACTGAACAGGTCATCACGGCCGTTGCGGATGAGATCGGGGCTTGTTTGCGGGCGGTCCGGGTTGACGCCCTGGAGGGGGCGGTCAGGGAACTCACGGACGCCCCGAGGATATTTCTCGCCGGCGCCGGCCGTAGCGCTCTGGGGATCAGAGGGTTCGCCATGCGCCTCATGCATCTGGGGAAAGATGCGCATGTGGTGGGCGAGGTCACGACACCGTCCACCGCAAAGGGCGACTTGCTGGTGATCGGCTCGGGTTCGGGGCGCACCGAGAGTCTGCTGGCGATGGCCAGCAAAGCCAAGAAGATCGGCGTGCGCATTCTGCTGCTGACGATCGATCCAGGCTCGCCGATCGGCGAGTTGGCCGACTGCATCCTCCAGGTCCCCGCCCCCTCGACCAAGGCGAAGGACGCCCCCGGCGCGATCGAATCGATTCAGCCCATGGGTTCGCTATTCGAGCAGACGTTGTTTGTGCTTTGCGACGCGATGATCGTGCTTCTGATGCGGGACCAACAATTGACTTCGGACGAGATGTTCAAGAGACACGCGAATCTTGAGTAGTCACGGTCTTATGGAGGACCTCAGCGGCTCCCGGCTTAACGGTGATAACCGGTCACCATCTCGAAATTAAACCTCGCACACAACTTCGCGTCGCGCAGAAAGTTGATTCCGAGCTTGAACGGGTTGATGCGGTGAACGCGCCCGTGATGTAGGTTATTCCACGTCTGGCGCCAATATTGATTGAGCTGTTCGCGGCTGAAGGTCCTGACGGCCAGGGGGTTGAGCCGCAGGCTAAGCCGGCGCTGGGGCGCGAGACTCGCGACGCGGGCCTGAAGCTGCTGAAGCCGTTCAGCCAGCTCGGGCTGAGCACTTGACAGGTGCGCGCGAAGTTCTTGGAGCCTCTCGATGAGATCGTCGGCCACGAGCCGGCCCATTTGCTGGACCCGTTGAAAGGCCTTGTCGGTCTCCGCGCAGATTTCCGCGATCTGGGCCCGCATCGTTTCATTCATCCGGCTGGTGGACTCGCTGATCCACGCGACCACGTCGTCGTAACGGCGCCGCAGGTCGGCCAGGTTCTCCTGGATCTGGTCGTTACCGCGCGTGGCCAGCCAGACTTCCTGCATTTCAAAATACAAACTGACGCACCCGCGCGCCCAACCCAGCAACTCCCCGGCGCGGCGGCGGGCGTGGGGCCAGAGCGGCTCAACCTCGAAGCCGGGCCTGCGTTGGGTGCGGTCCTTGAACCGGAAGAACCCGCAAATCATCGGATGGGTCTGCTCGATCATCACCGAGTACTTGTACCAAATGAAGTTCTTGAACAGGCCCCAGTACGTTCGAGCGTTGGAGCGGGCGAGGGTCGCCTTCATCGATTCCACGTCATAGAAATTGCGCCACGCCTCTTGATAAGCGCCAAACCACTCCTCGTGGCCCATCCGGGAATGGTTGCTGACCACATGGAAGCTGTCAAACCGGTTATAGTCCTCGTCCATCCAGTCGCCGCGCCGGGCCATATCGCTGTGGTCGCGAGAGCCGGGCAGCGGAGTCAGGATGAAGAAGGACGCCTGGTCGACACCGATCTCATCGCGCAGCCGGCGCACGTCGTCGCGGACGCTTTCGACCGTATCGGCCGGGAAACCGATGATGTAGCCGACGTGGCAAGCCACCCCGTGGGCGTGCCACAGATCGATCATGTTGCGGTAATCTTCGACGCGGTTTTGCGTCTTGCCCGAGGCCTGGATGTTATCGGGGTTGATCGTCTCCATGCCGATGAAGACCTGCGTGCAACCGGCGCGGATCGCCTTGGACATGAAGTTCTTGATTTTGTAGGCGATCGTGTCGATCTGCATCATGAACTGGAAGTCCTTGATCCCCTCCTCCTCGCGCAGCTCAATCAGCGCGTCGAAGATCCCCTCCCAGTTCTTGTTGCGCGAGAAGTTATCGTCGGTGAAGAAGTAGTAGTCGATCTTGTGCTTGAGGTTCCCTCGGATTTGCTCCTTGATCTGCTTGGCGAGGCGGTGCCGCATCTTGCGTCCCTGGACGTTAATGATCGTGCAAAAGCTGCAATTGAACGGACAGCCGCGGCCCGCGTCGATCGTCCCCATGTACGGGTAGGCGAACCGTTTCATCAGCTTGCGGTCCACCACCGGCAGCGTTGCCTTGGAGAGGTCGGGCCGATCAACGATGTCATAGTACGTTTTGAGCCGACCATGAAGCGCGTCGCGCAGCAATTCGCCCCAGACCTCCTCGATCTCGCCCTTGACGAGCGTGATCCCCTCGTCGATCAGGGCCTGGCACTCGGGGGGGATGCCCGTTTCGCTCATCGCGATCGCGCCGGAGACGTGAAAGCCGCCGATCATGGTCGCCACGCCCAGGGCATGGAACTCGCGCGCCAGGTCCGTCGCCCGGGGGAACTGGTTGGTCTGCACGCCGCACAGGCCGACCACCACGCGGGTCCCCGGCTTGCGATATTTGCAGACGATCTTGCGGGCGTCGATTTTCTGGACGTGCTCGTCCATCATCTCAATCGCAAGCTCGACGTCACCCAGGATGCCTTGATCGGCGACTTGCCGACTCAGGCTCGCGATGGCGGCCAGCGTGTTGCTGGGCAGCACGCCGCGAAAGTAGCGCATCACGTAGCCTTCGTCGTCGTATTTGCTCGGCTTGATCAGGACGAGCTGAAGTCGCCGAACACCGGCCGGCGCCGGCGCATCCGCCGGGACGGCGCCCACCTGCAGCGCGCCCCCGGTCCAGTTTTTCGTATCATCCTTCATACCGCTAATTGGCGTGCTCATCATGATTGGTCATTCCTCTAGAAATAGCTTGCCTTGATCGTCGATCACCTTTAGAAGAAACGGTCTTCGAAAGTCAAGAGATTGTTGCCCGAAAACGGGGAGCAACAGACCGCTCGGCTCCAGATATGAGGACCTATGCGTCCGGTTACCGAGTCCCTACAACCCTACATCGATTGTCGCAGGGGGGCAAGCCATTTATCGCCCATTTTCGACTTTCCCGAGCGGCCGAGCAGCCACGATAAACACTTGAAATCCTGACTGGTCTCGGTGATGCTGGAGGGAATCTTGGTTGATAGAATTGAGTCAAGCAATGATGAACCGTCCAAGGGCCCACCCTCAAAAGGTATCGATGCTGTGCATGTTTATCGCCGTTGTGGCCCATCCGCCCGCGGCCACGGCCGCCGGGGACCTACCGGTGGGCGATCCGAGCATTATCCCGCCAGGCGCCAGAGTGGAAAAACTATTCGGCGGCGGGTGTGCCACGACCGAGGGGGTCGCGGTGAGTCATGATGGCATGGTTTACTTCAGCGACATCACGTTTACCGCGAAATGCCGAGATGAGAACGGTGCCATGGAGGCGGGACACATCTGGAGATACGACCCCCAGACGGGCGAGACCGCCATCTTTCGCTCGCCCAGCGGGATGTCCAACGGCATCAAGTTCGACGCCGAGGGCAACATGATCGTGGCCGAAGGGGCCGACTTCGGCGGCCGTCGCGTCACCCGGACCGACATGAAGACGGGCAAGAGCTCCATCATCGCGGGGCTGTATGAAGGTCGTCCGTTCAACGCCGCGAACGACATCACGATCGACGAGCAGGGACGGATCTACTTCAGCGACCCCAGGTATCTGGGGCACGAGCCGATCGAGCAACCCGTCATGGCGGTCTATCGCATCGACCCCAACGGTTCGATCCATCGGGTCATCACGGACGTGGGGAAGCCCAATGGCGTCGCGATGTCGCCGGACCAGACGACCCTGTACGTCGTCAGTCACGACAATGGGTCCGAAGGAGTTTTTCGGCTGCCCGAGGATACGAAAACCCATAAGGGACGCATGGCCCTGCTGGCCTATGACCTGTCCCCCGACGGCTCCGCCACGTTCAGGGAGACGCTCGTCGACTACTCCCCCGAAGACGGGCCGGACGGTCTGGTCCCGGACGTGGATGGCAACCTCTACGTAGCGGTGCGTTCCGAGTCCCGATTTGGGATCGTCATTTACTCACCCCAGGGCGAGGAGCTGGGCTATATCCCCACCGAGGTGCTCCCGACAAACGTCGGCTTTGGAAGGGGCGAAAACAGCAAAACCCTCTACATCACCGCGGGAGCGGGGCTCTATAGAACCGAAGTCATGAGAGAAGGTTATCACGTGGGCGGGAATTAAACGGAAACCACCGAACAGAATCCCCTGATGTGAACCGAAGAACAAGCGCAATGCCACCAAACCAATGGGCCTATCGTGGTCGTGGGCGATGCTATTGTTGGTGCATCCCTTATGCTTCAATTCCGAGTTCCTTAACGCGTTGGGCGGCAAGTCGTTCCAGCCTCCTGGCCTGAGTCAGGAGGGTTCGGCGCAAGCCGGGGGACACATCGCGCTCGCTGATGACGCGAGCAAGATTTGAGATTGTTGTTGCGCGACGCGCGATGCGGACATCGGGATGTTTGCGCTGTTCGTAGATTGAGTCTGGGATGATTCTGTGCCGATAGGATTGGGGAAGCGTAATCTCGGGACACGGGGTTATCTCCTTTTCGTTCAGCACCGCGCCGAGGGCCGAGTCGCCCAGTACCTTCTGGAATACCGTGTACTCAACCCGATCGAGAAGATGACGCTTCTTGTCATCCGGCAAGCCTTCGACCATATCGTCGAGTGGCCAGACCTCGATGTACGCAACCTCAAAGGGATCAAGGACGTTCATCGCGACAGCGTCCGTTCGCTGGTTGGTCAGGTGGCGACTGACGCGGCCACTCAGTTTCTCTTTGGTTTGGCCCACGTATATGGGCTCCGCGTCGTAATCATAGAAGGCATATGCGCCGTGCTTATAGCTAGTCGATCCTGAAAAAGACCCCTTGCCCAACAACAATGGGATCAAAACGCTGGTGGGTAGTGTATAGTTTTGCAAGAAAAGCGGTCAGTCGCCGCCGAAACCTTGCCAAAG
>CAUZJO010000017.1:0-41771 GCA_963580245.1 Candidatus Sumerlaeia bacterium | reverse complement strand
ACACTGACACTGACACTGACACTGACACTGACACTGACACTGACACTGACACTGACACTGACACTGACACTGACACTGACACTGACACTGACACTGACACTGACACTGACACTGACACTGACACTGACACTGATGGGACTCAGCATAATGGGAGTAGGTTTGAAAAATCCGTAACGCGGCGTAAATTAAAAAATTGCATGGCGCGGAACCATCCGTCCCCAAAGCGCTATGGCGCGGAGGCCGTGTTGGAGACTCGGCTCTCAACTCTCGTCCTCGTAATCGTGAGTTTATCATCGAATTCCCCCTCGATTGTTGTTCGCGCAGAAGACCGATTACGAGGACGAGAGACGGGAGTCGATCATCCACCGGAACGGGTTCCTTTATCGAAGCGGCGTTTACTCCCAAAACTGAATCACACCCCCCCAGGCCGTCGGCATTGATCCGTGGTGGCATTTTGGGGGCCCGGATGCTTAAGATGGGCCGTGATTCGCCGGCGCGGATAGGATCAGCGGAGCTCCCGTTGACCCAGCCCCGCCCCACCGCCCTGGACCGAGAGTAACCCCGACCATGATGGATACATTGATCCAAAAATTCGTGCTCAACGGCGGGCCGATGATGTTCGTGCTGATCCCCTGCTCGTTGCTGATGGTCGGCGCGGTGCTGCAGGGCCTGATCCGGCTGCGCAAGGGGCGGGTGCTCGATCCGCAAATCGCCAAGCAGGCCCAGCGCATCGACGGCGTGCTGGCGCGGCGCAAGTTCGTGATGGACCTGCGCCGGCTCGAGGTCCCGCTGGCGCGTGCGGTCTGGCTGACGCTCAAGGACTTCGACCTCACGGCGCAGAAACCCCAGCGCCAGCAGCTTGAATCCTCGGTCAGCGAGGCCGCCGCCTTCGCGGCCGACGAGATGCGCGACCGGCTGAACACGCTGTCAACGCTCTATACGATCGCCCCGCTGCTGGGCCTGATGGGGACGATCCTGGGCATGATGAACACCTTTTACAATTTCGCCGTGGCCGAGGAGAAGTCGGTCAAGCTGCTCTCGATCGGCATCCAGGAGGCGTTGGTCACGACGCTGTGGGGCCTCGCGATCGCCATCCCGGCCTTCGTGGCCGCTCAGGTGCTCGAAAGCATCATCACCCGCTACGAACGCAACCAGCTGGTCGAGGCGACCGGCGAGGTGATCCAACACCTCTACAACAACGACACCGATCCTATATTCGGCGAAGCGGCCGCGAGGGTTGAAGGGGCCGTCCCCCATGGACAAGTCTCCCCGCCGCCGGCCAAGCCGATGAAACGCGCCATGGGTCGGGAGGCACCGGGATGAGGGCCCACGCCGTTGCCCATCGCCGCCGCCGCATCCGACCGGCCATCAACCTGGCCCCGATGCTCGATGTCATCTTCAACCTGATCTTCTTCTTCATCCTCGCCACGACGATCCGCAACGAATCGTTCGTCATGGACATCAACCTGCCCGAGTCGAAAACCGCCGACCAACCCCTCCCTCGCGATCCGCCCCCCACCATCACGCTGAACGTCCAGGGCGAGATGCACTTCAAGGGCCGGACGATGGTGCGCGAGGAACTCGAACTGGAACTCTTCGACCTGGCCGCCAGGGGTCACAAGGAGATCATGATCGGCGGCGACCGGCAGGTCGATTACGGCCGCGTCCACGAGGTCATCGACCTGTGCCGCGAGTCCGGCCTGGAGGTCCTGCTCCAACTTCTCCCCTCACCCCGCGAGGACGCTTTGCCAAATGCGCGATAGAGAAACGCGTTGGATAAAACGTCACGGCTCAATTATGCGGATGGTGATCTTTTGGAGTTGAATAGCGAGGACGGTCCGATACTCAGAACAAAATCGCTCGCGCAAAGACAAAAGCCCAGCTTCTCGTAACACGCCACGGCCGAGGGATTGTGGGCGGAGGTGCGGAGTTCGCAGTAGTTGAATCCCTGGTCGGATTCTCGCAGCAGTGTCTGTTCCATGAACCATGGGCCGACGCCTTGGCCGCGCAGCGCCGGGTCGAGCAGGATGAAGTCCATGATCAGCGGCTCGCGCCCCAGCGCCTTCGCGAAATCCTGGTTGCACAGGTAGGTTGCGAAACCCAGGCCGCGGCCATCGGCGTCCGTGAGCGTGTAAATGCGATAGGCGAGGCGCTCGATGCAACGGTCGAGCCAGCGGGCGAAGAGTTCGCGGGTCTTCTCGCGTGGGAGGTGGGGGTCGTTGAGGTAATGCGTCGCGCCGTGGGTCCGCGAGCCGAGGGCCCGGATCCATTGACGGTCGCTCGGCTCGGCGATGCCCACGCGCAGGCCCCTGGTTTGCGCTAGCGGCGGTTCGTCGACGATTGGCTCCGCCAACGGCAGCGGGCGGCTCAGCTTGAGCGAGACGTCGATCAGCCGGAACCCATGGGCCTCCATCAGGTGCAAGTTGCGAAAATCGGCGCCGTCGACGCGGACCGAGAGATGCTGGTAATCTTGCCGGCGAGCTTCGGCCAGCGCCTCATCGAGCAGCGGCGCGCCGCTTTTGGGGTTGACAGTGTTGAGCCAGGGTCGCACTTGGCCTATTTTGAGTCCGTAAACCTCGCCGTGCCATTGATCGGGGGCGAGGCCGGCCAAGGCGACCGGCTCACCGCCCTGCTCCGCGATCCAATGCGAAGCGGGTCCCCCCAGACCGGTGTCCAGATCTCGCATGAAGAAATCGAGCAACCGCCCGCGATCGAGCCGCTGGGCCGTCTGCTGCTCCCGCTTGTAGGGATACTGCTCGAGGAGAACCCGCGCGGCGGCGAGGTCGTGGGCGGTCGCTTTGCGGACGCTCACGGCGGGGTCGTGATCGGAGCTGGGCGCATGGTCGGTCATGTCGGATCGCCCCAGTGCAGCGCCGCCGAACGATAACCGAAGACCCGCACGACGATCAACACGATCAGCGCCGCCAGCACCATCAGCAGCGAGACGGCGACGGCGGCCTCAATGTTGCCGATGGACAGCTCGAGGAAGATCGTCGTCGGCAGCACCTCGGTGTGCATCCGCGTGGCGCCGGCGAAGACCAGAATCGGTCCGAACTCGCCCAGCGCGCGCGACCACGCCAGCGTCCCCGCCGTCAGCATCCCGCGCCGCGCCTGCGGCAGGATCACCATCCAAAACGCCTGCCCCCGCGAGCACCCCAACGTCAGAGCCACTTGCTCCTGGCGTGCGTTGATCTGGTCGAACGTCGCCCGCATCGTGCGCACCGCGAACGCGCAGGCGACCATGAACTGCGCCAGGATCACCGCCGGCAGCTTATACGTGATGCCGGTGCGGATATGGAACAATTTGAAGGCGACGGCCTGAAAAACATCCTCGGCGAGCTTCCCCAGGCCCGATTGCATCAGGATCAGCAGGCTGAGACCGATCACCAGCGGCGGCAGAACGATGGGGATATCAAGGACGGCATCGATGAAGTTCTTGCCCCAAAACCGGTAGCGCGACAATAGATACCCGATCGGCACGGCGATCCACAGCGAGAAGATCGCCGTCAACGTGCACGAGATTAGGCTGAGCTTTATCGCATAACGAATCTCGCGGCTGGCCAGGGCGTCCTTGAAATGCTCGGCCGTCACGAAACCGGCGTCGGCGATCAGCATGGCGGCGATCAAAACAACATAAACCGCCCCCAACCCGCAAAAGACGCCGATAAAACCAATATCGGAACCGGGTCGGGGGGCGGCCGTTAACGACGGGGCACCCCCTGATGATTTCTCATTAGAATTATTCATCACGTTCCACGACCTTCAGGAGTTCATTTGGATGGTGACCCATTATTCGGATCATCCGTTTATGGAAGATCGGCTGCGAAGCGCAATGATCATGGCCAAGCCGGCCGTGTGAAGTCAAGCAAAGCTCTCGCACTCGAGACGCCGCCGGCGCGCGAAGGCTTTGTGGCCCGGCAAACCGTGATGAGTGTAGGGTTCACATACGGCGAGGTATCGGATTGAGAATGCGTTAGACAAAAGGGGCACCGGAACCTAGTCTTGACGCACGAGGGATTCGAGAATCCTCATGGGTAAACGTGAATTGATAGACACCCTATCACAAACTCAATCGATCGATGGGAAACGCGACATGAGAAACGGAAGGATGCTGAGAAACCTGGTCTCGGTGATCGTCATCTATCTCCTTGCCGGCGCGGCATGGGCCGAGGGGGAAGAGTCGTGGGAACTGCTCGGGCCGCTGGTCGTCGAGGAGCTCGACAACGGGATGACGTTTTTGCTCTACCCCAACCGCCGGGCGCCGATTTTCTCGGGGGTGATTCGGTTCGACGTCGGCGGCAAGGACGAGACGCCGGGGCAGACCGGGGTTTCGCACATGTTCGAGCACATGGCCTTCAAGGGGACGCGCCAGATCGGGACGAAGGATCACGTTGGCGAAAGCGAGGCCCTGCGGCGGGTCGAGGAGATGGCCTGGCGGCGCGACCGCGCCCGCAACGAGGCGCGTCGCGCGTCCGACCCCACCGATGAGATGCAGGCCCAGCTCGCGGCACTCGAGGAGAAGGTGAAAAAGGCCCAGGAGGATGCCGCCCGGTTTGTCGTCAAGGACGAGTTCGATGAGATTTACAACCGCGAGGGCGGGGCGCAGCTTAACGCCACCACTTCCTCGGACGCCACGACGTACTTCATCAGCCTGCCCGCCAATCGACTCCCGCTGTGGACGCGGATGGAGAGCGACCGGCTGCTGATGCCCGTCATGCGCGAGTTCTATCAGGAGCGCGACGTCGTGATGGAAGAGCGGCGGATGCGGCGTGACAACAGCCCCGTCGGCCAACTATGGGAGATCACCATGGCCACGGCCTACCAGGCCCATCCCTACGCTTACCCGGTCATCGGTTGGGAAGACGACATCATCAACCTGAAGGCCAGTCTCGCCAACGAGTTCTACCGGCGGCACTACACGCCGGACCGCGCCGTCGGAGTGCTGGTCGGCGATTTCGACGTCGAGGCCACCCGCGCGCTGCTGCGCGAGACGTTCGGCCGCATCCCGCCTGCCGACGAGCAGGCCGGCCATCAGCGGATCGTCCCCGAACCGCCCCAGCGCGGCGAGCGGCGCGTCAACCTGGAGCTGCCCGCCACGCCGGCGCTACTCATGGCCTGGCACAAGCCCCAGGCGCCCGACCCGGCCGACGTGGCCGCCGAAGTGTTGATGCAGGTGCTGGCGGGGGGGCGTAGCGCGCGGTGGTTCGAGAAGTTCGTCAAAGAGGAACGCCTGGCCGCCGACATCTACACCTTTACCGGCCCCGGCGACCACGAACCCAACCTGTTCATGATCTACGCAACGCCGCAGGGCGAACACACGCTGGAGGAGTTGGAGGCGGCGATCCGTTCCGATGTCGCCGAACTGGCACGGGAGCCTTTGGGCGAAGATGAGCTGGCGCGCGCCAAGAAGAGCCTGCGTGCCGACGCGATCCGGGCCTTGAAGACCAACCTGGGCCTGGCCCAGCAGTTAGCCACGTCCTTCCTGATCGGCGGCGATCCGTATTACCTGGAGCGCCGGCTGCGTCAACTCGAGGCGGTTACGGCCGACGAGATCATGAGCTTCATCGACACCTTCCTGCAGGACTCAAACCTGACGGTCGGGACGTTGCGCGTACCGGCGGAGGGCGAAGAAGCGGGCTGAGGTTGGTCGGTTTGGTTTCCCACCTTCGCTGAAGCTACGGCGGGCTGAAAGCAATCGTCCCTGCCGGGACTGAATTTTTAGAGGCACCTATGAGTCTTACTGAAGCCGGACGAGAGCCAAGGGGCGGGGGCTGGATTGCATGGCCTCGATGATTTGTCGGGCCGCGGGTTGGGTGATCCCATTCGCCCACTGTCCGGCGAGCCGCCGGTGCTCGCCGGGGTCGAGCCCGGTCGCTTGGTCCAACATGGCCCATCCCCACGCCGCCAGCGCATTGTAGGCGCGGCGTAGGTCAGGATTATCGAGTTCATCGCCGGCGAAGAATCTCATCGCCGTTTCAAAGTCTCCGATCGCCCCGTTGATGAACGACCCGTACATCTGCGAGACCGTGGGTAGGTGCGCCCCTTGATGACCCTCGCCCAAGATGATATTCGCGACATAGCCGGTCCCCATCGTCCGCGCCATATCGCCCCGTTCGAGCAGATGCGCGGCCTTCAGAACCCCCTTGTTGTAGGTCAGCTTGGCCCGCAACCCGTTAAGCTCCCGTGGATTGCTCTCCCCGAACATTCGCTCAAAGGCTATCAGAGCGGCCAACGCCGAATTGAATTCGTTCTCGGCGTTGATCAATTGATTGTCCGAGAGCGTGTGGGGCAGCTCCAGGACGTATGGACCGCCCCGAGCCCGGGACGAGAGTCCCAATGACGCGAATGCATTTTGGAAAGCGCCCGAGGCATGGGAGATGGCGTCACGCAGGCCCATGGGGCGCTGCTCCTCTTTTTTGACTACTACCATCCACGCCTCAAAGTTATCGAAGACGGACGGCGGCACTTGGCTCTGCTCTTCGAGCGTGAGGAAGAACGCTATCATGGCGTGCCAGGCACTCAGCGTGCCGCCGTCGCGCACCACGGGCATGGCGTCCTTGGCCGCCTGAACGATCCCGTCGCGAATGGGGCGGATATCCTTTCCCGTCGCCGAGCGGTAGGTCGCGAGCACGTCACTGGCTTCGCGGGCCTGTTGGAAGGAGCTGGCCGGTGGCGGGAAGAGTTTTAGCTCACGGATGATCGTACGTTCCAACCGGTCAAGAAACGCCGTATGGGCGCCATCGACCTTTCCCATCGTGAGGAAATTGTTGTATTTCATGATGGTCTTGAACTGGTGATAGGCGCTCTTGGGATTGTCGGGCAGTTGATTGAGCGTCTTGGTGAGGAGCGAATCGGTTTTCCCGCGATAATAGATCGCATGGCCGCCAAACATAACGGCCAGGATAAGAAGCAAGATGGCGACGAACCGCATCCGCTGGATTGCTCTCCGGTGTGAGATATTTCCTCAAGACCCAAGCCTAGTCCGCGAGCTCGTGGAAAGCAATGCGAGTTTCACCGTAGACTCGCGAACGGACTTGGATCAGGGGGCCGTACGTTTCGTCGATTCGATCACGAATGCCCGCCTGGGCGACGACGATTCCGTCCCGCGCGAGCATCTGCTCGTGATGGACGCCGAGCAACTCAAGCGAGCGATGGATCAGGTCCTGGCTGTAGGGCGGATCGAGGAAGATCAAATCGAATGGCGCCGATTCCCCGCCCGGGTCTTGGAACCAACTGAGCGCATTGCGCTGCTCCACCGTGGCTCGGTCGTCCCAGTCCAAGTGCAGGATGTTGGCTCGCAGGGCTTCGAGGGCGCTGCGGGACTTCTCGACGAAGACCACCTCACGCGCGCCGCGGCTGAGCGCCTCCAGGCCCAGCGCGCCGCACCCGGCGAAAGCGTCCAGAACGCGGGCACCGGGCAGCACGGGCGCCAGGATCGTGAACAGGGATTTGCGGACCCGGGCCAGGGTGGGGCGAGTCTTTTCGCCGCGCGGGGTCCGCAGCGTCGCGCCGCGCCGCTCACCACCGACGATCCTCGTGCTCATGGCGGGATCCCAGGCGCGGCCGGGCGGTACCGGGCGAGAAAGCGTATCCAGAAATTGTCGATCTCACCATCCTTCAGCATCCTCGGATAACCCGTCCAAACGCTGCGCTGGGGAACGTAGAGTGAATCCTGGATCGGCGCCGGTGGGATCAGGATTGGCAACGGGTTGAAAGGGGCGTCAGGGGCGGGCTCGCGGCGGAATGAGTTGCTATAGTACTGACTCCAGAACGCCTGGTCGGCATCATCATAACGAATATGAAACGCTTCCATCGAGCCGGGCGCGCGGAAAAACCGGTTATGGAACCGGATGAAGTCTTGGGAGGATCCCAGCAGCTGGATGGCGACGCCCACCACGAAGGAGACGGCGAGCGTTATCCGCGTCGCGCGTCCCCAAGGGCGGGCCAGCCAGGCCGCGATGGGGACCGCAAGGAAAGGATGGATCAGGAAGATATGGCGCGGACCCCAGCACCAGCCCCCCGCCCAGTTCTGCCACTTGGCATGGATGAGCAGGGGCACGGCGATCGTGAGCGCCAACGCCCAAAGCAGGCCCTTGACATGTTCACGACCCAGCAGCCCCAACGGCCGCCAACCCAGGAAGCTCAACGCCAGCGCCGGCGAAAAGAAGAACATCCCCTTGCCAACGCTGAACAGGAACCCGAATAGGCCTGCCATGATCGGCGTTGAAAACCGCACGCCTTCGGGTTGGTCCGAGTATCCGCTCGCGAACGGCCCTCCGAACAGGACCGTGTTCAGCGCGAGCAAGAACACCCCGGCCGCGGCGACCGGGACCCCAAAGGCCACCCAGGCGGGCCAGACTGGGCGCCCTCCCGACCGGCAGGCCTTCACGATCGGACCCAGCAGCAACAGCGCCAACCCTGGATAGGCGAACAGCGAATCGTTGCGCACCAAAACCGCGTAGCCGGCGGCCATCCCCGCGATGAAGCACCACGCCGTCATCCGACCGCGCAAGGCGCGTAACAGTGCCCACCACGCCAACACGATCATCAGCGCGGCGCACGATTCGGTAAAGAACGGGCGGCTGTGCGGCCAAGCCAACGATCCCAGCGCGTAGAGCAGAGCTGCTGTCTTCGACGCGGTCCGGTCACGCGTGATCTCCAGACACAGCCCGTAAACCAGCAGCACCAACCCGGCCCCGACGAGGACATTGAACCACGAAACGGCCCAGCGCGTCGCATAGGCCCGCGCCGTGGACTTCCCGCTGGTTCGATGCGGCGCGTAAGGATGATCGCCGTAAATCCGCCGCCATTCAAAGCGGGTGCCGAACCTGGAGAGGCCCTCCCCGATCCAAACCAGCGGGACGGCTAACAGGGGCTGACCGACGCCGTATTGTTGGTACTCCCGCCCGTCCGCGCGGGGCCGGACGCCGGGGCGGGTGGCGAAGCCCTGAACATACGGTTCGATAGCCAGCCCCCGACCCGAAGCCAGGGCTTCGGTTGTACGGAACAGCACCTCTTCGTCGGGGGAATAGAGGTGCCCGCCGGTGGTCAGGGTGTAAGCGACCAGCGTCACCGCGAAGATGATCAGCGGGGCTTTCAATTTCTTCTTGAGGCCGATCACGGACCGGGGCCCCCCGCGCCCCCGCTCAGTGGGAATGTGGGCTCGCGGCTACCGGTGAGGGTCTGATTGAGGGCCCTGATCAATTGGCTCAGCTCTTCAAAGGGACTGGGATCGGTCAGCAACCGGCCCAGCGTGCCCTTTCCCGCGCGGACTTCGCCCAGCATTTCGTTCAATGAGTTCAGGGCGAGCCGCAGCTGGGCGCCGCTCTGGTTCAGTTGCTCGTCGGTGGAGTCGAGCGTCCGTTCGATCTTCCCGGCGAGATTGTCGAAGTCGCCGCGGATCGAGTCGATTTCGCTTGTCAGCGTGTTGGCCGACTTTCCCCATTCAGTCGCCGCCGATTCAATGGATTGGCTGGTGCGCGCCACGTCACCTTTGGCCTGGTCAACCAGCCCGCGCAATTCGGCGACCAACTCATACATCTGGTCCGAGTTCTGTTCCAGTTTTTGGAGCATCGGGTTGAAGTTCTGGTTCACGATCTCCAAGGTTCGATCCATCTTGGCGGTCACCTGGGCCAGATTGGAGAGGATTTGCTTGGAGTTGTCTCGTATCTCGGGATCGGTCAGGTAGACGTTAACGGCTTCAAGCGCGCGAATGATCTCCTGGGAAGTCTTGATGACCTCGCCGGAGACCTCGCCGGCCAGCTCTTCCAGCTCGATGCCGGGCATCCCGACAATCAGCTCGCCCGGCGCCAGAACTTCCGCGTCCGGGCCGCCCGCGTCGATATTGATCGTCGTGTCGCCGATCACGCCGGCGACCAGCAGTTGTACCTCGCAATCCTCGTAGAGCACCGCGTCAGTCTCGATCCGCATTTCGACCCGCACCGGATGGTCACCGCTGATAAATTCGATGCTGGAGACCTGGCCGACTTCGAAGCCGGAGACTTTGACGGGGGCACCGACTTCCAGGTTTTGCACCTGTTCGAAGACCGCGAAATAGGTCTCGCGATCGCCGAACAGATCCCATTCTCCAAGGTACAGCGTGACGACCACTAGAGCGGCGATCCCAATTATTATAACCAGGCCAACACCGACTTCGTGCGAGCTTTTCATACCGCGCTCCAGGTCAGGAATGCCACCGGTCCATGACGCCGTTCGGCGTCGCTGGGCCGCAGATAGACGGGCTGGGCCGTCAGGGGATCGAGGCCCGGGCTGCCGGCTCGCCAGTCATGGGCGCCCGCCAGCGCCAGCGCGTCCGCCCCCGGCGCGTCCCAGGGAGAGGGGAGCCAACGGACCCCGTCGCCGAGCCGCCGAGCGATCAGGTCTCGATAGACAAGCGCCCCGCTCCCCGCCAAGTGGAGCGGCCCCGGCGAGGTCCCTTCGACGGCCTCGAGAAAGGACTCAACCGCTTCGACGCGGTCTTCGCGGAGGACTTCGGCGGGGGCTCCATCTTCCGTGGAGCGATAAATGCCCGTATAAACTTCACTGCGGCGCGCATCGAGCAGCACCGCGACGGTCTCGCCCGCCACCGGCCAGCGGCGCGCGACGGCCGCAAGGGTCGAATAACCATATAGCCGGACGCCCCAGCCCTGGGCTAGCGTCTTGGCCAGGGCCAGCCCGACCCTCAGCCCCGTGAACGCACCCGGCCCCAGCGATACGGCAACGGCCCGCAACGACGTGGACGGGATGCCTTCCCCCGCGAGCAGGTCATCCAGATCGGCGAGCAATCGCGTCGAGACGGGCCGGCGACTCTCACGCCAAGTATGAGCGATCAGGCGGCCGCCGGCATCCGCAAGCGCCACCCCCCCGCAATCCGTCGCCGCCTCGATGCCGACAATCACGTCCTTTGGTCCCGCGAGACCTGATTTGGCGGTTCGTGAGCGTTTCAAGGCTGAATCCTGACCAGGGGATAGCGAAACGACCTGCCTTGCAGGCATTGGATGCAACCGAAAAGGCAGATCAGGGCATAGACGATAAAGAGGACCAGAACGAACGCATCATTGATTCGGTCGATCACGAGCGCCAAGGGCTCTGAAATCTTCTGCACAATCTTGACGAAGATCAGCACCAGGCTCCAGATCAGCACCGCGCAAAGCATCATGATATGGAACAGAATGGCCTGCTGGGCGTGGAGGACAACCTCACGGCTCTCCTCGCGCAGACGAAACCAGATCCCTCCGCAGATGAGCAGACCCCAGAGGGGCACGATGTTAATCAAATGACAGAAGCCGACGATCCAATGTTCCTGTTCGCTTCTCACGATTTCTTCCCCTTTTCCATGGGACCGCCGGGGGCGACTTCGGTGTCGACCCTCGTTTACTCAAACAGCGGTACCCTCAGATCGATGACCCGATTGATCGCGATCCGCGCCTGAGGGCTTCGGGGGTAGAGGGACAACAGTTCGTTAAAATGACTAATCGCCTCGGCGGACTGCCCGACCAGCTCCGCCGTGAGCGCCTGACCGAGGAGCGTGGCGGCTTGCAGTTCGGTGGCGCGCGAGCCGTCAAGCAGCGCGGTAAGGGCGCCCAGTCCCCTCCAAATGGCCCGCGCGTCCTCGAGCCGGCCTTGGGCGGTCAACGCCATTCCCATTCCGATGAGCGACTCGACACGTTCATCTTGCCGCGCGGTTCGGTCGGCGACCTTGCCCCAATGGATAACCGCCGCCTTATATTCGCCCGTTCGCGTCGTGGCCTCGGCCAGTCCGCGGTCGACCTGATGAACCAACGCGAGGTCCACGGCGACGCTCGAAGCCGCGCGCAGGGCCATCAGCGCTTCCTCGGGATTGCCCAGTTCCAGATTGATCCGGCCGATGCGCAGCAACGCCTCGGGCAAGCGCGGGGAGTCGCGATGTTCGACGACGTAATTGTTTAACCTCCGCAAGATCGACGCGGAAGCCGGGGCCTTGAGCAACCGGTCCCAATTGATCGTCTCTTCCGGGGCCTTCTTTTTTGGTTTCTCCGCGACCTTTGTTGTCTCCGGCCGCTCCGCCACTTCTTGCTCCTCGACCGTTTTCTCTGGCGGTGGCGACGGGGCCTGCTTCGTGTCGGGCTTCTTGATCACGGCCAGGTTGGCTTGTCGAGGAGGCTCGTCCGGTTTGGACGCCGTTTGCGGCGGTTCGACTTTGCCCTCGGATTGGGCCGAAGCCGCGGACAAGGTTTCCTCCGAATCGTCTTTGAGAACCGGTTTGAGGCGGACCTGCTGGGGCTTGGGTTTGTAAACGGTTTTCAGTGAAACCTGTTTGGGCGCCTCGTCCTGTTCGCCCCGCTCGTCCTCCTCATCCTGTTCTTCCTCTTCTTCCTTTTTCACCACGGCCGTGTCAGTGGTTGGCTCATCGGATGAGGCGGCCTCTTCTTGTCTCGCCGTGCTCGGTTCGTCGTCGGCGTTTTGGTCGGATGCGGCGCAAATCGGCAGCGCCGCGATAAACGCGAGAAGGGCCAGCCCCAATATACCCAGGACTCCAGGAGCCCTCCCGTTGTTTGTCGTGGGCGGTCTCGAAGAACCAATGATCGTGACGAGGGTTTTCTGTTTCACGCCGACTCTTACTTTCTTGGATCTGGATTTGCGGTCCGAACTCGATTTCGACCGCCCGAATTAGACGGCATGCGCGCCAGCGACCGCTTCACACATCGACCGGACGAATCCCCGCAGGCGATCGAAATCAACGGCCGCGCCCGGCTCCGAGCCGACCATCTGAACCAGTTTGCTCCCAACGACCACGCCATCGGCGATCGAAGCCACGGCGCGCGCTTGCTCCGGCTCCGCGATCCCGAAGCCGACGGCCACCGGCTTATCGGTGACGGACTTTAGCGTCTCGAGCTTGCTCTTGAGGTCGGCGGGCAGTTCGGCGCGGGCGCCCGTCACCCCCTTGACCGAGATATAGTAGATGAACCCCGTCGAAGCCTCCGCGATCAATCGCATCCGTTCGGGCGGGGTGGTGGGGGCGGCCAGGAAGACCATCGAAAGCCCGTGCGCCCCCGCCGCGCGACGGACGTCTTGCGCCTCTTCGGGAGGCAAGTCGGGGATGAGGATGCCGTCGGCCCCGGCCTGGGCGGCGGCGGCGGCGAACCGCTCATCGCCCATCCGGAAGATCGGATTATAGGCACCGAATAGGACCACGACCAGTTCGGGATGACGCCGGCGCGCACGGCCGACCAGCTCGATGATGCCCCGGACCGTCGCGCCACCCTCCAGCGCCACCCGCGAGGCCTCTTGAATGGTCGGACCATCGGCGATGGGGTCGGAGAATGGGATGCCCAGCTCGATCAGGTCCACCCCCTCCTCGGCGAGCACGTCGATGACGCGTTCGGTCACGGCCATATCCGGACAGCCGGCGGTCAGGTAGAAGATCATGGCCGCGGCGCCTTGCTCGCGCTTGCGCTCGAACAACTGGTCGATGCGGTTCATGAGGTCTCTTCCATGGCCTTGCGGATACTGTAGACGTCTTTGTCGCCCCGGCCCGAGAGGCCGAGGATGATCACCGCGCCCGCGGGAAGCTCCTCGATGATGCCCGGCAAGGAGGCCAGGGCGTGCGCCGACTCCAGCGCGGGCAGAATGCCCTCGGTCAGGCACAGTTGACTGGTCGCGGCCAGGGCCTCCTTATCATTGACGATGTGATAGGCGGCGCGGCCGCTATCGGCGTAAAAGCAGTGTTCGGGACCGACGCCGGGGTAGTCCAGACCGGCCGAGATGCTGTGGGCCTCCAGAATCTGACCGTCTTCGTTTTGCAGCACGTAGCTCTTGGACCCGTGAAAGACGCCGATCTGGTGGTTGGTGATCGAACTGGCGTGCCGCCCGCTCAGAAACCCTTCCCCGCCCGCCTCGATGCCATAAATCTTGACCTCGTCATCATCGTAGAAGGGCGCGAACAGGCCCAGGGAATTGGACCCGCCCCCGACGCACGCGACCAGCGCATCGGGCAATCGACCGACCTGTTCGAGGCACTGGCCGCGCGCTTCGCGGCCGATGACCGATTGGAAATCGCGGACCATCATGGGGAAGGGATGCGGCCCCACGCACGAGCCGATGATGTAATGGGTGTCCTCGACCGTCGCCATCCACGCGCGCATGGCTTCGTTGGTGGCGTCCTTGAGCGTTCGCGAGCCGCTGGTGATGCCGACCACCTCCGCGCCGAGCAGGCGCATGCGAAACACGTTCAACTCCTGGCGCCGAACGTCCTCCTCGCCCATGTAGACGCAACACTTGAGGTCCAGCAGCGCGGCGGCGGTGGCGGTGGCCACGCCGTGCTGGCCGGCCCCGGTCTCAGCGATCACGCGCCCCTTGCCCAGCCGCCGGGCGAGCAACCCCTGGGCCAACGCCTGATTGATCTTATGGGCGCCAGTGTGACAGAGGTCCTCGCGCTTGAGGAAAATCCGCGCCCGCACCCCCAACGCCCGCGATAGCCGCTTGGCCTCGTAGAGCGGCGTGGGCCGACCGACGTAATGACGTAGCAGGTCGTCCAGCTCGGCCTGGAATTCCGGATCGCGAGTGACCGCGTGATATTCCCGTTCCAGATCGACCAGCGCGTTCATCAGGGTTTCGGGAACGTAGCGTCCCCCAAACTGGCCGAAATGGCCGGTCGCGTCGGGCAGGTCTTTCAGGGCCGGTCGGACGGCGGTTGCGCTTTCAGCCATATGTTTGAGATCGATTCCTTTTCGGGCTTATTGCTTTGCCTCATTGGACTGGGCCGGAAGTTGGCTTTCAGCGGAGGGTGGGGGCACCTTTTGCGCTTCGGCTTCACGTTGGCTGTTGAGACGGCGGATTTGCAGCATGAGCTGGTTTCTCATCCTCTGACTGGCCGACAGGTAGTTCGTGACGGTAATTGAATCGCCGAAGAGCACGATCCGCGCCTCCATTAAGTCCACATCCAACTCGCCAATCGCGTTCGTGTAGAGCCCCGCGAGCTCACGAACGCCCTGGGCGGTGGGATGGATGCCGTCCTTGGATTGTTTGCTGTTGGCGTGATTCCTGACCCAGGCTTCACGAGACGTATTCACGTGCGGCAGAAAATAGTCGAACGTCTTGATATAATGGGTTTTCTGGGCTGTTGCCTCCGCCGCGTGCAGCAGCTCGCGGTTGTAGTTGCGGATCAGTTTATTGGGGGAAGGGGGCAGCCAGGGTTCCTGTTGCTTCTTGTAGCTCTCGATGACGGGGAGGATCTCAGCCACCATCGTGGTGACCCCCGCCTCTTGCAGCATCGTGAGCGCCTCCAGAACGTTTTGTTTGTATTCGCCCAAGGTGACGCGAGAGTAGCGATAGGTGGCGTCGTTGGCGCCGATCATGATGATCGCCAAATCAATCGGCGCGGTGCTTTGCAGCCGCAGCTGGACCCGCTCCTTGAGCATCCGTGAATTGGACCCGCCGATCGCATCGCATTCAACCCACGGCCCCATCGACCAAGCCGCAAGGCCCAGGCTCCAAGTCATCAGAGCAGCCAAGATTATGGGCCTGGTACAAGGAAGCGCGAGTTCTTGAACTGTTAGCGGGAGGCGGATCGTACCTGAAACGCCCATGGCGCTATATGGCCAGCCCATCTGGGAAAGGTTCACGTAATTCGGCTTCGGTGTACTAGTGCGTGAAAAGGGTGAAGACACCGTGCGATACACCTTACATCCTTGGAAGTCGTTCCCGCGACGATTCCGAAGCATACCCATTTTACGCGACACCCCCTCCGGAAGTAAACCCCCGTCTGGCGCCGCCGAGGATCCGGGTGAGATTTAGATTTGAGAATAAACGCCACTTCGGTAAAGGGTCCCCGTTCCGGTTGAAGATCGGCTCTCGGCTCCCGTCTCTCGTCCTCGTAATCGGGTTTTCTTCTCGGGCCGCAATCGAGGTGGGTCGCGCTGATGAGGCGGATTTCGATTACGAGGACGAGGGACGGGAGCCGACCTGAAAAGGCGTGGCGGGGTTTGCTTGGGACGGGGAAGCGATGATTGCGATGGATAACACCATGACCTTGGATTAACCTGGGGGTCGTATTGAAAATGGTTTGAATCGACCTGACCTGAGGATGGAAAACGATGACATTGATTCGCAGCCGGACGGCGAACCAGGAAGGCCCCGGGACCGTGCGGATTCCGCGGGATATCGGCATAGTGACGCTTGCGGTCCTGGCGCTGATCAATGCGACCTCCTGCTCACTCGTTGCCCCCAGGATGCAGTCGATCAGCGTCACGTCCGAACCCGGGGGGGCGAGGGTCTCGATCAACGGCATGAGCGCGGGCGTGACGCCGACCCAATACAAAATCAAGAAGAACGAGGAGACAAGCATCGTCGTCGGCAAGGATGGTTATGAAACCGCCACCCGCTTGACTTCGACCACGCTGAGCACGATCGGGATCGTCGATATCGTCGGCGGCTGCATCTTCTTGCTCCCCTTCCTGGGCCTGCTCGCCCCCGGCGCCTGGAAGCAGGACCCGTCCAACGTTCACCTGAATCTTTACGAGAAGCCCAAGGGGGACGATTGAGAGGAGGGCCCGGCGCGATGAAAACGGCGATGGTTCTTTCACGACGCGATTTCTTGGGCGCCGCCGTCGGTCTCGGCTTCGGCGGGTTGCGCATATTCGCGGAGCACCCGGATTTTTCGGAGGCGTTTCGTTCGCACGCGGGGGTTGGCCATGGGGAACTGCTGGCCGATCCCGAGGGGCTGCTCGACCTGCCCGCAGGGTTTAGCTACAAGGTGATCGCGACGGTCGGCGAGCGCATGAGCGACGGGTTCCGGGTCCCCGGCCGGGCCGATGGCATGGCGGCCTTCCCCGGGCCCGGCGGCCACGCATTGGTCGTGTGTAATCACGAGCTGAGTAGTATCGACCAAGAGTTCAGCGCGTTCGGCCCCGATTCGGCGATGGCCGCCCGCATGGCCCCCGCCGCGTTCTATGACGGATGCAACGGCAAGCGGCCCTGCCCCGGCGGGACGACGACGCTGCTCTATGACACCCGCCGCCAGAAGCTCAAACGCCAACACCTGAGCCTCGCCGGGACCTTGCGCAACTGCGCCGGAGGACCGACGCCGTGGAACAGTTGGGTCTCATGCGAAGAGCACGTCCAACGCGCCGACGAGGTGTATGAGAAAGACCACGGCTATAACTTCGAGGTCCCGGCGGCCCACGGTAGATGTATCATGGATCCCATGCCGCTCAAGGCGATGGGCCGGTTCAACCACGAAGCGATCGCCGTCGATCCCAAAAGCGGCTGCGTCTACCAGACCGAGGACCGCGGGGACGGGGTGTTCTATCGGTTTGTGCCCAACCGGCCCGGCCAACTGCGCATGGGCGGGCGATTGCAAGCCCTCCAAGTGCGCGACAAGCCGGGCCTGGACACGCGCAATTGGGAACAACCCGCCCAGGTCCCCGTCAGCGAGGTGTTGGCGGTCGAATGGATCGACGCCGAGGAGGTCGAATCTCCCGACGACGATCTCCGTCACCGGATGTTCACGTCCGGCGCGGCCCGCTTCGCCCGCGGCGAGGGCATCTGGCATGGCCGCGACGCCGTATACTTCGCCTGCACCAACGGAGGCCGCGCCAAAAAGGGTCAGATCTGGAAATACATGCCCAGCCCGGACGAAAGCCAGGCGAGCGAGACGCAACGGCCGGCACGCCTGGAGTTGTTCATCGAGCCCAATGACCCGGCCCTGGTCGAAAACGCGGACAACCTGACCGTGGCGCCGTGGGGCGACCTGATCGTCTGCGAGGATGGCCCCGCAACCAATCGCCTCATGGGCGTCACGCCACGCGGCCAGGTCTACGGCCTCGCCAGCCACCATAGCGGCTCGGAACTCGCCGGCGTCACGTTCTCACCTGACGGCTCGACGCTCTTCGTGAATATTCAGGTGTTGGGCAAGACCGTGGCGATCACGGGTCCGTGGCGGAAGGCTTGACGTTTTAACTTCGATGGTCTCAGTTCGTTCACGCGGGAAATCCATTTCATTCCCGCTCGGGCCGCGCGCTCAAATCGCCTCCACCGACTGAACTTCGGGATACTCTTCCTGGAGGCGGCGTTCGATGCCCATCTTGAGCGTCATCATCGAGCTGGGGCAGCCGTGGCAGGAACCGCGCAGGTGCAGGTGGACCACGCCGTTCTCGAACCCGCCGTAGATGATGTCGCCGCCGTCCATCGCGACTGCGGGGCGGATTTCCTGGTCGATCACGCGCATGATGCCCCGTTCGGTATCGTTCTTGGCCTCGATGGCGACCGCATCGGCCCCGCCGGCGACCGCCTCCTCACCCGAGGCGATGTGCTCGCGGATGGTCTCCATGACCCGCTCGCCGAGCGCGGCCCAATCGACCGCCTCGCTGGTGATAGAGACGAAATCCGGCCCGATCAGGAGGCGATCGACACCATCGATCGCGAACAACCGCCGGGCCAGGGGGGAGTTTTCGGCCTGTTCGGCGCCGGGGAACTCCGCCGTGCCGCCGGGGAGCAAGCGGCGGTCCACGACGAACCGGACACTATTGGGATTGGGCGTCGGCTCGGGCCGGATGGAGACTTCGGGCGCATCGGTGGATGACATGGTCGGAACCTTTCTTTGTTTAGTTGCTCATTCGGGTGGTTCACCAGCCAAAGGTTAGGCCACGCGGCCCGAGCCCGAGACCGGCTCCACCCCTCCATGAGAACACGTCCACGCCGCGCGGTCAAGCCGACCGCCCCCCTTACCCGGCAACAACCAAGTGTCATTCCCAGGCCGAAACCCGTTGACTTGCCAGTCCGTCGCGGGTAAACTAGCTATCGCACGTTAAGAATCCCGATGGGATTGCACATTGTTAGCGGACGGTTGGCGGGTCATGCCCGACGCCCCGTCCCGCATCAAATCTACCGTTCCGACCCAAGAAAGGAGAGGGATCATGGCGACGACGACCATCGCTCCCCAAGATGTCAAGATCGGCCCCACCAAGTTGCTCATCAACAACGAGTGGGTGGACGCCGAGAGTGGGAAAACTTTCGAGAGCATCAACCCGGCCACCGGGGAAGCCATCTGCAGCTTGGCCGAGGGGGATGAGGCCGATGTGAATAAGGCCGTCAAGGCCGCCCGCAAGGCGGTCGAGAGCGGCCCCTGGCACGATATTTCCGCCGCCCAGCGCGGCTATTTGCTCAATAAACTGGCCGACCTGATCGCCGAGAACGCCGAGGAGCTGGCCCGGCTCGAGAGCCTGGACAACGGAAAACCCCTGGCCGACGCTCAGGCCGCCGACCTGCCCCTGACCATCGCTTGCTACCGCTACTACGCGGGCTGGGCCGACAAGGTCCACGGCAAAACCATCCCGATCCAGGGTGACTATTTCTGCTACACGCGCCATGAACCGGTCGGCGTGGTGGGGCAGATTATCCCCTGGAACTTCCCCCTGCTGATGCAGGCCTGGAAGCTGGCGCCGGCGCTGGCGTGCGGCAACACAGTCATCCTCAAAGTCGCCGAGCAGACCCCGCTGTCGGCCCTGCGCGTGGGCGAGTTGATCGTCGAGGCCGGCTTCCCGGCGGGCGTGGTCAATATCATCCCCGGCTTCGGCCCGACCGCCGGCGGCGCGATCGCCCGCCACATGGACGTCGACAAGGTCGCCTTTACCGGCTCGACCGAGGTCGGCAAGGAAGTGATGGCGGCGGCGGCCCAGAGCAACCTCAAGCGCGTGACGCTGGAGCTGGGCGGCAAGAGCCCCAACATCGTCTTCGCCGACGCCGACCTCGACGAAGCCATCGAGGGTGCCCATTTCGCGCTGTTCTTCAACCAGGGCCAGTGCTGCTGCGCCGGCTCGCGGCTGTTCGTCGAAGAGAAGGTCTACGACGAGTTCGTCGAGCGCTCGACCGAGAGGGCCAAGGCCCGCACCGTCGGCGACCCGTTCCAGAGCGGCACCCAGCAGGGCCCGCAAGTCGACAAGGCACAGTTCGACAAGGTCATGCACTACATCGAGGCCGGTCAGCAAGACGGCGCCAAGATGACCTGCGGCGGCCACCGGGTGGGCGACCGCGGCTACTTCGTCGAGCCGACCGTCTTCGCCGACGTCAACGACAACATGCGGATCGCCGAGGAAGAGATCTTCGGCCCCGTCATGAGCATCATCAAGTTCAAGGACTTGGACGAAGTGGTCGAACGCTCCAATCGCAGCGAGTACGGCCTGGCCGCGGCGGTCTGGACCCGCGACATCGGCAAGGCCCACGCCATCGCCAACCGCGTCCGGGCGGGCACGATCTGGGTCAACTGCTACGACGTGTTTGACGCCGCCGCCCCGTTCGGCGGGTTCAAGCAGTCGGGCATGGGCCGCGAGCTGGGTGAGTACGGCTTGCAGCAATACAGCGAAGTCAAGACGGTTACGATTAAGCTGTAATTGAAAATAGGAATCTCGAGAGCGAGATTCGAGAACCATTCGGCCCCCGCGCCACACTCAAGTGTTTGGCACGGGGGCCGCATTCATTTCTGATGGCCGCATCGACACGAAAGTGCGCGGTTTCAAACCGATGACGATGCACGATCTTTTCTAACAGAAGCGCGCAAAGGACGCGAAGGGCAGCGTTTGGTGGTGCTTCCTCGCTCTTTATGAAGCACGGACTATCCAAATCGAAAGTCGTGGGCGATGATCATCAAAGATTTGCTGGCCCTGCTCGAGAGCACGGGAAATGAAGCCCTGGTGCTGCGAGGCGATGACAGGGATAAACTGGTCGTCGTGGCCCCGAGCCTGATGGGGCGGGTGATGGCCGCCGGGTTTGAGGGGGAGTGCGGCGAGACGGACGCCTTCATCTTTGAACAGCAAATCCGCGACGGTTTCTCGCACGAAGGAAAGGGAACGTGGAACAACTTCGGGGGGGCCGAGCGGGTCTGGTTCGGTCCCGATGGGGGGCCGTTCGGGACCTTTTTCCCGCCCGGCAAGGCACAGACTTATCAGCACATGCGTTTTCAACCGGCCCTCAATCGCGCCGAGTATCGAACTGTTGAGCGCGGGTCGAGCGGAAAGCGCGCGGTCCTGGGGGCGAATATCGAGTTAACGAACTACAACGGCCACCGGTTCCTGCTCGAGGTTCGTCGTGAGGTGAAAGTTCTTGAGAGCTGCCCATTCGTCGTCGATCCCGAGGATCAAATTGATTGTGTCGGGTTTCAGTCGACGACGACCGTCAAGAACGTCCAAGCTGAACCGATCACGCGCCGGACCGGGCCGGTGACGATCTGGACCGTGGGGCAGTTCGATTGCAGGGACCATTCGGTCGTTATGATACCCATCCGAAAGGGTCCGGCCTCGAAGCTGGGGGAGCCGGTCTGCATGGAATACACCAAACACGTCACTCCCGGGGGTGTCGTGCCCGGCCGGTTCATGTCGGTTGGGGAGGAATGCGTGCTCATCGGCGCCAATGGCAGGGCGCAGATCAAACTCGATGTGTGGAGGCGGCGTTGCCTGGGTCGGCTGGGGGCCATCGACCTCGAACGCAACCGGATGACGATTGTCGATTTCGATTTCCAACCCCACATGGACTACGCGGCGACGTACTGGCTACCTTATGACGGCGACCCCTATGATGGGGCGCCGATCAGCGTGATGGTGGTGGCCGGCGACGCACAAAACACCGGCGCCTTGCCCTTCCACGAGCTGGAGTCGGTTTCGCCGGCGCTCTTTCTGGGACCCAACGAATCGTTCGGGCACGTCAATCGGACGGTTCACCTCAGGGGCGATCGGGAGGCCCTCGGCAAGGTCTGCCGCCGGCATTTTCACGCGGACTTGGAAACTTTGGTTGAATTCGACCGGCAAGCCAGATAGAATGACATAATGACATTTTGGAAAATGCGCGTAAGGAAGAATTGATGAAAACACTTGAACGATTTCGCGCCGCTTTCAAGGGCGAGCCGGTAGATCGGCCGCCGATCTGCGGTTGGTTGGGGCTACCGTTCCTCAATCGGCTCCTCAAGAAGACCCCCCGCCAAGTCCTCGAGGACATCGTCGCCCGGCCCGAAGAGATCATCCAACTCCAGGAAGACCTGGGGATGGACCCACTGCTGATCACCGTGGACGACCGCTGGTTCTCGATGTATCGATTTTGGCGATTGCTTTACAGTTACCCGCCCGAGGCGCTGGAGACATGGCCGATCCAGGAGCGCGTGGAACGGATCAGCGAGGATGTCATCCACCGCCACTTCAAAGTCCAGACGCCCGGGGGCGAGGTGACGTGGGGCATGAGCATGGGCGAGAGCCAGGTGGTCGAGACTTACAACGCCATCAAAGAAGAGAAGGACCTGGACTTGCTGATCAAGTACATGCCCGACCCCGAGACGGCGAACATCGACAAGCTGACGGCCCTGACGCGCCTGGCGGGCGACCGAGCGTTCATCACGCACAACTTCATCGGCATCTGGGGCGAGGCGGCCAACATGCGCGGTTTGGTCACGCTCGCGACCGACATTTTCGACCGGCCCAAATTCGTGCACAAGATATCGGAGTTCCTGATGAACCGCTCCATCCGGCGCGTCCGACACCTGGCCCAAAGCGGCATCCATTCGATCCTGTATGATCAGAGTTGGGTGGGCGTGGGTTTCTCGCCCGATCAATACCGCAAGTTCATGTTGCCCTATGACCGGCAAGTCGTGAAGGCCGCGCAGGAGGCCGGCATCCTGGTGAGTTACCATAACTGCGGGCGAGGCATGGCGTTCCTGGAAGACATGGTCTCCACCGGCGCCGACGCCCTGGAGACGCTGACCCCCGCCGAACGCTCGGGCGACTTCGACTTGGTGGAGACCAAACGGCGCGTGGGCCAGGACATCACACTCAACGGCGCGTTCAATGAGCGGCTCTTCCCCCGGGTGGAAGCCCAGGAGGTGAAGGACGAGGTGCGGCGCTGCATCGACGCGGCGGGCGAGGGGGGGCGCTATGTCCTACGCACGTGCGGGCAGATTTTCGACACCGCCAACACGACCATCGAAACCGAGCGCACCCTCGACAACATCCGCGTCTGGACCGAGACGGGCCGCGAGTACGGTTGTTCCAATTGACCGGTCCTCGGGTTCCTGGAGTGTACCAGCTTTTTGAGACAGAATAGTCCAGCGCGCCGTGCAGACGCCGCTGGTTATATATCCGCTCGCCGCAGTGCCGCGGCGCGCGCCGCCACGGGTCCAGTTGCGTGGGGTGGACCTGGTGTTCGCGCGAGACCTCGGCCACCGATTTGCCGGCCTCCAACTCGCGCACCATCGCCACCTTGAATTCTCGCGTAAACCTGCGTCGCGTCCTCGCCATTGTCATGCCCTCCTCGTTTTGGAAAACTTAACTGGCTGTCTCATTCAACCGGTACAGCGCAGTTACCCCTGGCCGACCGGCATGTTTATGTTATCATCGGTGTGTGGTTAAAATGAGCGTTCTCTCCAATAACAATAGAAAAAGACGCAACGTTTACATGAAGCAATTCATCGTTATTCTCTTTCTCACGTTGATCTGCGCTGGAGGATGTATTAGACACGGCCGGAATGGAAACCAGACCATGGATGAATCGATCAAAGATGAGAAACGGAAGATCATCTCGATACTGGGTGAGATTGGAGTAAAAATCTGGGATTATTGACGAGAGAACAAGGAGCATGGAGTATCAATGACGATCGATGAATTCCATGAGCTTGGCGTCATTTCAGATGAGGACGCCGAATTCATCGAAGCAAACGGTGTTACCTATTATCCTCCCTCAACTTTTCCTCCTTCAACCCTTCCTCCTTCACTTGTATGGGAAAGTTGTCTTCACGTTTATGCTGGACGTACGAGACCAGTGACGGACGTAGATTCGCGCAGTCGGTAAGTTGTGTCGATAAAAACCGTCCAGAAGTGACCCGGATGGGAACGCTTAATGATTTAAATAACAATGTCCATGAATTCATGGAAAGCACTCCAGAATGGGCATCGTTGTTCATCTCCCCTTCGCGCTCAGGCAGTTCCATTGAAGATAAACATTATGGCCCTTTAGTTTCATTGGGTTTTCGTGCATCGGAATATGAATTGCATTTCACGCTGAATTGAAACAGAGATGAAGAACTTGCCGACAGGATCAAGCATGTCGCCAACGAACTTGACCTCACGAAAACCGAAGAATATAAAACCCGCGATCAGGTTGAATACCTTGCCAAGCTCAGCCGTTTGAACGGAATTGAATACAAACATAATCCGGAATTTGGTTCGGGTGCTTGGTTCCTTGAATTTCGGTTGCCCCGGAACAAGGCGGAAATAGTCGCGATTTGTCGTGAGTTTCTCAAGCAGGGCCTAAACGTTGGCGATGACACGGCGATACGCTACACCACCAACGGATTTCGCTTTAGGACCGAATAACGATACCCCACGCATCGGAGCGGAAGTGAACGCCTACTCCCCAACCGTCTCCAGTGCCCAGCGCAGCAGCACTGGCAAGACGTTTTCGGTGAAGGGCCGGCCGTGCGGCTGGCTTTCCCAGAGCAGGTGGTCGATGAGGACGACCGTGCCGCGCCCCTTGGGGACCAGCGATAGGGCCGGGCCGTAATGGACGTCCGCGTCGTCGCTCAACGTATAGATGACCTGACCCTGGCCTTGCAGCGGGACCATCGGATAGAACGGCGCCGAGAGCATCGGCGAGAGGTGGATGCGGCGCGGCAGGCCCTTGAGGCCTCGCGGGAGCTGGCCGGTGCGCTGGAAGTAAATCTGTCCGGCGCGGTTAGGCGGGTGGTCGAAGGGGGTGACGTCGGCCCGCGCCTCGCCCGTGGGGCGAAGCGCCTCGATCTGCAACAGTTCGCGCAATGAAGGTTCGAGCAGCTCGGCGTGCGTGCGCTGGAAGCGACCCTCTCCGTTCATGACGGCCGAGCGAAAGGCCCCGCCGCGCGAGAGCGCAATCAGAATCCCCCCCTGCTCCAGATAACTCACCAATGCCGCCTGCGCGTCCCCGGATGACTTATGGGTGTGGAGGTACTCACCCAGGGGATCGACCGAGATGATGACCGGCACGTTCTCGGGTGTCAGTTGACTCGGATCGGCCAGGGTTTTCAGCGGCAGTTCCGACTCGTTGGCCCCGATCGAGTAGACGGCGGTCTGCACCCGCCGCAGGTCGGCCAGGTAGGTCGGGCGCGAGGCCTCCTGCCCGCTGGCTTGGGCGATGAGGCCGACCGTCCCGTTGTTGTTCCATTGACCGGCTTCGGCGTGATACGGGAAGTATATCTCGGAGACCCACCGGGGCTTGAAGACCAGTTGGTCCCCTTCGATGGTGTTGAGCACGACGCGCTTTCCGCTCACCGAGCGCAGTAAACCGCCAACCTGTTCGCCGGAAGTCGTGGTCAACTCGCAGAAGAAGACGGCGGCCTGGGGATCGGGTCGCTTGAGCGAGACCGAGCTGGGCCGGGGCGGGTAGATGCCCAGCACCTCGTCCATCGGCAGGGAGTATTGCTTGCCCTCGTAGCCTTCGAAAAAAAGCTGGTCGTCCACGACGTAGGAGGGTTTGGCGGTCGTCAGGCGTCCCTGGGTCAGTAGCAGGCAATCCTGCAACTCCTTGGGTTCCATCC
This sequence comes from Candidatus Sumerlaeia bacterium, assembly GCA_963580245.1. Taxonomy (GTDB): domain Bacteria; phylum Sumerlaeota; class Sumerlaeia; order MVZB01; family MVZB01; genus CAUZJO01. The sequence continues at coordinate 16,249 of CAUZJO010000017.1, read as the reverse complement.
GCAACGGGAGCCCCCAGCGTTCCACGATCGGAGCAGGCCCCTCTCCCCTGCCCAGGAGCTTTTCGAATATCCCCTTTTCGGGAATGGCGGGATGCCAGCCCGTGGGCAACAACACCCCGGTGCAGGCCTCCCAGGTCGGGTTGAACGCGCCGTAGGGGGTCTGGGTCAGGATACGGTCGCCGCGCAGTTCGACCAGGCGCGCCCACAATCGATCACCTTCCTCGGTCATGAGCAAGGCGGCCCGGGGATCCCGCTGGGGAGGGGTCACGGTCGGTTTGGGTCGGACCACTTCGAGGTGGAAGGCCAGCCCATGGTTCTGGTTAGGTTTGCTGGGATCCTCTCGGACCTGGACGGCCGCGATATTCTGCTTGGCCCTGAGCAGCGGGGTGACGTCAAACTCAGCAATCATGAAGCGCTCCTTGTGACCCATGTGGAGCCGGTGTTGGTTGAACGCAAGCTCGATGACCTCGGCGTTGGTGGCAACGCGCAAGGTCGCGCGCACCGCCGCCAGAGGTTCGCCCAGTTCGAACGCCTGGCGAAAGAGGTAGACCTGGGCTTCGCGTTGGTCCGTGTCGCCTTCGTCGGCCCAGCAGAACAACGCGCGGTCGAGAAATGGCATGTTCATGGAGGGGGCAATCCGCGCGGGGTGTTGCCAGGGGGGAATTTGCCCGATGCCGCGTTGCCAGTCCGGCGGAGGGGGAACGGCGTTGACGACCGATCCCAACCCATAGCATTCCATCGCCTCGGGGTCGCTGCCCATCCACGTGGTCGCCAGGCCGCTGAAGATGATGCGCTGGATGTTCGCGAATGGGGGCCGTCCGGGCGAGGACGTCTCCAGCCACGCGACCGGCTCATCGGGTCCGATCCGGTCCAGTTCGCGCGGCGTCGTGAGCCGGAATTTTTTCAACCAGAAAGCGTCGCCCTGGACGGTCCACGCCTCCGCGTCCACGCCCGATACGAAAAGCCCATCGAGCACGGGCAGCACGGCGGGGATAGCCGACGCGCTCGCCGGCCAACCCAACAGGGTCGTCGCAAGGATATAGACTAACAGTCGGAGGCGGATGCGTAGACCAGACAAGGTTTAATGGGCCACGGAGTGGCTCAACTGTCTTTCGATCAGTTGATCGCATTTGAGCTGGGCGACGCGGGCGGCTTCGGAACCTCTGGCGGCTTCCACCACCCGGCGGTAACGCTCGACCGCGCGCGGCGCGTCCTGGTATTGGGAGAGAAGTATATCACCGAGGGCCAGATCAAGCCAGGCGCGGATCTCGGCGTTGTGCTCGATGGCCGAGTGATTGGCGAGCAGGCTGCAGATCTCGGCGATGTTTTCGGCCGGGACCTGACCGGGTCCCTCCAGACGGGCCACGATCGTGGCGGCCGCCTCGGGCAGCAACGGACCGGTCCGCTCCAACGCCAGGAGGCTGCGCCAGGCGCTGACCACTTGGGACCAGTCGGCCCGCTGGATCACGTGCATCATGTGCAGGGCCTGCCATCCCCCTTCAGCGTAGCGGTCCAAGCGCTTGAGTTGGTTCTTGACATGGTCGCGCTCGGGCGAAGTCAGCGCCTGGCGCGCCCGGAAACCCTGACAACGCTTGTAATACGAGCGGGCCTGCTCGAAGTCGGCCCACTCGCCGTAGCACAGATCGCCGAGATGCAAGCCGGCGCGAATCGTCAAGCCCGACTCCTCATCGTCATTCAGGATACGCCAGAGGTAGGTAAAGGCCTCATCGGGATCGCCGGCGGCGAGAGCGTCCTCGGCGCGCAGATAGAGCTTGGCGTGGCGGGCGATCGGCAAAGACCGATACTGGGATTCATCGCTCATGCGACGATTAACCAGACTTTCGAGGTCGAGCAGGTTCTTGCGCAGCTCTTTCCCTCCCCCAACGCTCATCTGTGCCTTGATCAATTCCAGTTGGTTTAGGATTTCCTCGGGCAGGGTGTCGGACTTCTCAAAATCCTTCTGAAGTCGTTCGATGCGCCTTTCGGTTTCGCGGGTCATCCGGCGCTGGGGTTGATTCAGCGAAGCCACTTCCGCCTGGGAACGATCAGCATACGGACGGGAAGGGCCGGCCTCGAGACGCTCGCTCTGGGTCCCATCGGCCACACCCTGATCGGTCACGCTCTTGTGGAGCATCGTCCCACCGACCGCCTGGAGCTTGGCGAGTGCTCTGGGGATCCAATCGTAGGTGGCCGGGGATTGAACAGGGCCGAAAGAAAACTCGAGGCGAGTTTGATCGGAGACTTCCACGATCTTGACATCGGGCCGCGCGGACGGCCCATCGAACGGCGCGGGCATTGGAGAGAATGTGCTGGAGGGTGCTGGTGAGGGGTCCATCGCAACGTCGTTCCGCGACGGGCCGGCGGCATCGGGGAGAAACCCCATCAGCACCAAGGCGGCGGCCGCAAACGCGCCCGACCACCATAGCGGGCGTTTCCAAGCGCGCGGCGGACCGGGCTCCCGCGCCACTCGCCGTTCGATCGTCGAGCCGGCTTCCGTCCGCTCCAGACGATCCAACACACGGTCGGTCATCGCGTCGAAGTAGGCCAAACCGGGGTGGGCCACCTCGCCGGCCTGGCGGAGCACCTCGGCGGTCCGGTCGTTCTCCTCAAACGCTTGGCGACAGGCTGGGCAACCCGCTAGATGCTCCTCGACACGGGCGATGGTCGCCGGGGGCAGCTCATCGCTGGTGTAATCTTCATAGAGTTGCTGGACGCGGCTGCATCGCATGGGCGAGAGTCACCGTTTGATCCCAATCATCAACCCGAAAGCCGCCCATCGTAGTTCCCCTTTGTTGCTCATCGGGGAATAGGATGTCGGGGCTTTGAGGACATGCACGTACCACCTGACTCGCCGAGGCGAGGGGAGGTTTGTCAACAAAACCTTGCGAATCACCGGGACCGTTGCGTCACCGGGTTCAGGGGCCACCACCGTCCGCCTCGCGGCGTTTGGCTTCGTCGGCCAGGGCCGACGGCTTCTTGAGTTGCTGCATCAGGTGACCGAGGCGACGCTTGAGCTTCTTGCGGGCTTCGTGAATGTTGAACTTGACGGCGCCCTCGCTGCATGCCATGGCCTGGGCGATCTCCTTGATCGAGCAGCCCTCGATCTCGAACAACACCACGGCGGTTTGCTGCCGGTCGGGCAGGGCGGCCATGGCCTGCTCGATCCCCAGGCGCATTTCGCGGCGGATGGCCACTTCACGCGGGTTGTCGTGGGTGGGCGCCGTGACCACCACCGCCCCTTCGTCGGGCGCGGCGAACTCTTCGACCTCGTGTTGACGCCGGCGGTTCTGCCGCATGCGCCACGTTTGGACCTGGTTCACCGTGATGCGCATGGCCCAGGGGGCGAAGCGTCCGGGATCCTTCAGGTTCGCGATGTAGCGAAAAACCCGGACCAACGATTCCTGGACCACCTCATCGGTGTCCTCGTGATTGCGCAGCATCGAGTAGACAAAGCGATAAATATCGGGCGTGACCAGACGCACCAGCCGTTCGATGGCTGAGCGATCTCCCCGCCGGCAGGCTTCAACAAGCACAACTGGAACGTCCGCGAGTGCCATGATCCCAACTCTTTCCGCTCGGCGGTCCTTTGGGCGACCCCCTGTCTACGACGGGAGCAGGGCGCGCGAAGAATTCACGCACCCGCGGGCTTACGTATACTCGATTTTCGGCATCAGTTCAAGGGTGTTATCACCATATTCTCGTGTGCATCATCGTTTGTATCGACAAACCGCCCCGGCCGCCTTCTGATTTGCCAGACATCCCCTTCTAAATTTTAAGCAAATATTGAGCCATAAAGCAAAATAGTTTTCCGAAATGCCGCTGTCCCAGCACAAGCTCCCTCACGATTGACGATCACGAACCCGGCGCCCGGCGCCAAGCGGCGATTGAAGCGCGGCGTGATAAAGCGACTCCAGCCCGCGCGCGCACAAATAGGCAAAAGGAGGAATGGAGAAGATCAGAAACCGGGGGAAAATGTATGGTGCCGTCAGCGTCCACAGAGAGGCCAACGTCCAGGCCAGGAATAGCCGATCGGCGTCGCGCCACGGCCGGCGTCTGACCGCCCACGCCAGCCCGATCCCCGCCAGGGGCAGCCCCCATCCAAATGCCGCCCAATACGTTTTCAGACCCGAAACCAGCCCGAGCGGCTCATATTGGTGGTATTCCCCATGATAACGCATCAGCCGGTGGTTGGCCGCGATCTCGGCGAAGCCGGTATCGAGCACAAGGCCGTAATAGACCAACGGCCCGAGTGCCGCCAAGCCCGCCAGAACCAGCGCGTTCGTCCACGGCCCCGGCTGTTCCTTTCCCCGCCTTCGCTTCCAACTCCAGACGAAGTAGATCAGCAGGACCGTGGCCAGGATGATCACGGTTTCCTTGAGCAACACGGTAAAGGAGAGAAATACACCCGCCCCCAGCAGCCTGAGCCAACCCGGACGACGCCAGGCCTGGAGTGCCAGCGTGGCCGCCAACAGCGTCGTGGCGAAGCTCGTCGCGTTTGAGAGGGCGTTCTGCTGGCAGCGACTGAAGAAAAAGCCCGCGCAGACGGTCATGACCAGGCAAGCGCTCCGGTCTAGTCCCAACTGCCTACCCATCAGGGCCAACACGAGCAGTCCGGCCACGACCAGCAGCAGGCAGAAAAGCGAAGCCTCCGGATAGAGGCGCGATCCGTAAGTCGCGCCGTCGCGATCGTAAAAGTAGACCATCCGCTCGCGGCGATCCGAGGGGCTGAAGGTGGAGGAGGAGAGATGATGCGGCAGGAACGTGGTAAAGGGCAGGAGCCATGCCACCAAGGCGGGTCGGATGCGCGATCGGAAGTACAGCTCGCTCACGTCGTAGCCGTCGCGGACCATCAAGGCCGCATTGCCCAGCGCCGCCAGATCATCGTAATGCTTTTTTTCCCGCCATTCAGGATGAACCACGACCGAGAGCACCGACACGGCCAGGATGAGCGCCCCCATCCACCGACCGACGGGCCGCCACTGGCGCAGGGTTCTCCAAAGCATTCGCCCCCCGCGGACGGCCAGCGGCAACAGAGCGAACCACAATGCACCATAGCCCACCAACGCCAGAGCCGCGAAGAACAAGGCGGTGCCCCACCGAACGGAAGGCGCGCGCGTCACGTACCGGAGCGAGAAACGGGTGACAAGTCGTTCGGGCGCGGCGGTCGGGCCCGGATCGGAACGAGCGGCCAGGGTCAGGTAGAAGAGGCCTTGCGGCTCGATATAGGGGTCGAGTGCGAATCCCTCCAGCGCGAAATCCTGGTCCTTCAACGCGGTGTCCCGGTCTTGCGCCTCGGGCTGGGCCTTGCGGATAAACAACTCGTTGGTCCCGTGGGCGGGCCGGATGAATTCAAGATCGAGCAGAATCCGCTGGCTGGGATGTTTGGGGAACTTGAAACTCTCGTAGGCGTTCGCGCCGGGCGGCAGCGCCATCCCCCCCGGCGTCAGTTCCCATCCGACCAGTTGATGGCGGTGCGTGTTGAAGTAGACATCGCCCTCGAAGGGGTCGCTGTAGACGACGACCCGTGGCATCAGCTTCGGCCCGAGGGCGAGCCCCATGCCCAGCAGCGCAATCAGCGCCACCCCGCCGAGCTGCCAGACGTTGATGCAAAAACGGCGGCTGAGGCCCGGACGCCGGGTCATCGGTTGAGAGCGAAAATGAGAATGGGCCGGCCCCGAACCATCAGCTCTTCGCGCCGCGCGCGTCGACGAAGGCGATGTGAACCTGATGCATCAATTCCTCGAGACCGCGCGCCTCTTCGTCGCTCAGGCGACCCCGCGTCTTCTCCCACAACAGTTCCAGCACGCCGATGTGATACTCGGCCATGAGCAAATCCACCTCGATCTTGTGGTCAAGGGGATTGGGCAGTTTGCCGCAGGCGACCAACGCCTGCATGGCGAACGTCTGGAAGATTTCGTTCATGGTGGGCCGGGTCGAGGTCAATTGTGGTTGGTCGCCGTTCATCGAATTCCACGTCTCCAGCCTGTCGTGCGGGTCAATTGCCGCCGGACCCTAATCGAAGCGGACCTTTTTGACCGTCATGCTTTCGAGCACAAGACCCGCCGTGTTCGATCTCTCGCCGTTGAACGAAAGGGCGCCATGGCAGATGAAGTCCATCCGTGGTCGCGCATGATCGTGCCCCAAAAGGATCGAGGCCGTGACGCTGTTCCGTGCACGAATGCGCGATAGAGTTGCCCCACGCCCGCCGCCGGCATCCCCACCCCGCCCATGCCGGGCGTCTGACTCGTCAGGCTGATCATTTCCTGGGTCGGTACGTCGTATCCGATCCGGATGAGGTCGAGCGGCGTACCCGGCGTCTGGCTGATCACGGCTTCGATCGCCAGCAACGCATCCTCCTCTTGGGCGAACGGATAGTTGTCCAGTGTTTCCGCTCCGCCCACGTGGATCGGATTGATCATGTCGCCGGGCACGAAGGATACCACTTCATTCTTGTAACCCTCAGGGGAAGCGGGCAAAACCGTAACGTTTCCACCCGTATAGCGAATGTCGCTGTCAAACCCGGTGACGGTGAATACGTCATTGGCCTCCTGGGTGGTCGGCGGCGTGATATTGTTAATGTTGTAGAGCGTGGATTCGACGACCATGTCGTCCAGGCTATGGCGACAAATCTCGAAATAACTCATGCAAACTGTGCCGAGATCCGCCTCCGCATTCCATCCCCCACCATCTATGTCAAACATGACAAAGCGCATGCGCATATCGTTGAACGGGTCGTTTTCGGGCGAGAATGCGCCGGTGTTGGAATCGCTCCATCGGGGCGACTCGGCGGCCAGCGGCGCGAACCAAATCTCGTGCTCGGGTCTCCCAAAACCGCCGAGACTGATCGGCGAATTGCTTCCCCCGAAATTATCAAGCAAAAACGTCTGCTGAAGATAGGCGTTGGCCGCGCCGAAAGGGTCATTGGCGTCCGAATTGTCAAGGACCACCGAAATAAGCGGAACGGCTCCGGCAACATCTTGAAAGGTATGGAATCGAAAACGGCATTCGTAAACGCTCCGATCAACCAGATCAATACCTCCGTGGGGCCCCGTTTCGCAGTAAGGGCTGTACCACTCGTTCCAGTTGATGCCCTTAGCCGCCACTCCCATACACAGCGCGTCCTCGAACGAAAAAGCAACGTAGCCGTTATTCCCCCAAAAGAATCGTGGATGTCGCCACGAACCCCAGTCAGGCTCCTCGGCCCAATCGACCCGCGGGCCGTCGCACGCTGCGGTGTCACCCTCACCAAGAGGCTCCGAATTCACGCTTTCCGTGTAGACCACCGCGTCCAGCAGGCGATGATCCAAGGTGTCGGAATAAAGAAATCCCTCGTCCGCCGGCTTGCTCATCTCCTCAGCGGGTGGATGATCACCAGGCTGGCCAGCCAGTGGACCGGGATCGTCGACCTCGGCCGCCACCGCTCGCGCCCCCATCAACAATAGCGGGATCATCATCAGGTTGAAGTGAATGCCCATGCAGGTTTTACGCTCCCTTTGCTTCAAGTCGGAACCACGCTTTCACGGGTGTGCCCACGGTCCAGGTTTGGACTTTGCTCCCCTCCAGGCTTAAGATAATGCCTCTCTCGCTGGTTCTTCATCACGGCAAATTCGATAGCTCCTTCCCGTTCTCATCCGCATTGTCTTGAACGAGCCCCATTTTATATAGTATACACGTCAGGGTCGGGGTGGATCAAACCAAGTCTCAAAGCATGAACCGCTTCAAAATCACCTTCATCCTCGCCTGCTTCACCGCCTTGGCCACGTTCAGCCTGATCGTCTTGGGCGGGGTGGTGCACAATACGGGCTCCAGCCTGGCTTGCCCCGATTGGCCCAAGTGTTTCGGCCAATGGATGCCCGAGATGACCGGCGGGGTGCTCTATGAACACAGCCACCGGCTGTTGGGCGCCCTGGTCGGGCTGTGCTCGATCGGCCTGTGCGTGCTGCTGTGGCTGGGGCGGTCGTCGCTGCGCTGGACCGGCCTGGCGCTGTTGTTGATCGTAGTCGGGCAGGGGGTGCTGGGGGGGATTACGGTGATCTACAAGCTCCCGACGGTCATCTCGACCGGGCACCTGGCCATGGCGATGATCGTCCTGATGATTTTGGTCTACCTGTGCGCGGCCACCTTCCAGCGGGCCTGGCCGTCCGACCCTGCGTCGCTCGCGTCGCCCCCCGAACCCGACGCCCTGCGCATGGCGCGACGTATTCTGCTGATCACGCTCGCCGCCGTCTATCTCCAGATCGTGCTGGGGGCCTTCGTGCGCCACGCGGGGGCCTGGGCGGCGGCCGGCCAGGGGCCGCGCAGCGCACTGATCGGCGTCGATCCCAACACGGGCCAGCATTCGCTGTGGCCCTCCAACGTCTGGGCCCAGATCAACGTTCTGCACCGTTATCTGGCGTTGGCGGTCTCGCTGCTGGTGGTCTTCTGCTCGGCCGCCCTGACCGGCCTGCTGGGCCGCCAGACCTCGCCGGGCCGCCTGGCACTGTTCTGGGCCCCGCCGCTCTTGGTGCTGACGCAGATCCTCGTCGGCATGATGATGATCATCACGTACTTCTCGACCCCCTTACGCACCGCCCATCTGGCCGTCGCCGCGCTGATGCTGGCGGTGCTGTTTCTGAACCTCGTCCTCGTGGGGCGAGGCGCGCGCGCCCACCCCGCCGCGGCCGTCCCCCGGCCGTCCCCTGCGATCTGACCGTGCAACATCCCGGCCTGTAAATTTTGCCCTGGGGGCCAATCAAGCCGGTCGCTCCGTCACCCGGTTCAGCCGACCCCCACCAGCCGTCCCGATACCCGCCGGCGAGCCTGTCCGGTGTACCTGCTGGAGTATACTCGTTAAGAGCATTGGGAAACCGTCGATAAACATAACGCAGAGGTTGAAAGTCGTACCGGCGCGGATGCCTCTGGAAATCATTCCAGGGGGAAGGGAGAGAAAGATGCGGCGAAGCAAACATATCCAGCAGTCAAACCTGGACGCCCCCGCGCAAACCCTGCTCCAGGGTCCCGATCAAAAGCATCCCAATCACCTGCATCAGTTTCTGCGGATGGCAAAGAACCGTAAACGCCAGATTCTGACACGGCTGCTGATGGACTGAAAAAAGGCTCCGCGAGAGAATCGCTTGGATGACGCAAGACGCAATCAAAATCCTTGTGGTCGACGACGACCCTGCCCTGTTGACCGTTCTGGAGGAGGGACTCCAGATTGATGAGGCGTGTCAAGTTACGGCCCTGGCCCACGCGGCCGAGGCCTTGAGAGTGCTCGATCAACAGCCCTTCGACCTGGTGGTCAGCGATTATTCGCTCGATGATCCCAACATTAATGGGCTCGACGTGCTGCGCAAAGCCCTGGACCGGCCCACCAAACCTTTCGTCGTTATCATCACCGCTTTCGCCTCGCTTGAGATAACCTTGGAGTCGATTCGCCTGGGCGCCTACGACTTTCTGACCAAGCCTTTTCAGTTGGATGAGCTGAAACTGGTCGTACGCAACGCCGCCGACCACCTACTGCTGCGGCGCAAAAATGAAAGGCTCGCAGAGCGGGTGGACGCGCTGAAGGTCGAGCAGGAACAGCTCGAACAGGACCACCAGGACCTGATGGAGCGGCTGATCCGCCTCAAGGATGCGGATGACCCCGAGAACTGGCCCGAAGACAGTTGCCCCGCCGGACTGGTTCCGGCCCTGCTCCAGGAAGTGCGCCGTCGCCGCGCACGCGAGCAGATCGCCCATTACGCGCGCGTCGGCGAGTCGATCACCGAACGCCTGGCTCACCGGCGTCGCGAACTCAATAGGATTCATCAGTAAGGAAGGCCCAAAGTTGGCGCTGGCATCGGTCAAGAACTCCGCTCGCTATACAATCCTGATCGTGGACGACGAACCCGATATCCGCGAGGTCCTGCGCGTCTCGCTGGAGCTACAGGGATACATCTGCCACTGCGCGGCCACCAGTCACGAGGCGCGCCGGCGTTTCGAGGCGGAGGTGTTCGACCTGGTGATCACCGACCTCTATCTCCAAGACTCCAATTGTTCGGGGATGGAATTGATCGATCACGTCCGCCGGCGTGACGACACGATTCCGGTCATTCTGATAGCCGGCTACCCTTCGATCCCGCGCGCGGTCGACGCGATGCGACGGGGGGAGGTCGATTTCGTGGCCAAACCCTTCGACCGCGACCTGCTCCTGCACAAGATCGGCAACGCGCTCCAGGAACGACGTCTGCGCCAAGAAAACCGTGCACTCCAGGCCGAGGTCAACAAGACGGCCGTCATCGAGCAGCTCAACCGCGAACTCGATCGGCGCATCGATGAGTTAACCCGCCTCTACACGATATCGGAGGGATTCGATCAGTTCATGGAAACCGACCAGCTGTTCGATCGGATCACCGAAATCGCTCGCGACGTCACCGGCGCCCAACGCATCTCGGTCATGGTGCTTGATCGCACGCGCAGTTTCCTCGAAATCCGCGCGGCCGTCGGCGTGCCCGATCAAGTGGTCCAGTCCACCCGCCAACAGATCGGCAATGGCTTGGCCGGACAGGTGGCCCGAACCGGAAAGCACGCTCGCGTGACCGATCGGATGATCGACCTGTGCGTGCGCGCCAGCGACGGCCGGGACGCTGATTACCGGACCAACTCCTGGATGTCGCTCCCCCTCTACATCGGCGAGGAGATCTTCGGCGTGCTCAACGTCACCGACAAAATGGACGGCTCGGATTTCTCCGATGAGGACGAACACGTCTTGCTCTCGCTGACCGAGAAGGCCGGCACCAAACTTGAAAACCAGGCGCTTTACGAAGGCATCTACTCCAACCTGGTCGATACGCTCAACTCGCTGGTGACCACGATCGAGGCCAAAGATCCCTACACCCGCCATCACAGCCAACGCGTCACCGACTATTCCATCAGCCTGGCCAAGTTGTTGAGCCTCGATGACGATCAGATCGAAATGCTCAACTTCGCCGGCATGCTGCATGACATCGGCAAGATCGGCGTGCGCGATGATATCCTGATCAAGGTCGAACCACTGTCGGAGGAGGAATTCGAGACGATCAAGCTGCACCCGACCATCGGCGAGCGGATCGTCGAGCCGTTGGGGCTGGTCCCCGAAGAGAAGGCCATCATCCGTCACCATCACGAGCGGTATGACGGCAAGGGCTATCCCGACGGACTGAAGGGCGAGGCTATCCCGCTGCTGGCGCGGGTCGTCGCCGTTACCGACGCCTTCGACGCCATGACCACCACCCGCTCCTATCGCCAGGCGTTGCCCGTCCCGACCGCGCTGGGAGAAATGCGGCGTTACGCCGGCACCCAGTTCGATCCGCAAATCGCAAACGTTTGGGTCGAAGCCGTCGAGCAGAATCACATCCCCGTCTCCTTCGCGAACACCGTCCCAGAGGCCCGGCCCGCTTGACCGCGACGCCGGAATCCATACCGTCGATAGCTCTGGAACAGCGGGGGCTTGTCCATAACCAGGCCCTAAGCGGGCCAGCTTACCATTGGATCATCTTGGCGGGCACGAATCGCGACTTCTTGACCATCGGGGCCTGCCCCTGCTTGTAACGGTCTCGCTGATAGATCGGCTTGCGACCCGGGGCCTCGGGAGAGCGAGGGCTGACGTCGACGACCGTGTTCCCTTTGAATTGGTAGGTGTAATCCGTATTGGCCAGGTGGATTTTATCCTTGGAGTGGACCATTGGAAACGTGATCTCGATTCGGTCGTGCGGTTGGAGGGCGCCGAGGTAAATGCGACGCCCCAACCAGGAAACCCCGGCCGGCTCGTCGTTGATCCGGACTTTGACTTGCTCCTGGTCAACCCATAATGGGATGCGGACCATCATCCGCTCCGCCTTCTTGTTAGCCAAGACCACCTTCCCCTCGTAAGGGAGGTGACTGTTGATATCGACCAGCGGCGAGGCGCGGTTGAGGAGCAGGTTGACCTGGGCGAAGCGGCCGCTCGTCCGAACAATACCCTCCCACGCATAGTAGAGCGCCTGCGCGCCGTTCTCGGTGCAGCACGCGGCGACTTCATCTTCCGCGATGTGCGTCGGCTGACCGCCAAGGACGAATGCCCCGATCGTTTCGGGCTTGCCTGAGACGTGCTGTTGCTCGACGAACTGGTTGCGCACGTATTGATCGACGTCCTCCCAATAATCGCCGACGCCTTCGTCGGACAGACGGATCGCCAGGCCGATCATGTCGGCGACCTCACACGTCTCACATGGGGACATCGGGATCGTCCACTCGGTGAAATAGCCAATACGCGGGCCGTAGAATTGGCGCGTATACTCATATCCCTGGCGAACAAACTGCATGAGCGACGCGTCGTTGGTCACCGCGGCGTATTCCAGGATGGCACGCAGATTGGCGAGGTGGCCGTGCAGGTGGCCGAGGTATCCGGCCTCAAGGTTGCCTTGCGTGCTCTTGGGCGGGATGACCGTGTCCCAAAACTTGGACTGCGTCACAAAACGGACCAACCGCCCGGCCATCTCGAGTGCTTCGGGGTCGCCGCTGAGCCGATGCCACGTCAAGAACCCTTCGATCGGCGCGGAATGGTACATGTGCACGCCGAACCGCCCGTCGTACCAGTGCCCGTCATTGAAACCGCCATCGCGGTGGTCCGGTTCGGTGTGATAGGGCGCCTCGAGCAACAGGCCCTTGGGCTCATCGGTGTTTTGCCATCCGCCGTTCAGGAGATAAGCGTAGGGCTCCTGGAACCGCTTGCCCGGTTCGTAATAGACCGCCGCCGAGGGATAGTAGGCGTATTCATCGTTGGTGAGGGTGATCTTTCTCAGGCCCTCGGCCATGCCCTTGAGGCGCTCGACCCATGCCGGGTCGCCGGTCATCTGATAATAGTAATTCAACGACTGCATCAGACGGCCGGTGGAGAGGATGCAGGCGAATGGGCCGTTGGGATAGGTCTTGCCGGCGTCGGAGTAGTCGTCGAACTTGATCGGGAATGAGTCGCGACCGACGTAATGGAGGCCGTCATCTTCGATCTGGCTCAGGATCATGGTCTGGAGGTATTCGCTCTCCAGGCCCAGGTTAAGCTCACTGCCGCTCATCGTCCGCAGAAGCGGCATCGACTCGAACATCTTGGCCAGACACGCCCCGCCGCCGATCATCTTCTCGGGGCTCTCGATCATGACGCCGATGGCCAGCTCTGCCCGCCCGGCTAGGTCTAGCGTCGCGGGAACTTCGGCCTCGTAACGATCCCCTTCGGGCGGGGACAAGCCAAAGATCGAGTGATTCAGGACAAGAACAAGCGTGAACTGGGCAAGGAGAATGCCCGGTCTCCAGTCATGGCACTTTTCAGGTAACATTCTTAACAGCCTCCACTCACGAGATATGATTCTGGTGAAGATTATACGGAGGTCATGAGTGATCAGCAACCTCAAGAGAGGACGGCGGAGCGCCGAGGGTGCATTTCACGGATCCGTGAAATGCACCCCATGGGCTGGCAGAAGAAATGAGTTCTCTGACTCCCTGAAGATTCTGTGGTCTGGCGCAAGGGGTTTTTCATGTTTGGCGTAGGATTTTTTCGGGTTCGTAGTGGCCGCCGTTGTTGACGACCGCTCGAGCGACCAACAGCATCTTGCGCATCAACACGCCGATGATGCACATATCGCTCATCTGACGCCGGCGCAGTTGTTCGATGTACTCACGCCAGGGGCCCTTGCTCTGAAACAGTGAACACGCCCCCATGGTGAGCACCCGGCGCAGCCGTCCACCTCCCCCTTTGGCCAGCCGCGGGCGGCGACGCGCGCTGCTTCCCGATTTGAACCGTTTGGGGAAACCCCCCACTCGCGCCACCCGCTGGTTGCGTCGGTACAGGCCCAAATCGCCCAGTTCGATGGTCAAGGTCTTGGCCGTGACCGGACCGATCCCGTGGATCTGCTCCAGCGCGCGCGCGCCTGAGCGCTCAGAACGGGGTCCGCCATCAGCTGTTGGTCCAGTTGCTGCTCGATCCGTTTGATCTTGGTCCGCAGTTGGCGCACGGCGCCGCCAACGATCCGGTGCGCAAGCGGATCGATGGTCTCGGTCAAACGGTTGCGCCAAGCGGTCAACTCTTCCACGTAAGCTTGACCCAGACGGTTGAGTTCTTGGAGCGCCTGGTGGGCGGTCCGGGGTGCGGGCTGATGCACCAGGCCATAGAGAGCCAAGACGGCCGCGTCGATGCGGTCGGTCTTCTCGAGCAGGCCCAGGCTGTGGGCCAAGGCCTTGGGGCGGTGGGGATTGACAATGCAAACCTCGGGCAAGCCGTGCCCGCGCAGGGCCGTCGCAAAACGCTGGGACAATTTGCCGGTCGACTCGGCCACCACGCGCGCGCAGCGGCCCCGCGGGGCCATCACGGCCAACCACCCCGGCAACTGCTCGACGCCCCGAGCGTGGTCGGGAGGATGGGCGATGTACGTGTTGGGCAAATCGCGCCATGGGTCGGGCCGGCTGCCCTGGGGCGCAAGCGCGACTTGAAACGAGCCTTGCGCCAAGTCCACGCCTAACGTAAATTCACCATCGACGGTCATGATCGTGGCCTCCTGAGTTTGGTATGTCGGCTTGCGCGGCCTTCGACCTTGTACGCGAACGGGGCCCGGCGGGCGACCCGTTCCAGATTCTGTCCGAAGTGCATGGGGCGCAAGCCTCCGGATTCCCGGCGGGGGGATCTTCAGGACGAGCTGTCCAAGGACGCTCGAGGGAGCAAACACCTCCGCCGGGAATCAATGGCGACCATCCTACACAACCTCGCGCCGAGAAGACCATGCGGGACGCTCTATTGAGAGCGTCCCGTTGGGGGAACGTACAAGGGGAGCAATGTGATTAGCCGGGGACTCCAACCCACGGACATGGAGACCCGAGACGTCACGACCCCGAAGATTCTGTGGTCCAAAGCGAGCATTATTTTGTGTTTTTTTCAATCGACACCCATCATCGAAGGATTTTCGATTCGTCGTAGACTCCGTTGTTCTTCATCACCGCCCTCGCGACCAGCAGCAGTTTGCGCATCAGAATCCCGATCACCGCCATGTCCGATAGACCCCGCGCTCGGTGGCACTCGGCAAAATCTCGCAGCGGTCCCTTGCTGCGCAGGATCGAGGTCGCGCCCATGTAGAGCACGCGTCGCAAGCGTGCGCCGCCGCCCTTGGCCATGCGCGGCTTGCGCCGCACCGAGCGGCCCGATTCAAAACATTTCGGAAAGATCCCAACCCTCGCCACCAGTTGGTTACGCCCATAGTGTTGCAATTCTCCCAGCTCCGCGCTCATCGTCATCGCGCCCACCTTCTTGATCCCCGGGATCTGTTGGACCGCCCGGTACTGCAACCCGAGGCGCGCGTCCGCGTTGACGATCTCTTTGATGGCCGCTTCAAGTTCTTTAACTTGTCGGCCCTGAAAAGCCCCATTGCCCAACGATAATGGGATCAAAATGCGGGTGGGTGGTGTATGCTTTTGCAAGAAAAGCGGTCGGTCGCCGCCCAAACCTTGCGAAAGTTGGCACCATGAAACCCAAACCCTCCCCCTGCGAAGACCTGTAAGGCGATCTGTTTAAGATCGAACTGTAAGCGATCGTTGACGTGAACCACGCGATGGTCAAACTGGCCCAGCGTGTAGATTGGGCGCGATTGGAGGAGACTTTCGGCGCGCTCTACTGCGACGACAACGGCGCGCCGGGCCGTTGCACCCGGCTGATGGTGGCACTGCATTACCTCAAATTCACGTTCGACTTGAGCGACGAGGACGTGGTGGCCGGATGGGTCGAGAACCCCTATTGGCAGGTCTTGAGCGGCATGAAGCACTTCGAGCACCGTCGGCCGATCGATCCCTCCAGCATGACTTATTGGCGCAAGCGCGTGGGCCAGGCGGGCGCCAAGGCGATGCTCAAGGAGACGATCGCAGCGGATTTGGCGCTCAAAGCGATCAAGCCCAGCCAGCTGGCGCGGGTCAACGTGGACACGACCGTGCAGGAAAAGCACGTGCGTTTTCCGACCGACGCGCGGCTTTACAATCGTGCGCGCGAGCGGCTGGTCAAGGCGGCCGAGCGACGCGGCATCAAGTTGCGCCAGAACTACCGGCGCGTCGGCAAACGCCTGCTGCTAGGGGTCAATCGCACCATGCGCGCGCCGGCCCAAGCGAGCCGAACGCTGCCGCAAGAAACTGAGGACGATCCTGGGGCGCGTGATCCGCGACATCGATCGCAAGTTCCCGCGACCCGACGGGAAGCTCTCAAATCTAATGGAAAGCGCCAAAAGCATTCACGGCCAAGAGC
>CAUZJO010000016.1:0-42156 GCA_963580245.1 Candidatus Sumerlaeia bacterium | reverse complement strand
ACGGGGCCTTCAGTGGTCGCAACCCGTGTCAATGTCCATTGCCACTGGGGGCCATGGCGCGGCGTAAATTGCATCCCGCCGGCGCTGAATCTGGCGCTTTGGAACTTTGGCGGGAGACCCCTTTCTCAATGGCGCGAGTGTCTTGCGCCTGAAGCTGGCAGAGAGCCATAACCATCAACGCGACCGTGAGTCTGCCGCTTCCGTTTAAGCCGATGATGTGGTAATTCATCTTCGTCTCCCGCCTAGTAAGAATTTCGCGCACGTTGTCCGCCCCTGAAGACGGTTTCGCCAACGCTCAACCCGGATGGCTGGGTTCATCCAAAGCCTGGGGGGCAAACCGATGCGTCTCCTTCAAGCTGGAAGCATGATTGATCTCGCGGGTGGTTGAGTCAATGAGTTCTTCGAACCGGTTTATTAGGGCTGTTATTAGGGGGCTGACCTGACATCGTGATCAGATTTTCGATGAGTCATGCGGAATCTTCGACAAAGACGCCACGCCAGACTTGCGAGATGGCTGTAATCAGGAGCAGGCGTGTCTCTTGCGCGATACGGCTGCCGCAGATCTCGATCGGCTTGGCTGCTGTCCTCGAGAGAAGATTGACTCGCCACCCGCCATGACCGATCATGACGGGAAACGACGGAAACATCTAATGCGGGCGCAGCGAAAATAGGTTCGCCGATCGAAACTAGGAGGGAAAGAACATGACTTGCACATCTTGGCCGACAAAAACGAGACTCACGATCACCGTATTGATCGCCACGTTCATCATTGAGGCTGTCGGTGCCCAGACACCGGTAGGGACGGCCTTCACGCATCAAGGCCGACTCATCCAAGCCGGATTGCCGGCGGATGGAGACTTCGACTTCGAGTTCCGGCTCTTCGACGCCGCATCGGCGGGTAACCAACAGGGCAGCGTCGTTCGAGGTTGATGTGATTGATCATCGCGGCCAGTGTCATGGACTTGCCCGCGCCGGTCATGCCCGTCACCAGCGTCAAGCCCCACTTGCGCGCGGATAGCTCGCGCACCACGGGAGGCAGGTTGAGCCGGGAGAAATCGAATTCAGGATTGCCGATGTGACGCAGCACCATGCCCACCGAGCCGCGCTGGCGGAAACAATTGACGCGGAACCGACCCACGCCCGACAGTCCGACCGCCAGGTCCATCTCCGGCACCTCCTGGAAGCGGTTCCACTGGTTTTCACTCATCAGGTCTCGCGCGAACGTGGCTGTATCCTCCGGCATCATGGAGCCGTAGTCCAAGGGGGCGATCTCTCCATCCACCCGGATATTGGGCGAACTGCCCGCCTTGAGGAACAGGTCGGACGAACCCCGCTCGATCATATCCATTAACAGGTCTTCAAGGACGAAGCTCATCTTACGGTTCCTCTGCCGATACTGTGATATTCCAGCCCAACGTTCATGATACGCTGGGGATCGTAGATGTTGCGCCCGTCGAACAGAATGGGTTGGGTCAGCAGGCCCTTGATCCGTTCCAGGTTGAGCAACTTGAACTCATTCCACTCGGTTACGATCACCAGGGCGTCGGCCCCCTCGGCGGCGGCGTAGGCGTTCTCCGTAAGTTCCAGCTCGGGGATAATAGCCTTGGCCCCATCCATGGCCACCGGGTCGTAGGCTTTGACCTGGGCGCCCCGCCCGATCAAGAAGCGGGCGATCTCCAGGCTCTTGGCCTCCCGCAGATCGTCGGTGTTGGGCTTGAACGCCAATCCCAACATCCCGATCGTTCGACCCTGGAGGGGGTCCAAACGCTTTTCGATCCGTGTACAAAAACGCGGGACGCGACCGTCGTTGATGTTTACGACGGTTTGCAACAACTCGTTTTCCTCATCGAACTTTTTGGCCGTATGGATTAGCGAAAGAGTGTCTTTTGGAAAGCAGGACCCTCCGAAACCCAGGCCGGCCTGCAAAAACGACCCACCGATCCGATTATCGTAGCCCATGCCTTTGGCCACTTGCAGCACGTCGGCCCCCACCCGCTCGCATAGGTTGGCCACGGCGTTGATGAACGAGATTTTGGTGGCCAGGAAGGCGTTGGATGCGTACTTAATCATCTCGGCGCTCTCGATGTCGGTGATCAGCATGGGCCTTTCCAGCGGGGCGTATAACTCCAATAAAGGCAAGGCAACAGCTTGGCTGGGAACCCCGATCACGATTCGGTCCGGCTGCAGCGTATCCTGGATGGCGGAGCCCTCGCGCAGGAACTCGGGATTGGAGACGACGCTAAACTCGATTTTTCGCCGCTGGTTGCGAGTAATGATGTCGCGGACAAAATACCCGGTCCCCACGGGCACGGTGCTCTTGTTGACGACAACTTTAGATGAGTCCATCGCCCTTGCGATGCCTTCAGCCGCCGCCTCGACTTGACTCAGGTCCGTTTGGCCGTCTTCTTTTGGCGGCGTGCCGACCGCGATGAAAATAACCTCGCTTTTCTCGACCACGGACCCCAGATCGGTGGTGAACCGGAGCCGTTCGTCCTGTAGATTACGGTCGAGCATTTCCTTCAGGCCTGGCTCGTAGATAGTTGGTTCTCCATGACTTAGCTGCTCAACTTTTGAGGCGTCTTTATCCACGCACACCACGTCGTTGCCCAGGTCGGCGAAGACCGTCCCCGTCACGAGTCCGACGTATCCCGTCCCAATCACCGCAACGTTCATTGCTGTTCTCCGTCCCGATAGTGATTCATTCGCTCCCTTCCAACCGTTTCCCTGGTTGGGCATACCACCGAAGATTACTGGATCGTGGTCCCCACGCGCAACGGCGGTCTCCAGGGCGTTCTTCGCCGGTCCTCGGCACCCGCATCTTCGCTACCCCGGCTCCTCGCCGGTGGCAATCAGGCCCCGAAAGGCTATCCGCGACGTCACGCCTCAGTCACTCTGGCCCGAAAAAAACCGGTAAGTCCCCTGCGCGGCGATGGCCCGCCCCAGGCGGTTCAGACCGTGCACGTAAGCCGCCGTTCGCAGATCGATCCGCTTGGATTCCATGATTTCGTAGACGCCGTCGAATTCCCGAACCATGATTTCATGCAGCTTATGGTGGACCTCTTCAAGTGGCCAATAATAGCCCATCTTGTTCTGGACCCACTCGAAGTAGCTGACGGTGACACCGCCCGCGTTGGCGAGAATATCCGGGATGACCAAGACCCCGCGATCATGAAGGATCGCGTCGGCGGCGCTGCTGGTCGGCCCGTTGGCCAGCTCGACGACCGTCCGCGCCTTGATCTTGTCGGCGTTGCCCTCGGTGATCTGGTCCTCCAAGGCGGCGGGGATCAAGAGGTCCACGTCCAGTTCCAGCAGTTCCTCGTTGGTGATCCGATCGGCGTCGACCGCCTCGCAGACCGAGCCGTGACAATACACGGCCTCGACCCGGCGGGTGGTGTTCTTAAAGTGGATCAGGCTGGGCACGTCGAACCCCTTGGGGTTGTAAATGCCGCCCTGGGAGTCGCTGACGGCCACCACCGGGTAGCCTTCGGCGTGAAGCAGCCGCGCCACGGACTGGCCCGCGTTGCCGAACCCTTGAATGGCCACCCGCATCGATTTGGGGGCCATCCCGTGGCGTCGCGGCAGCTCCTGGATACAATAGAACCCCCCGCGTCCGGTTGCGTCGTCCCGCCCCTGGCTCCCCCCCAGGGGTATCGGCTTTCCGGTGATGACGCCGGGGACGCGCCGCCGATGGATCCGCGAGTACTCGTCCATCATCCAACCCATGATCATGGGGTTGGTGTAGACGTCGGGGGCGGGCACGTCGGTGTCGGGGCCGATAAACTCGGCGATCTGGCTGATGAACCCTCGGCTGAGCCGCTCCAGCTCCAGCTTGGACAGGTCCTTGGGATTGACCGTTACCCCTCCCTTCGCCCCTCCGAACGGGAGGTTGGCCACAGCGCACTTGAACGTCATCCAGAACGCCAGGGCCTTGACCTCGGACAGGCCGACGCTCGGATGAAACCGGATCCCCCCCTTGGTCGGCCCCAGCGTGTCATCGTGGCGCACGCGATAGCCCGTCAGCATGCGCAGCGAACCGTCATCCATGCGGACGGGGATGGAGACCTCCAGCGCCGCCTTGGGATGCCGCAACCGTTCGACCGCCTCCTCCTCGATCTCGGCGTAACGCAGGGCCTTGGCCAACCGGCTGACGGCGTCCTCGAAGATCGGATCCGCTGGTTTGTGATCATGTCCCGGCATGTCTATCGTCCCCCACGGTCAAACTCAGGTACGGTCCATCGGGTCCATCGCCGGACCGCTCAACCTTATAGATCAGCCGCCCGGTAATTTCATCTGGATAGATGAACCTTCGCAATGGGCCGACCAGGACTTGACTCAGTTATCCGTTATCGGTATGCTGATTGTTGTCAGCCTATTCCTCGGACTCTAGCGTGCCTTTCACCCCCCCCCGGAGGGGAGCCGGAACCATGTGGCAAACCCACCGCAATTCCCCGGCCTGCTCAGCGCAGGCCACCCCCCCCGATCGGCGCGAGACCATGAATAAGGTCAATGCTTCCCGAAGAGCGAGCCGTCGTTATCCTTTCAATCACTGGGGATTGAGAAGCCGTATCCACGTTCTTGCACACACGGCCCTCGTGATGACTCTTCACAACTTTGAGACCCAACCGCTATTCGCTCAGACCACGTTTGGCCCCCAGCAAACAATCGTAGCAACTGAAACCCGAAGAGCCTGGTCGGTCTACGCGGCCGACCAGGACGGCGATGGCGATATCGATGTCTTGTCCGCTTCAAGCGGCGACGACAAGATCGCCTGGTATGAGAACACGGACGGGGCCGGTGGCTTTGGGCCCCAGCAGGTCATCACCACGGAGGCTGACAGCGCCCGTTCGGTTTATGCGGCCGACCTGGACGGCGATGGCGACATCGATGTCATGTCGGCTTCATCCAGGGACAGCAAAATCGCCTGGTATGAGAACCTGACCCCAGCTTCCCCTAATGCCGCCCAAATCTGGCTATTTTACCCCTGACATGGACGCCGCTAAGTCCCTCTTAAAATCCCCGGAAAGTGGCTTGGAACCGACTTTCTCGACGTCAACGGCGTCCCAATCCCCGCTTCTTCTTAATCGCTTGGCCATCGGGACGACGGCCGGCGTCTCCCATTTCTGAATCACACCCTTAAATTTGGTCGGGCGGAGCAAATGCTTGCGAGCCATGATTTTCGCGGTTAGCATGAGCCGGTCTTTCACCGAGACTTTCCATTTCAGTCCAAGGACAACGCGCCGATGTCCGCCAAGAATTGGGTGACGATCCTGACGATCACGGGTCTGGTCCTGGGTGCGTTTGCGGGTGAGTATTTCTACCGCGGCGCCCGAGATCTCCAGGACGGCGATGAACTCCTGAAACGCCACGACGAGCTGGTGGCCAAAAAAAACAGCGACGAGGTGGATTGGACGCCGGCCGACCAGCGCGAACTCGAGGGCCTGCGCGACCAGGCGGGGCCGGCCCCCGGTCCTCCCGCGCCGTGAGGGGTGGCGAACGTCTTATGGACGTTGACGTGGACGACGTCGAACCCGATATCGCCGGGGCGGGCCTTGCCGAGAATGGCGTTAAGGTTAGCGCCGTCATAATACATCAGCTCTCCGGCCTCGTGGGTCAGGTCGCATATCTCTTTGATTCGCGGATGGAACAAGCCGAGCGTATTCGGGACGGTCAGCATGACCGCCGCCACCTCGCCCGTGTAGCCCGTTCGACTCAGAAAAACTCGCGTCTCTTCGATCTCGACTTCTTCAAACCCGAAGGGTCTGATGCGGTTGGTATGTTCAGAACCTATGAAGTTGACCATCACCCTCTAGGAAGCGGGTCCCTGCAAGGCCAGCTTGGCCTGCGCGTCGGACTGGTCACGGAACGCACTGGTGGGTGAGAGACGGGCCTGGATCCAATCGGCGTCCTTGGCGCGCGTGGCCGAGTTGACGATCAGCATGATCTCATCGGCGGCCGTCCGGTAGACGATCAAGTCGTCGACAACCGTCCCGTCCTCACGCATGAGAAACCCGTAGCGGGCGCGACCGCGCCGAAGATCGTCGATCCGGCAGGTCACAAGCCGATCAAGGTCCGCCAAAGCCCGCGGGCCACGGACGAAAAACGTGCCCATATGCGAGATATCGAAAAGGCCGGCCTGTTGGCGAGTGTGCAGGTGTTCATCAATGATTCCCGTATACTGCACCGGCATGGCCCAGCCCGCGTAAGGGACCATCCGCGCCCCAGCCTCCACGTGTCTATGAAAAAGCGGGGTCTGTCTTAGCTCGCGCATCCGGCGGGTCTTTCACTTCGATGTCGTTGGAAGAGGACCGGAGGGGAATTCGCCGATTGCCGCGGATGAAAGCCCCTCTTCAGCGTTCTGCGCGAATGCGAAAAGGTATGGCGCGGGCCCCCTATTCGATTAACATTCGCCCGGTGACGATGTTGCCACCGTGAGACGCTGGTTTCAACGGCCTTCTTCATCTCTCCTGGCGCCTTGCTCGCGTTGCACGGCCGGGAACTGAAGCCATTCGGTTAGGGACCACACATGATCGGTCAGGTCGACGGCCATCGCCGGTTTGAATTGTTCCCACTGGCCGTTCATCTGGACGGCCAAGGCTCGGGATATTCTCGAGAAAGTCAAACGCGGCCGGGCCAGGCTGGATAAGTTATGCAGTGCTTGATGCGGACCACTAGGTCCAAGTTAGAGCATCGCAATCCTCACAAACGTCTTGAAGGGACAAACAAAGTCCCCTTCAAGGACGGAGAGGAAACAAACGATATGAGATAGGGGTTCCTTTGACCTCAATCGAGTGACTTCCGATCGGTTGAACCCGCGATGGATGGCCTGGCAAAACAAACCTGGGGCTGGAGCGAACGGCTGCTGTTTAGGTTTTGTTGGCGGCCGGACGACCCCGCGCGGGGCAGTGTGGAACGCGCCGGTCTAAGCCTGGCCTCAAGTACTTACCGGTCCCAGGGGCGGTTCGAGGAATTGCTGGAAAAGTTTCCGGGTCTCTCCGCCGAAGTCTTTCGGGGCAAGCGCGTGATCGATTTCGGATCGGGCGAGGGGCATCTTGCGTTTGATCTCGGGGCCCACGCGGGGCGGGTCGTCGGTTTGGAGTTCCGGGACGCCTTTGTCGAACGGGCCTCGGCCCAGGCCGAACGGCTCGGTTTGAATAACGTCGATTTTATGAACTCCGTTGAGGTCCAACCTGAACACCACCGGGCCGACTTCATCATCTCGGTCGACAGTTTCGAGCATTTCGACGACCCCGCCGCGATCCACGCGACCTGCGCTCGGCTGCTTAAGCCCGACGGCCGGATGCTCGTGACGTTCGGCCCGGCCTGGCTGCACCCCAAGGGCCACCATCTCGGTTTCCTGTGCCGTGTCCCCTGGTTTCACCTGTTTTTCAGCGAGCGGACGATTATGAACGTGCGCTCGCTCTATCGCGACAACGGCGCGCGCCGCTTCGCCGACGTGTCAGGCGGGCTGAACCATATGACGTTGAGGCGTTTTCGGAGGTTCGTCGCGGGATCGCCGTTCGAGTTCGAAGTGCTGCATCTGATCCCCATCCGGGGCTTCGGGCCGCTCGTGCGCGTCCCCCTACTGCGCGAGATGTTTATCTCGGTCATCTCAGGCGTGTTGAAGCTAAAACCCTAAGGCGATCGATTCCTCCGGGGCGAGTTCGCGGTGCCAATCCGCCGGCAGTTCGATGCGGTAGAGTTCCAGGTTATCGCGCCCCATCCAATTGGCGCCGACGTAGATGTTGTTTCCCTCGTGGTCGAAGCTGGCGAACGCCTCGGCGAAATAGCTCCCCCCTCGTCCACCCCGCCGACCCAGCGCCGGTTGAACGTCGGCGAGACGCGCCAGATGCGCGGATGCTGGGTGTGCGGCTTGATCTCGACGATCAGTATCTGGTTATCCGCCCACCCCTCGTCTTCAACCGTGTAGCTCGATATCATCAACCAGCCCTTCTTGGCGGGGTTGCTCAGCCGACCCATGTGTTGGCCGAACCCGTAGCCGGTCTCGACCATGTTGAAGATATCGATGCGCTCGCCGCTCGCGGGGTTGAACGACGAGAACCAATCGGTCTTGTTGTCCTGGAACACGACGACCTCCTGCCCCCGCGCGTCCAGCGCCCAGCCGTCGTGGCCCTTCGAGGCGGTGGGCAGATAGACCGGCGCGCTGGTGTCGCCGTGCGCCAGGTCGGAGATGCGGTAGAGCCGGGCCCTGAGGGCGGGGTCCTCGTTGGTGTGGTCGAGGATGTAGAGCTACTCGCCGAGCGGCGAGATATCGAGGGTGTTGGGCCGCTGCTTGATGGTCCCCGGCAGCATCCGGCGCGTCTCGGCGTCAAACACGACGCACATCCCGTCCTCCAGCCTCAGCGGCCAGTAGCGCGCCCCGTCGTCCGAGTCCATCTCGACCGTCGGCACGATGTTCTTACCGAAATCATAGAGTGCCTCGGCCGTCAGATGGCCCTTGATCACGTCCTGGCGCAAGAACCGGCCGCCGACGTGGTAGTAGATCGTCGTTTCGGTTCCGGGTCGCCCGCTGCGGTCCCAGCGGATCTCGTGCGTCTTGCCCAGCACGGTCTTGTGGCTCGCGCGCACGGGGCCTTGATAGGCGCAGTCGGCCAGCCGGTAGAGGGCACTGTGGTTATCGTGGCGGAAGGCGATGGTGTACTCGCCGGTCACGTTGACGTTGGTCCAGCGCGAGTAGCCGTTATAGAACCCACGATCGGGATGGCCGTCGAACTCCAGCGGACGGTCTCTCCCCTTGCGATGATGGGGCGGGATATCGTTGACGTCGGTGACCCGGGTGACGCGATGACCGGTCTCGGGATGGATGAAAGGCTCTCCCTTGGCGGGCGGCGGTCCTTCGGGCAGTGGCAAGGCGGTCTTGGTGGTTTGCGCCAAGGGCACGTCCTCGACGCGATCGAGCAGGTAGCGGCTTGGGGCGGGGCCCAGTGCTCGGGGCGGGGATTTGGCCACGTTGGTCGCGGTCGCCTTGATTTGCGACGCCTTTTCGGGGGCGGAAGTCTCGACCGGAGGCGGGGATTCCTCACCCTCGACCGGCACGTAGGGCCGGAGCCGGCTCGTTACGCACCAGCCCTCAACCCCGCCGTCGAACACGATGCGCCAAAAGCGATAGTTATTGGCCTGCCGCGGACCTTCCTTGATCGTCCCGACCGACCCGGACTTGAGCGTCCCCAGCGGCTGGGCATTCATGGTCGGCTCGGGTCGCGCGTTGACCCGGGCGGTCGTCACCACCCGGTCGCCGGGCAGGTAACGGGCGGCTCGGACTGCCGTGGGACAGAGCGACCCAAAAACCGCCGTCACGACGATAGCGGTCACCAAATGGTGGAGCCTGGGCCCGAGAAGTGGTCGGATAGTCCTCATCAGAAACTCTATCGGTCCCATCTCGAATTAGGTGACTCGATGTCTCCTAATTCGATCAGTCCTTGAGGCGCGCTTCCTTCGGAGGGTTCCATCATCACGCAGGCGCCCGCGAGCGCGCCGTTGTGTCGACTTACCGGCTTCATGGGCCTTGTGAGGTGGACGCCGCAATAGGTCAGGCAAGATTGCGTGGACTGGTCCGCGGCGATCGCGTCACGGTCTCGTGCATCGACCTTGCAATCTTGAATGTCCGCCTTAATCTACAATGCCGGTGCCGCGAAGTGCCCGCGGTATCGTGACCGCCGGTAAGTTCATACACCTCATTGTCAAAAAGGACGTGCCCATGGTTTCGAGAACCCGTTCACAATCCCTCATTTGCCTGGCCCTGGCAATGGGAACGGTGGGATGCGTAACCCAACGCAGCACCACCACCGAGAGGACGGCCGTCGAGCAGGCCCTGCTGTCACAGGCGGCCGAGGCATCGATTCCCCAGATCGCGT
Organism: Candidatus Sumerlaeia bacterium; assembly: GCA_963580245.1. GTDB lineage: Bacteria > Sumerlaeota > Sumerlaeia > MVZB01 > MVZB01 > CAUZJO01. The sequence goes on along the minus strand of CAUZJO010000016.1, from coordinate 32,284 downwards.
TTAGCGATGTCGATGGCAAACAATACTTTGTGAAGCAGGATCTGTTCGAGGCAACGGATGGGAAGTATTTGCTGGCCGTTCTTAATAAACACCTTGTGGAGCTAGGAGGCATGCCCGCCGACAGCGAGGAAGAGGCGGAGGTGCTGATTTATCCCGCGGTCGCCCATGCGGCGGTCGATGACACGAGCTTCTTAATAGGATTCCCCGAGATTCCGTTGGTCATACCGGGTATCGGATCGGTCACGGTGCCCGAACTCGCCCTATTCGGGTACGCCTTGCAAAAGGGCCACAACCGCATGTTTCTCAACGTCGAGCACGCTGACGATGCAAGACCTCCCTCTTCGACCGAAACGGTTAGCGGCCACAAGTTTTATACTCGCTGGAGGATACTGTTTCTCATCAGCTTCCGCACCACCGACCTGGACCCTCCCCACTGAGGGGGAGTGATTCAGCTTTGGGAACAAACGTCGCTTCGACGGCGGAGCCCCGTTCTGGAGCAGGCTCGGCTCTCGGCTCCCGTCCCTCGTCCTCGTAATCGACCTCATCATCGCGGCCCCAGTCGATTGCGGCCCAAGAAAAAGACCGATTACGAGGGCGAGAGCCGAGAGCCGACCCGTAAGAACGCGGCGAACAACCCACCACGGGCAAGCGGGCCGGTACTCACCGCCTAAGCCAAAAACCGAGTCATCAGGTAATCGAAGATAAGCACCATCGAGAGCGAGGCGACCACGGCGCCGGTCGTGGCCCGTCCCACGCCTTCGGCCCCCTTGCGGGCCGCCATCCCGATGCGCGTCGAGATCGACGCGGTCAGCGCCGCGAAGACGAACGTCTTGGAGAACCCATCGACGATGTCCTTGAAATCGACGGCTTCGAACACCCGGAGGTAGTAAATCTCGACCGGGAACTGAAGATACGTCGAGATGATCACGCCGCCCCCCCCAATCCCGATCAGCACGCTGAACACGGTCAGGATGGGCTGCATGATCAGCATTGCGAACAGTCGCGGGACGAACAGGTAGCGCACCGGGTTGATGCCCAGCGAGCGCACAGGGCGGAGATCTTCTCGGAGACCGCCATCGTCCCCAGCTCCACCGCGATCACCGACCCCACGCGGCCCGCGATGATGAAGGCCGTGATGACCGGTCCCAGCTCGTGCACCAGCGAGACCGCGACGATCGGCCCGACCTGCTCCTCGGCCCCGAAGCTCTTCTTGAGTTCGATCCCCGTCTGCAGGGCCACCACCATCCCCGTAAACAGGCCGATCATCAGCACCAACGGCAGCGAATCCACCCCCACCCGGTTGAGCTGGATGAAGAACCGCCGCCAGCCGGAGACCAGTGCCGACGCGTTGACAATCCCGCCGACCAGCAGCCCACAGGTCTGCCCCGTCGACTCGAACAGCCTTTCAGCGTGATGGGCCAGGTAGCGCAGCATCCTTACTGATACAAGGAGGGATGAAGGACCCCGATACAGGGAATATTGCGGTAACGTTCCTTGAAGTCCAGCCCATAACCGACCACGAAGGCGTCCTCGATGTCGAAGCCGACGTATTTGATTTCGAGCTTGCGCCGGCGTGGCTTGTTCTTGCGCAACAGGGCGCAGACCTCCAGGCTGGTGGGCCGGTGGATTTCAAGCAGCTCATGGACGACTCCCAACGTGTTGCCGCTGTCATAGATGTCCTCAATGAGCAACACGTCCTTGCCGGCCAGGTTTTGGTCCACGTCCTTGGTGATGCGCACCGACGGCGCGGGCGTCGAGCCCCCATGATAGCTCGAGGCCCCCACCAGCTCGATCTCATGCGGGATCCGCATACGGCGGATCAGGTCGGCCAGGAAGACGATCCCCCCTTTGAGCACGCTCACCAGCACAAGGTCCCGCCCGGCGTAATCGCGCGAGATCTCCGTGGCCAGTTCGGTCACGCGCCGCGCCAGCCGCTCTTCGCTGATAAGGATCCGTTCCAGATCCCCGATGCCGGGAACGTTGGGTGTTTCAGAAACCAATGCGCAAACCGTCCCATGAAAGTGGAGCTCATTTCAGGCGATAGGTGCCTGCACCCGAGGCCGGAAAATACTTCTTGTCCACGACTTTACCGTCGCGCAACTCGACCAGAAAACCATGGTCGTACCACAACCAGGTTTCGCGGCGTGCGCCATCTCGATAAATCGGCGGTGATTTATCGCCCGGATCGCCGTATTCGCAGACCAGTTTGAGGGTCTCGGTCAGAGGTTCGGTCTTATAACTCCTGCCCTCGTTGACGAAGACGACCTCCTCGTCCTCTCCCAAGTAAACCCACGATTTATTGATGAGCGTGAGCTCTTGTGGGACTCGATGGTGTTTGCCGCTCAGGTCGGAACTGGTGATCAGGGCGCCGTCGCGGCGCCACCAAAAGCGGATGTAATCGGGCCGCCCGCGTCGAACAAGCACTTCGCTCTCTGCGACGCCCCGGACGATCTCCGGATCCTCAAACCAGACTGGAACCTCGGCCACATTGTAAGAAAAATACGTATCCAATTCGACCACGCGCTTGTTGCGCGAGCAGCCGGCGGCGGCAAAACTCGCCCACCCGACAATCACCGTCAGGCCCCAATAACCCGCGAGGCTGGGTCGCAACGGCGACAGCCGCAATAACCGAGGACTGCGTTCAACCCTTCGAGGAGTGTTCGCGGCGTGACCCATGCTTCCCAGCTTATATCGGTTTTCACCCCCATGCACTATCGAAAAAGCCCCTCCGAACGGTGGGGCGTGATTCCTCAACGCGGACGGGTTGGAAGGGAATTGAAGCGGCGCATGCTTGCGGGTGCATCTCCCGGCTCCGTGAGATGCACTCGCGAGGTGGTGGCGCAAGTCGGTTCTCTGGCTCCCTCAAGGGGAGCAATTTGAATAGCCAGGGGTGACAACCCCTGGACGTGAGAGCCCCAAGACCTCACGACCCTGGAGGGGTCGAACAGGCTGCGTCACGTTACGGTTCAACCCTTGCAGGGTTGTGGCCATTTTGGGGCCGCGAACCGTGGGTTGACACCCACGGCTAACCACATTCGACCCCTGCAGGGTCGAGGATGAGGACGGATTTGATTTGTGCTCTTGGCCGGGAAGGATGCATCTCCCGCGATGAGATGCACCGCATGCTTGCCTCATCCTCGAAGCAGACTTCCATCTAGGGTGGGCAACGCGATAGGCTTAGCCTTAACCGACGCGCCTGATGAAACGCTGCCCCCAACCCCGCGCCGCCAAGCGCGTCCCGGCCGCCGATGCCGCGAGTGTACGCCCCTCCATGCGATTGCTGGGGGTTTGGCTGGCTCTGGTTCCGTACGCGATCTGGCCCCCGGGCATGATTTGGGATTCGATGAACGTCTGGAGATGGCCCTTCGCGACGGCCGGGTTCCTTGCCTGCTTGCTGTTCATCGGTCGCGAGGCCAAACGGACGCGCGACAAATCCCCGGCGGACCAGCCCGCTCCGTTTTCGTTCTCCTTCTTCAGCCTGGGGGCCGGCCTGATTCTGGTCGGGCTGGTGCTTTCTTCCCTCTTTTCCCCCGTCATGGGTCTAGGGCTGCTGACCAGCTTGCGCGAGGCGGCCTTGGTGTTGCTGGCGGTTTGCATCGCGGCGCATCGACCCCGCCAGTCCGAAGCGGCCTGGATCATGGGTTGTCTGCTGACTTCGATGGGGGCGCAGGCGGGGCTCGCATTGATGCAGTGTTTCTTTCCCCGCGTGCTGGGGACGGTCCTGCCCATCGGTATCGACCCCGAGGGCGGCCGGGGGGCGATGTTGGGGACGATCGGCAACCCCGAGTATCTCGCGAGCTGGCTGGCGGTCGGGATGACGTCCGGCTTCGTTCTGACGCTCGGCGGCAAGGACCCGCGCCGGGAGCAGGCCGGTTTTCGCGGCTGGGCGCCCGGATTGGTCGGCCTGCTGGCGCTGGCGGCGATTTTCCTGAGCGGGGGTCGCGGGGCCATCCTGGCCGCGGTGGGAGCGCTGTTGATTTATGGGCTGGTTTGGATGCCGGCGCGACGAAAGACCCAAACCCCCGAACGGGCCGGCCGGCCGGCCAACCGCTCCTCTCCCCTGGGGCTGCTCCTCGCGGCGATCGCCGTGGTTGGGGCGGTGCTGGTCGCCGTGTGGCTGGCGCGCGACCCGAGCGATCGCGGCGACGCGTTGCCCAGTCGGCTGGCCCAGATCGCCAACGTCCACTCGGCTTCGATGCGCCATCGCCTCGGGCTGTTGGCGATCACCAGTCAAATGATCGTGCGTGATCCGCTTTTGGGAGCGGGGCCGGGGCTCTATGGGGCCGCGTATGGCGAGATGCAGGCCCGGCTCGCCGAGCAGGAGCAAGGGGTCGGCTACTGGTCGCTGGCGGAGGTCCTCACCAATAATTACGTCAACGAGGCGCACTGCGACCCGCTTCAGTGGTGGGCCGAGTATGGCCTGTTGCCGCTGCTGGGGCTTTTCATGATGCTGACCCATGCCCTGTGCCGGCCGTGGAAGGGACTCAGATCGGGGGGCGGGCCGACGGCCTATCAGCTGGCCATCTGGGTGGGGTTGCTCACGCTCGGGCTGAATATGTGGGTCAGCTTCCCGCTGCACGTGCCGGTCCGCGCGATGACGTTCTGGGTCCTGCTGGGTTTGCTGGCGGGGTCCGAGGGCGTGCGTCCGCGATCCGACCACGCCGAAGGCATTACCGGTCATGGGACGGGTGGCAAGCAGAGGTAATCACGACGGTCATGCCCCTCGGTAAGGCCCAACACTGCTCACTGAAAGGCACCTCTAAGAATTCAGTCCCGGCAGGGACGATTGCTTTCAGCCCGCCACGCAAGTGGCGGGAAATCAAACCGATAACGAATTGGAGTCCCGTAGGGACGACTGCAAACCGAATTTCTAGAGGTTCCCTTAAGTGAGCAGTATTGCGGTAAGGCCGGGTTATGCTTAGACCGCCCCCGGTTTGACTCGCCCCACGATGGTCCGCATCAGGATCTTGAAGTCGAGCCATAGCGACCAGTTTTCGATGTAATAGAGGTCGTATTTGAGCCGTTCGGAGATCGAGCCGTGACGCCCGCACAGGCCGTTGATCTGGGCCCAGCCGGTGATGCCGCTCTTGACCTTGTGGCGGGCCATGTAGCGCGGGACGTCGTTGAGAAACTGCTCGACGAAGTAGGGGCGTTCGGGACGGGGGCCGACCAGGCTCATCTCGCCGCGCAGCACGTTGATCAACTGGGGAATCTCATCGACGTGCGTGTGACGCAGAATACGGCCAAGCTGCGTGCAGCGCTGGTCCTCTTCGGTGGCGAAGATGGGGCCCGTTTCCTTCTCGGCGTCGGGTCGCATGGTGCGCAGCTTGAGCAGCTTGAAGATCCGCCCATCGATGCCCATGCGCTCCTGGCGAAAGAGCGCGGGGTGGCGGTCCTGGCGGCGGATCAATGCCGCGAACACCAACACCGGAATGCCGAAGAGCAGCAGGCCCATCAGCGCGGCGCAGAAATCGATCAAGCGCTTGAGCGCGGCGTTCCAGCCCTGAAGCGGCGTCTCGCGAATCCCCAGCAGGGGGATGCCGTCGAGCGTCTCGACCGTCATCCCCGAGAACAGCAGCTCGGTCGTCTCGGGGACGATGCGAAACTCGGCCGAGGCCCGCTCGCACTGGACCAGCAGCCCCGGCAGGTGTTCACGATCGAGCTCGGGCTCGGTCAGGATCACTTCGTCGGCCCGGTGCTCTTTGAGTAGGGCCTCCAGGTGCTCCACGTGACCCAAGGTGGGAATCCCCTCAACCGTGAACGGTTCCTTGGGCCCGCGTTGGCCGTGGACGATCCCGATGGGGATCATCCCGCGTTCGGGCTGGCGCAGCAGGCCGCGGCAGATCGCGGCGGCGATGCGGCCCGAGCCGATCACGACGGTCCGCGACTGGCCGATCCCACGCTTGAGCAACAACAATTGGAGGATTCTATTGAGGATGATCCGGTTGAAGACCAAAGCCAGGATCACCATGACCAACAGGATGACCGACGTCAGGCGTGAGTATTCGCCGAACTTCCCGTAGAAATTGATCGCGATCAGGATCAGCAGCGCAAGGCACGAACCGGTCACGATGCGGCGCACGACGTTGAAATCGAACACCCGCATCCGGCGGCGATAGAGGTTCTCGAAACGTAGCGCCAGGAACCAGATCAGGAGCGCGAAGGGCAGAATCCGCAGGTAATCGCCGGAGAGGTAACCGAGCTTGACTTCGATCCAGCCCGACTGGAAACGCACCCAATATGACAGGAACAGGGCGCATGTGATCGCGGCCACGTCGGCGGCCATGATGAGCAAGGTTCTCCAAACGGGCAGGCGTTTGCGACTCATGGGAGGTTTCGACCGGGATGAAGGTTCAGCGGCGGCCAGATGGTCCGAGGTGAGGCCTCTCGGCTTACTTTGACAATTTATAGGTGAAAAGTTCACCATTGACAACTCATGAAAGCGAGTCACGGGCCGGTCTTTGGGATCGCGGTCACCCGATAAACGTTAATGCCCTCACAATCCAACACCCATTCCGCCCCGGCGACCCCTCGCGGCTTACCTTATTTTCGGCGGGGAATCGTGGTCGTGTTGATGGGCGTCTCTCTGGTCCTCGGCATCTCCATGCTGCGACAGGGCGGGATTCACGGGAACGACTTCAAGCACCTGTGGGCGGGAGCCTTCTTGCTCGATCATGGGCTCAGTCCCTATCAGCCGGATCAACTGTTCCGCGTCGCGGCCAGCCAACGCTGGGCTGCGATGAACCCCTATGTCTACCTGCCGACGACCGGCCTCCTCATGCGGCCCTTGGCCTGGATGCGCTACCACACGGCCCAGGAAGTCTGGTTCTGGCTGAACTGGGGACTGGCGTGGGCGGTGGTGTTGGGGGGACCAGGGTTGCTCCGCATGCGGCGAGCGGACCTGGCACGGCTCGTCGGGGCGGTCTTCGTGACGGCCGCCTTTCCGTTCTATCGCCAGATGACGGCGGGGCAGATGAACGTGGTGATGGCCGCGTTGTTGATACTCGCGGCGGCGGCGCTACGGAGGCGGCGCGAGCCGGCGTTCGGCTTGATCCTGGCGCTGGGATTCGCCTGGAAAATCTCACCGGCCCTGTTGATCGTTCTGGCGGCGTTGATGGGTCGCTGGAGAGCGGCGTTGTGGGGTTTGGGATTCAGCGCCGCGTTTATCCTGCTCTCGCTAGTCTGTTTCGGTTGGCCGGTTCATCGCGAGGCGCTCTCGATGATCGCTGAGATGGGCTATGGTCGCTCAACTTGGGAAGCGCTGGGAAACGATTTCTATCGCGACCCGTTCAACCAGTCGCCCAACGCGCTGCTCCATCACCTCCTGACCGAGAACCCCTACAGCCGCCCGTGGTTGGCGCTCGGGCCGGTCTTCGCGAACGGCCTGACCTGGCTGGTTTCACTCGGCCTATTCGCGGCCTGCTTGCTGGCGGCCCGCGGACGGCGCCTGGACCGCGTTCGCCCCGCGCCCCGAGACCCGCCCCGCGCCTCCGATGCCGACGTGTCCCTATTCCTCGCAGGTACGCTCCTGATGCTGCTCGCGCCCAGCCTGCTCTGGGACCATTACTGCGTTCAGGCGCTGCCGGCGCTGATGTGGCTGTTCGGCCAGGGGTTGGTCACGCGCGGTCCGACCTCGACGGTGGCGGGCCTGGCGATCGCGATCCTACTCACGATCCCCTGGCTGCATCAGGCCCCGTGGTGGCGCGAGGGCGTCGGTATACCGATGATGTCGCTGCGCCTTTGGCCTCTGATTTGCCTGTACGGTTGGCTGTTGATCGAGTCGGGGCGCCGAGAGAAAGTTAAAGGCGCTCATGATCAGAGCGCGTCAGATATGCCCGCGATCGATGAATGAAACGCGCTGAAGGCCTCCAGCATCGAACCAGGGTGGCTTCATGAAGCAGGAGGCGATTCGACACCTCTTCGTCTACGGATCGCTACGGCGACAGGCCCGTACCGCCATGGCGCGGGTATTGGGCGCGCGGGCGGTGTTCGAGGGGATGGCCAGCGTGCCGGGCCGGCTCTATGATTTGGGGGCGTATCCAGGCGTGACGCCGGCCGCCGGGCCGGATGAAATATTGCGGGGGGACCTCTATCGATTGCCTCCATCGGACGAAGTCCTGGAGGTGCTCGACGACGGTTCGGTCCGTCGGGCCTGGATTTATTGGTATCAGCGTCCCCCGCCCCAGCATGGGCGGATCATTTCGGGTGATACCCTCGACCCGGGTGCCTGACCCAATCGTGGCGGGCAGCGGCGGCGGCGCTCACCAGATTATCAAGCGGGACGACTCATCCTCGCGGTCAGCCGTCACTTGCCGCTCTTGGCGACCTGGGCCAACGCTTTGGCGAGTTCTTTGTGGACGGCGGCCAGTTCTTGGATCGACCGGGCGATCTGACGGTTGGCTTCGGCGATTTCCTTGGTTGCCTCGGCGTTGATCGCCAGCGGCTCGACCGACGCAAGTTTTTCCTTCTGTTGCCGATTGCGCTCCGGGATCAGTTGGGCGTGCGCTTCGGGCGCCGAGATGTAGGGCCGCGCCACCAGTGCCAGCAGCAGCAAGATAATCGCGGTCAGGGCCACGTTGGTGTAGGTGCGCGTGGTCATGGTCGTCATGACTGAATCTCCCTTGGTTTCGGGTCGGTGTGGGCGTAGTTTAAGGCTCAGGGCCTCTGCATGGGACTCCCAACCACTCTATCGGCGCGGGCGGCGGAGGGCTAAAGCCGAGTCGTGATCCTCCCGCGAAATTCCGTTCCTCTTCCCGAAGGTAGGCGCCTCGAGCATGACGGCCCAATCCCCAAACAGTGCTCCGGCCAACCGTGAGTCGGGCCCCTCCGACGCGATGCGCTATTGGGACGGCGTGCTCGACCCTCAAAACCTGGAGCGAGCGGGGTCCAAGGGCCGACGGCGCGGTCCGACGTTGGAGGAGGAAATCGAGTTCACGCGCACGCCGGATTTCGAGGCCGCCGCCCGTTGGCTCGAAAACGGCGACCCATCCCCCGCCTGGATTCTTGATCTGGGGGCCGGTCTGGGCTCGGTCAGTTTCGCGCTGGCGCGGCGCGGCCACCCTGTCGTGGCGCTGGACGGATCGTTGGCGCGGCTGCGAGCCATGCGCGACCGGGCGGTTCGGGCCGGGTGCGCCGGTTCGATATCCTGTATCGTTGCCGCCGCCGAGGCCCTGCCTTTCCGCGACGGGACCGTGCCCGCGGTTTACACCAAGTCGGTCCTGATCCATACCGACCTCGGCCGGTCGGCCCGTGAGCTGGTGCGGACGCTGCGCGAGGGCGGCCGGGCGGCGCTGACCGAGCCGCAGACCGGCAATCCTCTCGTCCGGACCTACCGCCGCTGGTTCGCCCCGCTGGCCTGGCGCGGCATCACGCGCTATTTCGATCCGGCGGCCCAGCGTGTGGTCCTGGCGGCGTTTGGCTGCGCGGATGGTCCGGTCCGGGCCATCGCCCCATACTACTTCTTCTCTTTCGCGGCTTTCATGTTTCAGTTCGGCTGGCCCCATGTGCGGCTCTTTGGCTGGTCGCTGAGGATCCTTCATCGTCTGGATGCAATCCTGTTTTGGATCATCCGCCCACTGCGGCGATGGGCCTGGTTTGGTCTCATTCAGATAGAGAAGAATCCGCCCGGCGAGGGACGTGGGTCGAAACCGTGACGTAAACGAATCGTCAAATCCTTGACACTGGCTCGGCCCGGCACCCCTTATTCTGACGTGAATTTGTCGGTCTGAGGCAATTCTTTCCCGATCAATCCATCTCCAGGAGCCTTTGGGCACTTGCCGCGCATGGCCCTTAGCTCCCTGGCCACCAGATTCATAAAATACTGAATTTAAATGACTTAAATATGATTTGTGCATGAAAGTGCTTGGCCCAGGCGGTCCAAGATGCTGGGCGCAAAATTTCCCATCGGCATCAATTTCCATCCGGTGGCATGGCGGTTGCATTGTCGCCCTCCGACGATATTCGCGTTGAGGTGCGAGCATTGGCCCATCGAATCCCACTTCTCTTAATTCTGATCTGCTCGGTCAAGAGCGTGGCGGGGACCGTTTCGGACGGGGATACCGGAACCGCAACCCCCATACCCGAGCCGGAGGCCTCGGCGGTGGAGCCGAATCCATCCCAAACCGTGGCGGCTCCTGAGTTTCCCGCGCCTTCACCCGCGCTAAGGCTCGATAGCGGGGTCCGGGAGCAGGCCAAACAATGATAAATGAGGCGCCGGGGGTCCTGAACCTTGTTGTTAGGCTTTAAGACGTTGCCAATCTCACCGTTGAGGTCAAGGGCATGCGCGAGGAACTAAAAGCGCATACCGACGCCGCCCATTCCCGATGAATCAGTTCACAATCTATCGGGACCGAGCAACGCAGTGATTCGTCTAAATATCCATCCCAAACAGGTCATCCAACGGTCGAATGTTCTCGGCGCTGTCGTTGGCGGGGCGGTTGACGTTCGTGCTGACGGGATAAGACTCCATCTGGTCGGCCGGATAGGGCTTGAGCAGTGCGGCCAGGGCGTCGGGTGATTGCGTCCGCGGATCGAGCCAGCGGTCATATCCTGCGCCGGGAATGATCACCGGCATGCGATCATGAATCTGGGACGCCAGGGCGTTCGGATCGGTCGTGATGATCGCGCAGCTTTCGAGCTCGTCCCCGTCGGGTGATTGCCAGTGTTCCCACAATCCCGCCAGCCCGAACACCCCACCGGACTTGAAGCGCAGATAATACGGCTGCTTCACGCGATCGCGCCGCTGCCATTCATAGAAGCCGTCGGCAAGAACCAAACAGCGCCGCCGCCGATACGACGCGCGATAGGCCGGCTTATCGGCAAGCGATTCGGCCCGCGCGTTGATCATCCGGTTGCCGATGGCCGGGTCCTTGGCCCAGCTCGGGATCAGGCCCCAGCGCAGCCAGGTCAGTTCGCGCCGCCCGCCCTCGGCGCCGGTCCGGACGACCAGAACCGGCTGCGTGGGCGCGACGTTATAGCGCGGGTTGAAGTCGATCCGAATCGAGTCGGGGATTTCGACGTCGAATTGCTTGGCCAGATCGGCGGGCAGTTGGGTGATGGTAAAGCGACCGCACATGTAGATGTTCTATTTTCTTGACCTTGATGCCGTCAGAGGTGAGAATACCAAGTGAGCTGGAAAAGTGGGAAGGATTCAACGGGCGAAATGGAAATTCCAGCTCAGTTTAATTCAACCGGAGGATCGGAGAAATGAGAAAGACGACCGCATTCACGCTTATCGAGCTGTTGATCGTCGTCGCGATCATCGCCGTGCTGGCGGCCATCGCCGTCCCGAATTTCCTCGAGGCCCAAACCCGCGCCAGGGTCAGCCGGGTAAAGAGCGATCTGCGGACGTTTGGCGTGGCGTTTGAGTCCTACAAGATCGACCACAATCAGATACCGATGGTCAATGGAGTCGCTCGGGCTTCGGGCTTTAGCGCGGAATTTGTGGACATCCGAAACAATCCCAATAAGAGGAAGAGGTATCCCGGTCACTTGCTAACCTCCCCGGTTGCTTACTACGAGGAGACCCCCGTTGATTTCTTCAATACCAGGGCGGCCAAATCCACTTCCTGGACCCAATGGGGAAAGCCCGTCGGCGTCTCGTGGGTGATGTCCTACTCACCGATGGGACGGGGAGAATATGACAACCGGGATAATTGGGTATGGAAGGTCCGCGATACCACCGGCGAAAGGATGGCCGACTTCTTCACCTGCACCGAGTGGTACGCGATGCTCGAGAGCACCGGCCCGGACTTGTATTGGTGGAATTTCCTCAATAACCAGAGCCAAGGCGACCCCAATCCGTTTTTCTACGACCCCACCAACGGCACAGTCAGTTGGGGGCAGATCATTTGGCTGGACTGCGGAGGCATGCAGGCGCCGAGATGATCCGGACCGATGTCGCGGCCGCGAGATTCGCGTTCATTCAACCTCATCACTCATCCTGGTTCTTTAACCGGATCGCGGGGAAATAGAGCCCCCGTCTTTCACGGCGCCACCAGCGTCCCTCGCGCCGCAGAGCGGCCCAGTCCGTGAATTTATAATCGTAGAGCACGGCGCGGACGAAACGGGGCGGCCGGTCGGGGAAGGGATTGTGCGCCAACAGGGCCAGCACCTCGGGCGAGCCTTCGAGCAGCCGCTGCATGAACGGGGTGAACCAGTGCCGCGCGCGCCGTTTGCTGAGCGCGGCGAACCACATCTGCCAATCCAGCCGCGGTTGGTGCGGTGCCACGAAGCGCGGGCGGCGATCCAAACGTCCCGGCTTCCACTTGAATTCATAGGCCCTCCACGTCCGGCCGTTGTTGCTCCCTTCGACGATGATCTCGGGGCGCGTGACGGTCATATCGGCGAACAGGCCGTAATGGTTCACGGGATTCATCGTCCGGGTCCACTGGACGACACGAAAGACCCAATCCGGCAGCGGCGGCTGGCGGTCGAACAGACGGACCAGGTGAAAGCAGCCAACCAACAGGACAAGGACCATGAACGGCGCGAACACAATCCGCCCGAGCAAAAAGGGCCGGCGTCGCGCCCGTTGGCTCACGCGGGGTGACATCTTGCGACCCATGCGTCGCGGCAGGAGGCGCAGCAGCGCGGCGTCTTCGAGCAAGAGGAGACACAGCGCGATGGTCAGCCAATTGAAAAACGTATAGTTGCCCGATAACAGGATCAACACCTGGAGGAGAATCAGCAGCACTGCGGCGACGTGACGCGGGCGTCGCGGCAGGAAGACCAGGAACGGCACGGCCAGCTCGATAACGAACATCGCCCCGCACGACGCGACGTGAAACCAGCGCGGCAATTGGTGCAGGAGCCACGCGGTCCACGTCGGCAACGGCTGGGTGAAGTAATGAACCGTCAACGCCGACAGGTCCCACCACGCGTCGTCGCGGCTGGCCAGCTTGACCATGCCCGACGAGAACATGAGCCGAAACAGGAGCCAGCGATGAAGCCACAGCACGGGCGCCGAAGGCGGAGGTTCGCTTTTTAAACGGGGCATCAAGCGCCAGGGCGCAAGAAACACGGCAAGCAGACCCATCTCGAGCAACAATAGGTCCCATTGGAAACCCAAAAACGTCTGCCCGACCTGAAAGACGGATTGATACAACACCCACAAGGCCAACAAACTGGGACCGGGCAGGAGCCGCGCGAACACCAGCAGCGAAGCGACCAGCCCGGCCACGCACAGCCCCTTGAGAAACCGGTCGCTCGCGTCGATCAGCCCGAGCGTCGGCGCGTGCCACCAGGCCATCGCCCCGTGCGCGTGGCGCACCGCCTCGATAAAGTTCTCGGCCGGGAGGAGCCCGTTATGGCCGATCAGGCCGCTGAGCTGCGTTAGCAGCGAGAGGAAGGCGATGAAATAGATCACGGCCAGCAGCCGCAGAAAGACCCAACGCGAGACATGCCACGTCGCCACGCGCGGCGTTCGGCCCCACATCAGGCGCGTCATGGACATGAGAAACGACCGATGGCCCGCCGAAAAACGATAACCCCCCTCGCAAACCCCCCGCGCCCCCGGCAGGTTCAGATAACACCACAACGGCCATCGCCTCTCGGTGTGCGCGTACAGCCGCAACACCGCCTCCGCCCCACGGCTCACCCGGCTGGCCCCTCCGTCCGCCTCCGATACCCCCGCGGCCCCGTCGGGCGGTTCGATCAGATGGACGGCGCGGCCGAACGCCTCGGGCGGGATCGACGGATAGAGATACGAGGATTCCTGATGCGACGTAAACCAAACCGCCTCCCCCGCGCGCTGCTGAAAGATCTCGATCCAATAACGACAAAACCCGCACTCTTCGTCGTAGATCATGACGGGACGCTGGGATTCGGCCGTCTCTGTCAGATTTGTTTTAGATGTCATGAATTCATTCAGATACAGGCAATCGTGGGATGCGGAATGAGCCGTCTTACCGGTTTCGGCGGAACCAACGCCGAGGCGGGCCCCACGAGTATTTCATACACGCAACGAGTCGAATATTCAGCCGCTTGTTTCCGGCCCTGCGATTTCTGCATGGCCCGAGGGCATACGGAGGTCGCGGCGGAGTCGAGAATCGGTACGCGATTGAGGGACCGAGCGCATCCGAAGCCATTAAGCCTGGCCGCCGCCGGTTAATCGGAGCACCCCATGAACCGATAATGCTCAATAGGAAGAGAGGGCAGGATGGCCGCCGATTACTCCATACCGGGTTTGCGCATCAGGCAACCCCAGCCCCCGACCGGGTGGGCCTTGATCGTGGAGAGCAACGATTCCCTGGAAGGCTGGATCGCGCACGATGACGATCCTTACCGCCCCACCGATCTCGACCCGATGATCCTCTACCGCGACGGATGCTACAGGATCGAGCCGGGAGAGATCGGTTGGCGTTATTACCTGAATCCGCTGGCCGAAGAGGACCACCGGCTCCACAAAATCGTCCTCGAAGCCAGCCACTGGCTTCGCGAGCGCGGCGAACAGGCCGAGCAGCGTGCGATCCTCGAGAGCGCTTACCGTAACTCCAAGTACGAGTGGCTGCTGGGTTGGCTCCCCGCGCGCAGCCAGGAACGCCTCAGCGACGCCCTGCACTTCTCCCCCGCCGAGGCCACGCGGAAAATGGGTTTTCTCGAACTCTTGCTGGGATGCGCATCTGCGGGAATCGCAATCCCGCTCGCGATCGGGGGCCAACCCGCTCTTCCCTTCCTCGTTCCACTTTGGCTGTGCGTCGAAGGCATGCTGCGATGGACCCAGGGATCATTTGCCGAAGAGGCCTTGGGATTGCTCATTTTAGAATTCCTCGGCCGCCGGTGAATGAAGGTTCGAGCCCTGCCGGGCGCGTCATCAGAAAACCAAATAAAATCAGTGGTTTTGTGGGCAATCGCGCGAATCCACAAGGCCCCGATTCCCTCCTTCATTCCCGTTCATTCCGGCTTGATTCCACCTACGTTCTGGCAACATCCCGGCAACATGATGGGAACCGTTCAAATGTGAACATTCTCCCCCGGTCGGGGCCTGACCCTGGCCGGGGGTTCTTTATGGCGCGAAGTTGGCCAAGGATCGCCATAGAGGGCCGCCACGGGCAAACGGAAGCCGGGGCCGAGTTCGATACCCCGGCGAACCACCGGCCCGTGACGGGGCCGGGATCGTTTGGCGGCTGCAACCACGGCCCAGGATTCGAGCGGTTCCCGATACAGAGGACGGTAAACGCCCCAGAATCCACGATCTCAAGCCGACCCGACCCTTGGGGGGAGGCGCAAGAAGCATCCTTGAAACGCTTGAATTCGATAAGACCGTCGAACGGGTCGTGGGCTTGCTAAATGAACAGGAGACGATGGTAATCGTCACGTCCGATCACGAAACCGGGGGCTTAAAGATTATCTCCAATAATGGGAAAGGATCGATTCTCACGGTCGCTTGGTCGACCAATTGGCACACATCCCAGCGGGTGGACATTTATGGTTGGGACAGTCGGTCCGGTTTGGTGTCCGACGTGAACGACAACACTGACATCTACGGTGTGATGCAGGCGGCACTGCAAGTTCAATCCTTATCGGTGTCGCACTCGGTTTTCGAGATTGAGTAATCCCTTGAAGAGATTAGGAAAAATGGACAAGCTTGTCGCCTACTACCGAGCCAGCACCAAAAAGCAGGGGCGTTCTGGCCTGGGCCTCGATACCCAAAGGGAGACCGCGCGGAGCTACGCCAGCCAGCACGCTGGGGAATTACTCCGGGAATTTACCGAGGTGGAGTCAACCCGCAAGGCGGATCGGCCCTAACTGGAGCAGGTGGTGGCTTTTGCCTGGCGAGCGGGCGCGGTCTTGCTCGTGGCCAAGCTCGCCAGGCTGGCTCGCAACGTGGCCTTTCTGTCACAACTCATGGAATCGGGCGTGGATTTTGTGGCCGCCGACAATTCCCACGCTACCCGCTTCACGGTTCATATCCTGGCGGCAGTGGCTGAATGGGAGCGCGACCAGATCAGCACCCGCACAAAGGATGCTTTGCAAGTGGCCAAAGCTCACGGCGTCAAACTGGGCAGTGCTCGCCCCGGTCACTGGGACGGCAGAGAGCAGGCGGAGCGGCTGTGCGAGGAATGGGCGGCGTAGGCAGTAGAGAAACCTATAACACTGGAGACAAAAAGGCCGAATGGCATCCTCAGAATATCGCCTTTGAGACCGCCGTGACGGGCTTGGGCGCGGTTTTATCGCTTGGCCCTGGCCGCTCGATGCTTGACGCCAACCCTATTCTCAAATCCTCATAAACCGCGCTCACGGCGTTTTGTCAGCTCGACCCATGTTCTGGAATACGTCTCGGTGGAGAAAACCGATTCTCGCGGCCCCAGCCGTGTTTTTAGGCCAGGATTCTCGTGATCCTGAACCGGCAACCAGCTTCGATGAGACTTGACAAGCCCCGCCATCGCCCCCTACAAGCGATGTAGACACCCACTTCGATGCCCATCCACAAAAAAACCAGCCTTCAACAAAAAGCCAGAACCCAAGCCGCCCTCGCACGCAACAAGGGCAATCTCAAACCACCCGACAGCCCCGGCTCACTTTTCGATGCGGAAAATATAAATGCCCATCAAGCCTTCGATGGGACTTCTAAGCAGGCTTTGGATGGCTTATCACGCGCATACATACCGGTGCTGGCGGCGGGGACTTATTGGCTTGCCTGGCAGGTCGATACGTCGGCCAACGTGCCGAGCTACGTCGCCGGCGGCGTCGAGGGTGACGGGTTCCTTATCCCGATGTCGTTCGGACCCTTTCCCCAAGTCCTCGTTCCGGGCTTCGGTTCGCCGACCGCGTGGACGACGACCGACGAGTGCTGGAGCGTATCGATCAATTATGAGGTTTATAATCAGACGGAGCGGCGGAGTCTCTTCAAGTGAATTGGTGACCACTTGGCCGGCCCATCTCGGGACTGGATGAAGAAGCGCGATTCCCCGCGCGGAATATTGTCTTGCATCTTCAGTTCCCCTTCGATATTGGTAGGATGTAACGGGGCGAAGAATTGGTGAAAGTGGAGCCTCGCCCTGTCCCGGCAATAGCCTCTATAGGAGAGCCCAGGATGGCCCAAGCGCAATCGTATCAAGGACTGGCGCGCAAGTGGCGGCCGCAGCGGTTTGAGGACCTGGTCGGTCAGGAAGAGGTGGCGCGGTCGCTCCAGAGTGCCTTGCGCCGCGACAAGGTCGCGCATGGCCACATGATGGCCGGGCCGCGCGGGGTCGGGAAGACGACCGCCGCGCGCATCCTGGCCAAGGCGCTCAACTGCGAACAGGGGCCCACGGCGACCCCCTGCGGCGAGTGCGACCATTGCCGCTCGATCACGATCGGCAACGATCTGGACGTGATCGAGATCGACGGGGCCAGCAACAACAGCGTCGACAACATCCGCGAACTCAATGAGCGGATCATTCAGGCCTCGTTTGCCGCGCGCTTTAAGGTTTATATCATCGACGAGGTGCACATGCTGTCGGTGCCGGCGTTCAACGCGCTGCTCAAGACGCTCGAGGAGCCGCCTCGGCGCGTCGTGTTCATCTTCGCCACCACGGAACTCGAAAAAGTTCCCGAAACGGTCCGCTCGCGCTGCGTCCTGCACAACTTCCGCCGCATGAGCGCCGAGGACATCGCCCGTCGGCTGAGCCAGGTCTGCGAGGGCGAAGGCGTCGAGTTGGATCCGGCGGCGGGGCGGCAGGTCCTGGACCTGATCGCGCGTTCGGTCGAGGGCGGGATGCGCGACGCGCTGGTCATCCTCGATCAGCTCCTGGCGATGACCGACGGCCTGCCGGACCTCGATGCGACCAACCGGCTCTTGGGGCTCGCCGACCAGTCGGCCCTGACCCACGCCACCGACTGGCTGGTTGAGCGCGACGCCAAGTCGCTCCTGGCGCTGATCCAGGACCTGGTTGAGAAGGGCCGCAGCCTGGAGCGGTTCGTCAAGGGGCTGGTGGCTTATCTGCGCGAGCTGATGCTGATCCAGGCCGACGCCGACCCCGCGCTGCTGAGCGCCAGCGGCGACGCGCTCAAGGTCGCCCACCGCCAGGCCGCCGCCATCGCTCCCGAGCAACTCTTCAATATCCTCCACCACCTGTTCGAACTGGAGCAGAAACTGAAACAATCGACCCAGGCGCGGTTCCTGGTCGAGTTCACCTTCCTGCGCCTGGCGGCCGTCAAGCCGCTGGTGCCGATCGAGGAGATCATGCAGCGGGTCGGCGCGTTGCCGGAACAGGCCCTGAGTCGGCCCTCCGGCGGCGAGGAAAGTCATCCGGCCACGCGGAGGGCAATCAGCCCCGTGCCCATCGAGGACGCTCGTGGGTCCGCCGTGTCCGCCCCCTACGGCGGGGACCATGAAGCGAAAGTGATCCCCGCCACCCGCGCGGTTGCCGTGATGCGCGAGTCGACACCGGGATACGGGGACGGGGACGCGGGAACGTCGTCAGCCGACCTCCGCGACCGCGAGGGCCTCCTCGAGGCATTGTCCGCCCAGCTTCCCGACGCCTCGCGATTTCTCGTCCGCTACTTGCGCCAAGTGGCCCAGTGGTCGATGGAGGAAAATTGCCTGCGCCTGGGTTGGGACCAGCAGGCATCGCTCGCGCGCCGCTTTGTCGAGAAGCCCGAGAACATGCAGGTGATCGAACAGACTCTCTCGTGCCTGATCGACCGCGCGATGCGGGTGGTGAATCAGGACGGCACGTTGGGGCCGCCCCCCACCATCCCCGCCGGCGAAGCGGCCGAGCCCGTACCTCGCAAGCCGCCGTCCGCGCCGCGTCCGGTCATGGAGGATAGCGATCCGCCGGAGCCCTCCCCACAACCGCTCCCGCCAAGCCCGCAACGCGCCCCCGCCGCCGCCGGACGTCGCCGCGCCATCGAGAAGGCCCAAGCCTTCCTGGACGCCAGCGAAGACGCCGCACGCCGGGCCAAGCTCCTGCGTGATATGTTCGGCGGGCAGATTATCGATGAGGCCGGTCAGCCTCTGCCGCTGTGAGCGGATCGATGGACGGGAGGGCCGGACGGTTCTTCCCCAAGGGCATGAGCCCGGCGCCGGGGATGCCCCGGTGGGATGGTGCCTCGCCCTGCACCAACAGGATGTGTTCGCCGGGCTTGACCATGAGAAACCGCTCGCGCACCGCCTTTTCACTCGCGAATCCGCCCGCTTGAAGCGAGGGCCGCTCGGTGAGCAGGGTCGCCTTCTCGCGCTCCAGTTCGGCGACCGATTCGCGATATCGATCGCGCTGCTCGCGGGCCTTTAACAGTGAGTGGATGGTCGGATAGTGGAAAGCACCCCACAGCAGGAGAAGCGCAACGAGCACCACGCCCGGCCAGAACAGCCGGGTGGGAATCAGGTGCAGGATCAATTTACCGATTAACCGCATCAGCCGACGTCCAACAATCGCGAGGATCACAAACAGCAGTGGCGAGATAGCTTCAACTCATTCCCCACCGGCGTCTGCCGACGGGGCATCGGCAAGATGAGCCTACGCAAACTTGGATCAAAAAGTCCACGGGATTCTGTCTCTCGTCCTGAAAGCATGAAAAATCAAAGTAAAATGCCAAGGATTCGGAACTGATCGACGCGCGTCATCGACGCGGATACTTGATGACGGCCACGTGCCAACCCATGGATGATTGAAACTATTGAATTTAGTGGACGCCCAACAGGATTTTGGGTTCATAGCTTTGGCCAGTAGTGAATGGTTGATACTATTGAGTTTAGTCTGCCACGGCGAAGCTGTTGGAGCAACTGACGCCCCGGACGTTCCGTCTGCGGGGCGCCACGGGTCCACTCACGCGGAGGCTCGCGGGGTTGGACGACTGCCGCTGTCTGGTTCCGCCCCCTGACTCCGTCTCGAGCGCCCCGTGTCACCGCTATTCTCCGACCGCAGGGGATCGGTTGGCGAGTCGATAGATCCGAATCCGCCAATCCTTCTCCTCCAAGTCGTACTCATCCTGAAGAGCATCATCGAGGAACGGACCGAACGCGGGCAGGGTCGAGGAGTTTCCGATGACGACCAAATTCGACGCCCCCGCGTCAACCAGCTTATCGATCAGTTCAGGCGTGACAATCTCGGGCCGGACCGACCAGCCGGCGCGGCGCGCGCGGTAGAGGAGCGTCGGGTCCTGAGGGGACGTTTGCGGAACGGCGGCGATAATCAAGGCGTCGGGGTCGGTCCGTTGGGCGATGATCCGTCCGGCCTCGGTCCGGATCGGATCGATCCAGTAGTATCGTCGTTCGGATGTCCAGATGGCGTTGGCGAAAACAAGGACCAAGGCCCCGAGCACCAGCCATTGTCGCTTTGGCACGCGCGCCACCGCCCTCAGGTTGACCACCGACTGAATGCCCGCCGCGATAAAGAAGGAGGTGATCGAAAGGAATGGGATTTGGTAGTAGTTATGACCGTAATTCGGATTGAAGAAGATGAGCAGGTAAATGATCAGGCCGGCAAGCCAGAGCTTGAAAAAGGTGGTGGGACGTTCCGGCCGTGGTCTTAAGAAGAGTCCCGCGACAAAAAAGACGGATCCGACAACCGTGCAGCATTCCCGAAAAAGTCTTTCAATGATGACCGCCCACTGATGCGCGTCGAACCGCTGGCCCAGCGTTCCGAAGTACCACCATCCCATGTCGATGAATTTCTTGTAATCGCGAATGAAGAACCAATCAGGGGCTCGAGAGTTAACCTCGTGGGCATGGTGACGCCAGAGGGCGAAGCAGATGAGCGGCAGAACCAAAGCGGGCGCCATCTTGAGCGTGAATCGGTATTTCGACTGAACAATTACATGCCACGCGAGCGGCAGAAACAGAAAGAAGGCATAAGGCGCCTTGATGAGGAACGCCAGGATGCCGGCGGCACTCCCCGCGACCGTCCACCCAACCTTCTCCTCGTCGATCCCCCGCATCAGGCAATAAAGCATCGCATGGGAAAAGAAGACGGCGCTGAAATCGATGTGCATGGCGCGTGAATAGAACAGGCTCAGGGGCGCCATCAGGAAGATCAGCGTCGTCATCCGCGCCAGCGCGATGCCCTGAAGGTATTTCACAATAAGATAAAGAAAGGCCGCCGCGCCGAGAAAAAAGGCCAACGTGATCAGCCGCGCGACCGGCAAGCGCGGGCCAAATAAATGATAGGCCAGCGCGACGCACGCCTCGTGCAATGGAAATTCAAGAACCAGGGTCTTGTGACCTCCCATCCAGCAGACCGCGGGGTGAAGCAGATCGATGCCGCGCTGATAAAAGTCGAGCGCCATGTAGGCCGTGTCGCACTGGCGCCAAGCGTGCGGCTCATCGATTGGACCGGTGAGGTGCAGCACTCGATAGAGCGCCGCCAGCGTGGCGGCGCAGACAAACCAGTAACGACCCGCCAACTCGCGAAAATTCCGGTTTCCCTTTTTTCCGGGGTGGAGTATCATGTGGTTCTTGTACCGGATCGAAGCGAGCATTCCAAGAGGAACGTGTGAGTGGGATGGGCCGAGATTTTGAAATAGAAGAACTGACCCCGCGAGTCATCGTCGAGGAATTGGACAAGTTCATCGTGGGTCAGGAGGAGGCCAAGAAGGTCGTGGCGATCGCCTTGCGCAATCGCACGCGCCGGCGCCGGCTTGATGAGGCGATGCAGGAGGAGATCATCCCCAAGAACATCATCATGATCGGCCCGACGGGGGTCGGCAAGACCGAGATCGCCCGGCGGCTGGCGAAACTGGCCAAGGCACCGTTTGTCAAGGTCGAGGCCACCAAGTACACCGAGGTCGGCTACGTGGGGCGCGACGTGGAGTCGATGGTGCGCGACCTGGTTGATACGGCCATCAGCATGGTGCGCGAGTCGATGAGCGAGAAAATCCGCGCCAAGGCCGAGAAGCGCGCCCGCAGCCGGCTGCTCGATCTGCTGCAATCCAGCCCGGCCGGCCGGCGGCGGTTCATCAGCGGTTTCGGCCCGGCGCGCGACGTGATGGTCGAGGGCGAAGAAGCGGAGGCCATGAACAGCGCCGAGCCGCGTGATCAATTGGCGCAGTTGCTCGACAGCGGCCAGCTCGATGACCGCGAGGTCGAGTTCGAGGTCACCGCCAAGCCGGTGGTCGAGGGGATGTTCGGGATGGTTGGCGTGGATGAGCAGGCGATGAGCGGCGTGCGCGACATGATGGAGCGGATCATGCCGCAAAAGAAACGGACCTCGCGGATGAAAGTCGGCGAGGCGCGCAAGGTCCTCATTGACGAACAGCTTGACCAGATACTCGACAAGGAAAAAATCACGCGCGAGGGGATGGAGCTGGCCGAACAGACCGGGATCATCTTCGTCGACGAGATCGACAAGATCGCGGGGAGGCAAGGTGGAGCGGGCCCCGACGTCTCGCGCGAGGGCGTCCAGCGCGACATCCTGCCCATCGTCGAAGGGAGCACGGTCACCACGAAGTACGGGGCGATCCGCACCGACCACATCCTGTTCATCGCCGCCGGGGCGTTCCATACGACCAAACCCTCTGACTTGATCCCCGAACTACAAGGGCGCTTCCCTCTGCGCGTTGAGCTTAAGCCGTTGCGGATGGAGGAGTTCAAGCGCATTCTGGTCGAGCCGGAGAATTCGTTGATCCGTCAATACATCGCGTTGCTCAAGACCGACGGCGTGGACTTGGCCTTTTCCGACGACGCGATAGATGAACTGGCCCGCTGCGCCGCCCACATCAACGAACAGACCGAAAACATCGGCGCGCGCAGGCTCCATGCGATCCTCGAGCGGGTGCTTGAATCGGTCTCATTTGAAGCTCCCGATAGCCTGAGCGGAGACGTGAACGTCGACCGGCAATACGTAAGCGACCGGCTCAAGAACGTGCTCGAAGACAAGGATTTGAGTCGGTTTATTCTTTAATCCGTTCCCCGCGCCTAGCCTTCGGAGTATCAAGCGGCCCCAGGTCGCCGTAGCCTTGGCGAAGGTGGCTGCACCGAAGAACTGTAAATCTCAATCCCGTGGCGTGCGTTGGTTCGGAGGTTTGACATACTCGGGATCGCAATTGGCATGATCAGCTCGCGGCAACAGGACCAACCCCCGGACACGTCGGCGACGGAATCGGGGACCAAGCAGGTCGCTTCGGGCCCGAGGGACCGGTCGCGTGGAAACCGACGCAACCTAAACGTCGTGATGTTCGCCCAAAACTCGCCCACCGAGTTTTCCGGCGGGCGCTATCATTCGTGGATGATGGCCGAGGCGATGGCCCATGCGGGACATCGGGTCAGCTACGTGACAAACAACTTGCCGGTCTTTTATGGGGATTTTACGGCGTTTCCTCATCATCGAGACGTGCGTCTATGCGTCCTGCGCGGGCTGGGCGACAAGCGGCTTGATCCATCGGGACGGGGGCGGCTGAATCTGCGCGAGACGGCGGTGGACGAACTCCTCGCGGAGAGCGGGCGCTGGCTTTTCAACGAGGAAACCTTGGGCATTGAGCTCGCCCCCGACGACACCGCGGCCAGCGATACGCGCCGCGAGGTTGCCGCGGAGGGCGTCTATCAACCGACCTATGCCGCTGATTTGACTATTTGCGACAGCTCGCTGGAACCTGGGTCCCCTGGAGCGGGCCGTTATTGTTTGCGTATCGTGAGCAATGGCACCGAACGCGCCGGCATCCAGCACGGGGAAGGACGGTTTGAGCTGCGCGGCGATCGACGCTATTTGCTGACCTGCAAGGTCTATTGCCCATCCAACCAGACCGCCTTTCGACTTGGCGTCAAGAGCGACCGTCACGGCCATCTTTGGGCCAAGGACTTGCGGACGGGCTCGATCGATTTTGCGAATCGCGGCGGCGCATGGACGGCGATGACCGGGATGCTCACGGTCCCCGCTGGGGACCCGGCGCCGGCTCACGCCTGGATCATGCACTGGGACCGCCGGCCGCTTACATGGTACCTCGACGATATCTCGATCCGTGAGGTGGTTGAGGAATTCGACGACGAACACGGCGCGTTGCAGTTCCACGCAGGGGGGCCGGCCGGACAAAACCTTCCTCAACCAGACGTCTTGGCCCGGCATGAAGACCGGAAGAAGCAGCTCGTCATCTGTCCGCCGTTCACGCCCGATCAAGCGTCCGATGCCGCTCCCGTTTCTTTCTGTTTCGTCGATCTTGAATCCATTGAGTCCGCGGACATTGAGTCCGTTGCTTCAAACTACGCACGCGTGTGCATCGAGAAGTCGGTCGCAGAAGCATGGAAGCGGGCGGGTCATGCGCATCCCGAACCGTGGCAAGAGGTCGCCCCCATCGTCGAGCAGCGGGAACTCGGCGACGCATCCCCCCGGCTGTTGCTCCTGGTGTCAAACGACACACACGTCCACACGCTGGCGCGAATCGCCCGGCATTTCAAACACACGCTATTCGTCATCCCCGCTCGCGACCGCAAGGACGAAGGCGCCGCCACGCGCTTACAGGCCGAAGGGTTCGAATTTGTCGAGATCGATTACGACGACCGGGACAAGCCTGAAATCGAGACCTTCGCGCCCGATATCGTGCTGTGCGGGAACGACTGGACCTCCGAATTCAACGCCGTCCATGCAATCGCGAAGAAACTTGACATCCCATGCGTCGCCTTGCAGGAAGGCCCTCAGGATTGGGACCAGAAGATCAAGGGAGTCGATCCGCGCAAGTTTCGCAATGCCGAGGTCCTGTTCTCGCAGGGCGCCGTGACGCTCAAGCATATCCGTCCCAAGTATTTCACGATCACGGGTCATCCCAAGACTGATCACATCGAAGAGCATCCGCTCCCGTCGTCGCCGCGGGTCTTTATCAACTGCAATTTCACCTATGGCCAGTACGAAGAAGCCCGCGCGGCATGGATGGAGGACGTTCTCTCGGTGTGCAAGGAATTGGAGATCGAGTATCTCATTTCCCGGCATCCCCGCGACCCTTCGCGGTGGGACGATCCGAATTTCATGCCGTCCGATCCTTTCAAAGTGGCGGACCAACTTCGGTCGTGCAGCATCGTCGTCAGCCGGTTCAGCAACATCCCGTACGAAGCGGTGGCGGCGGGGCGATCCGCAGTTTACTATAACCCGCACGCGGAGCCGATGAAGACGTTTGGCGACGACGAGAGCGACGGTGTGCTCAAGGCGAACGACAGAGGGTCCCTGCGCAAGATCCTGCAACGCCACCAGTCCTCGCCGCATTTCGATCGGGAGGCCGCCGGGCGATTCATGCGGCTGCACTGCGGACCGACCGATGGCCGCTCAATTGAGCGCATCGCCGCCGGTATCCGCCGCATCCACGCATCCCGATTCATCGGCCATCGCCATCTGGAAAACTTCGCGCAAGAGGGACCGGATGCCGATGAGGGGCCGCTGTTTTCGGTGGTCATTTGCACTCACAACCGGGCCCCGATGCTCGATCGCGCGGTCAGAAGTGTTCTCCTAAACCCGCTCGGCGAAATCCATTACGAACTGATCATCGTCGATAACGCTTCAACCGACCAAACGCCGGCCGTCATGGAACCGTACATCCGGCGCGGTCGGGTGCGTTATCTGCGCGAGGAGCGGTTGGGGCTCTCGGTCGCCCGCAACACCGGCTGGCGGAACGCCCGGGGGGAGTTCGTGGTCTTTCTCGACGATGACGGCGAGGTGGCCCCCGGATGGCTGCGGGCATTTCTGGACGTGTTCGAGACGCGGCCGGGGGCCGTGGCCTGCGGGGGCCGGATCGTTCCGCGCTACGAGCGAGATCGCCCCGACTGGTTCGACCAGGGAACCGAGCGTTTCTTCGGCCAGTTCAGTCTGGGCGATGACGTCATCCGTTGCGACTGGGTTCCCGGAGGCAACGCGGCCTGGCGGCGCGGCGCGCTCGAGTCTCTGGGGGGATTCGACACCCGTTTTGGCCGCGTAGGCGGCAGCCCCACCCTGGGGAGCGAGGAAAGTGCTCTGATCCAGCGCGCGGTCTCGCGTGGCGGGGTGCTCTATTATTCCCCCCACGCCGTGATGGTCCATCACATCAACGCCGCCCGCATGAACCTATTGTGGTTGAGCCGGCGCTACTGGGGCCAGGGCGTCACTTCTTCGCGCTGGCAATCGGTTTTCGGTCAGATGAGCCACTCGGGCCGTCTGGCGTTGGGGTTCGGTTTGAAATCGGTGGGCGAAGCGTTCGGCGCCGCGGGGGGCGTGATCGGTGGCCTGGCGCGCGGGCGCGGCCGCAAGGCGGTCACGAAGTGGTTCGAGCTGTTGCACCGTTGCGGCCAGGCCGGCGAGGCCACCCGCTTCGGCCTGGGCCGCCTGCGCGATCGATGGTGGTCCTCCAACCACCATGCCGAGCCGGGGGACTTGGAAACCCCGCCCGACCTCGTGGTCATGGCGCCCAACAACGACAAGCGGCCGTATTTTTATGACGACGTGGTCGATTTCGCAAGGGTCCAGGGGGCGCGGTTGATGTTGCTCAATTTCGAGACGCCCAATTGGTTCAACGCCCTCTCTCCGGTCAAGCGCGACCCCGCCTTGTGGGACAACTGGCGGCGCCACGGGGCGGATTGGGACATCGTCCTCTCCAGCGCCGCCGAGAGCACCACCCACGCGCGTCCCTTTTTCGAGGATTGCTCGCCCCGGGCCCGCCACGAGCACTGTTATCCGTCGATCAACACGGTCGTCGCGGACAGAATCGGCGAACTCGAACGGGAGCGGCGGGTTGTGCTCCTGACACGCTTCAGCCGCGCCGAGCACAAGGGCAGCAACCGGCTGGCCGAGTTGCCCTGCGAGGCGCTGCGAGGCTATACTTTGGTGATCATCGTCGGCACGGGTCAGGTCCCGCCCGAGGCGGCGGGCGAATTGGCCGAGCGCGCGGCCCATTACGGCATTGAGCTTGATTTTAAGTATCGTTTGTCGGATCATGAGAAGTTCCGCCAGATCAAGCGGGCCCGGTTGATGCTCTTCCCTTCGTTCTTTGAAGGATTTGGGCTGCCGCCGGTCGAGGCGCTCTATTGCGGGACGCCTTGCGTGGCGTTCGACCTTCCGGTGTTGCGCGAGGTCAGCGGCGAGGGTCTCGTTTACGTCCCGCCGGGTGATTGGGGGGCATTCCGCGAGTCCATCGCGGATGTTTTGACCCGACCGCCCGATCCGCAAGCGTTGCGCCGCCGGATTGAACGGACGGCCCGCTTTGAAGCCTATTCGGAACGGATCGATCGCCTGCTTGAGGCGGTCGGCACGGGTCGGGGGTGATGTCATGGGGTTTATCCTTCATCGAAACGCCAGCCTGTCGGAGAAAGAGGTCCAGCGGCTTTTGGACGTCGAAGGGGCCCTTGAGAGCCTATTGCGGGATCCCCGGATACGCGAAAAAATCACCCTGGACGATCGACTGCTGGTCACGTTGGTCTCCGACCGCAAGTTGCTCAAGAAGCTGCTGGCGAACTCGACCGTCCGCGCCGGCCTGATCGAAGACCGGGAAAAGCTGGACGAACTGCTCGAGCATGAGGCCGCTCGCGAACGCCTGCTCGATCATCCCGACCACCTGCTCAAGCTCCTGGAAGACCCCCGCGCCGCACGGCAGGTCCTGGGCGACGAAAAGTTCCTGCGCCGCATATTCATCGACGAACGCGCCCGCGAGGTGATCCTCGGCGACCCGGATTTCCTCGACGAATTGCTCGACGACGAGCGGGCCCTCAATGTCTTGCTCGAGGATGAAGACCGGATTGAGCGGCTCCTGCATGACGGCCGCTTGATCACCCGACTGCTGGAAGATGAGGAGTTGCTCAGCCGGATCGTCACCCATGAAAAGGGCTACCAGCGCATCTTCGCCCATGAGCCGCTGCTCGATTTGATCATCCGGGATGACCGGATGTTTGAACGGCTGGTGAACAACGAGGATGTCCTGGCGCGCCTGATCCAGAACGAAAAATTCGTGGATCGCGTCTTGGCCCGCGACCTGGCGCTGTATCGGCTGCTGACCGGCGATCGGTCTCTAAAGATCATCGCGGGCCAGCCCGACGTGCTCGATCGCCTGTTGGCGGACCCGCGCGTGCAGGCCCGACTGTTGGCCCAAACCGATCTGCTTGACCGGCTGCTCGAGGACGAGCGCGTTCTCGCGCGCCTTCTGGCCAACGATGAGTTGCTCGATGGGATTACGTCGAACCAGCGCGCGCTTGAACGCATCTTCCTCAAGAACGGTGTCCTCGACCGCATCGTCCAGCATCCGCGCGGGTTGGAGCGGTTCCTCGTCTATCCGGAGTTGATTGACCGGGCGCTTGACTCGCCGCGGATCGCCGACCGTGTCGTGGCGAATGCGCGGCTGCTTGACCGGATTCTTCAAGACGAGCGGCTCCTGGCGCGCGCCCTGGGCTCGAAGGCCTTTCTGGAGGCACTGCTTGGCCGCGAGGAGGTCCGACAGTGCGTGCTGGAAAACTCGACGTGGCTCGACGCCTTGTTGCATCATCAGCGGGTGCTGTCGCGCATCCTCGCCAGCGAGCAGTTGCTCGATAAGATCACTTCCAATGAACAGGCCCTGGCCCGCATCTACGCCCGAAACGGCGTGCTTGACCGCATGGTGAGCCATCCGCGTATATTCGAGCGCATCCTCGCCCACGACAAGTTGGTCGATCAATTCGCCGGCGATCCGCGCGTGCTCAAAAGGGTCGGCTGGCAACCGGCGCTGATCGACCGCCTGCTAAAGGACGAACGGGTCATCAACCGGTTGCTCGAACGTAGCGAGGCCATCGACGCAATTGTCCAGCACGACCGCGCGCTGGTTCGGATCGTGGCAAGCAGGCCGTTGATCGAGAAGATCCTGTCTTACAAGGAGGTCTGCGATCGGGTCCTCGCCAACCGCGCGCTACTGGACCGGGTCATTAAGAGTGATCAGGGATTCGTGAGGATCCTGACGGCCCCCGATCTGGTCCGGCGGATCATTCAGGAACCCGCCGTCTTGGACCTGATACTGGGGGACGAAGAACGCCTCGATCAGATTCTGGCGAGTGAGGAGGCATTCGCCCGAATGTGTTCCCATCCCCGGCTCATCGACCGGATGTTGGCGCGCAAGGAGGTCCACGCGCGAATCCTCGCGACCGACGATCTGCTCACTTGCCTGGTCGCGTACCCGCGGCTTCGGATGAAGCTCCTCGACCAACCCGAAATCTTGGCACGGATGCTAAGCGATGAGCGGGTGATCGAATCGATCCTGACCGACCCGTCGGGGGTGAACCGGCTGTTCGGCTCTCCCGTCGCGCTCGAAGCCATCCTCGCCACCGAGGAATGGCTCCATGCGATCGTCACGCGTGAAGAGGTACGGGACGCGATCCTGACGGACCCATCCTCATTAGACGCGTTCCTCGATGACGCCCGGACCAGGGCGCGTTTGACGGATCGCAGGGACATCTGGCGCGATTGCGTCCAACCGGAGGCGATCGTCGATGAGATGCTTAAGGACGGCGAGCTCCTGGACCGGCTCGTGAAACACGAACGGGGCCTGGCGCGGGTGCTGGCGGACGAGGAGATGCTCGACAAGATCGTCGCCA
Organism: Candidatus Sumerlaeia bacterium; assembly: GCA_963580245.1. GTDB lineage: Bacteria > Sumerlaeota > Sumerlaeia > MVZB01 > MVZB01 > CAUZJO01. Next base: position 2,862 of record CAUZJO010000016.1, on the reverse strand, counting down.
ATGATCGGTCGCTCGAACGGATCTATCGCTGCAACGCCCTGCTCGATAAGATCCTGGGCCATCCGCGCGTCTTGGAGCGCCTGATCGAAAACGACGTTCTGTTGGGAGTCGTCCTCGGCCACGAGCGCGTGTTGGATAAGTTCGAGTCCAACCCCTTGCTCATGGGCCGCATCCTCAGGAACGAGGAAACCCTCAAGTATTGCCTGACCGACCAGCGGTTGCCGGCGATGGTCCTTTCCAACGAGATCGCGGTGGGGCGCATGCTGACCGACCAGCGAACCCAGCCCCTGTTCGCCAATTTGATCAAGCGCTTCGCCGAAGACCCGCGCCTGCCCGAGATGATGCTGGCCGACCCCGACGTCATTCACCGTCTCCTGGGTGACCCGCGCGTCTTGTCACTGATTCTCCAGAACGATCAAATCTGTTCGATGGTCCTCATGGAACGCTTGGTGCTCGATGATCGCTTGCTCGATCGCCTGCCGCTTGACGACCGCCTGCTGGACAAGCTATTGGCGCGCGAATCGGTGGTCGAACGGATCCTGAGCGATAACCGCATGCGCAACCGCCTGGCCACGGACTCCGAAATCCTTCATCAATTGTCGGCCGACCCCCGCTTCGTCCAGTTGATCCTGGATAACGATCAGCTCTGCTCGACGATCGTGTTGCGCCGGGCCGTGATGGATGACCGGTTGCTCGTGCGCATCTGCGACAGCCCGCGGCTGGGCGAGGTCCTGCTGAACAACGAGCAGATATTCGAACGGCTCATGAGCCAGGTTAGAAGCGCCGAACGCGGCCCGGTCTATGAGCGCTTGTCGGCGACGATCGAGTTCCGGGAGCTATGGCGTCACCTGCAACCCCACGTCGGCAACGGGTCGACCCGCGAGCCTGAGCGATTGGCCGCCATCCTGGCCGGGCTGAAGGACCCGACGCAGGTCCGGGATGCCATCTTGGACCTGATTTGCGAGGGCGACAAGCTGCGACTGGCCCACGGCGAGTTGCGCTTCCCCGATCGTCGTTCGCTGTGGTGTCTGATCAACGAGATCCTGCTACACGAGGATTACTACTTCCGCACGGCGGCCGAATCGCCGGTCATCATCGACTGCGGCACCCACTTCGGCATGTCGATCTATTACTTCAAGACGCTCTACCCCAAGGCGCGGATCATCGGCTTTGAGCCGGTGCCGCGTCTCTACGAGATGGCGCGCGAAAACGTCCAGCTCAACGGCTACCAGGACGTGGAGATCCTTCCCTTCGCCGTCTCCGACAAGGAGGGTAAACGGCCGTTCCTGGTGACGTTGGATGATTCGATGGCCGGCTCGTTGACCGAACGGCACCGTCTGGCCGGCCGACCGATCCAAGAAATCAACGTCCCCTGTCGCCGCTTGAGCATCTACCTCAAAAGCCCGATCCACTGCTTGAAAATCGACGTGGAGGGGGTCGAGGACAAGATCATCGAAGAGATCCGTCAAGCCCTCCCCCGGATTCAGCATCTCTTCATCGAATTCCACGCCGGCCCGGGCTTGCCGTCGGGGCGGTTGCGCAAAATCTTACGACTCCTCGGCAAGGCCAACTTTGAAACGCGCATCAGCCGTTCGTGGGCCGACCAACAATCCGCGTCGCACCGGCCGATGACGGCCGTCGATAAGCCCTATAGTGCCATCGTCTTCGCGAAGAACCGGCGCTGGGGGATTTGAGGAGACCTCTAAAATCCCGTTTGCAGTCGTCCCTACGGGACTACGATTCGTTATCGGTTTGATTTCCCGCCACTTGCGTGGCGGGCTGAAAGCGATCGTCCCTGCCGGGACTGAATTTATAGAGGCGTCCTTAAGTCGATCTATCGATTTTCACTGGAATGGATGATCTCCCGGAGAGAGACGTCGCCCAGGTACCACGTGAGCGGGGATTTGTCCCAATGCACGATCCGAATCTGGGCTGAATCGTCGGTCTCGTCCGTCATGTGCAGCACCCCTTGGCATCGCGTCCACGCACCGAGTTGATTGACAAAATCAACATTTCGATTATCAAGTTTTGTAGCCCAGATGGTCGTCCCGTTGTTCGCCTGGACTCCCAACCGAAACGTGGTCCGGGCATCGGCGCAAGACACGCGGCACTGAAGCAGATAACGGGCGTCCCTTGTAAGTGTGAAACGTCCCTCGGCCTGGCTGATTCCTGATCGTTCGCACCCCTGGCTCTCGATTTTGAGACAATGTTCATCGACCCCCTTAACGCCCGGTCCGTCCTCCCAATTCACCGCCTCGATCCTGGTTTGATAGGGGCCCCGATAGGCGCCCGCCCGGTCTGATTCGTTGCGCGGATCGCTGGCCGCGACGCCATCGGGCGCGAGTTCCGACCCCAGTTCCAAGCCGTTGATGTCTTCGGGTCCAATGGACTGGATCGGATTCACTTCGATCGACTTGGCTTGATCGCGAAGCGATGTGTTCAACGGCTCATGTCCCACCTGGTAATCGTAATTAAAATCGACCAGGCCCCAGGTCATCGTCCGCCGACCCGTCACCGCAAACTCCTTGCCCACGTCGCGATAGAGATATCCGTGGCCTTTGTGGATCGGCATCACGAGGACGTAATGGCCGGGCGCGAAGTTGAAATCCGAAATCTCGACCTCGCCTCGAATCCGCCCGTCATGGTAGGGCCTCAAGAGGTCGCCGTTGAGTGTCGAGATCGTGGTGATGTGAAGCCCGTCCTTGCGCCACAACGACAGTGAGACGTTCAAGTCTCGAACGCGCGCCTTTACCCCATATTTCCCATTTGAGAAATAGAAAGTCATGGTATAATTTTTCAAATGGCCGATGAATAAAGGCTGAAGTCGATGTTCGAGCAGCAAGAGTTGAGAGATCTGATGGG
>CAUZJO010000015.1:0-43710 GCA_963580245.1 Candidatus Sumerlaeia bacterium | reverse complement strand
CCATCAGATCTCTCAACTCTTGCTGCTCGAACATCGACTTCGGCTTTTATTCATCGGCCATTTGAAAAATTATACCATGACTTTCTATTTCTCAAATGGGAAATATGGGATTGATAGGTTCAAAGACAGGAATCATCGCCGTTCGGAGGAGACCAGCCATGAGGGGCGCGGAACACGACCTGCAAGGGGCAAGGAAACCTCCATTTAGGGAGGGAGCTATGGGTGCGTCTTCGGCCATCGCCGCGCCCCCGCACCACCGCCATCAGGACGAATACAGGAGAGTGAGCCATGATTGGTAGAGAATTGATCGAGCGTATCGCGGCCGAATTCCACGTCAGTCTCGACTTGTGCAACGACCCTGAAATCGTCCTCAAAGAAGGACGATGCTTGATATACGGACCCGACGGGAGGCTTTGGGTTTGGCGTCCCTCCAACCGGCCAGGGCTGGCGGTTAAGGAGCTTGCCAGGAAATGGAGGTCGGTGAAGAAGGAACATCTAAAAAGGGGACGCGAGCTAATCATGTCCTCTCCGCTCTCGGACGACTTCGAGAATATCTGCCGGTTCATTGAGGACGTGGGCGGGCAACGCCGCCGCGAGGCTGCGATCTCCAACGTATGAGGGGAAGGGCTGCGCCAACGGATGAGGGTGATCAATCAAGAATGAAGCCCATCGTAGACTCACGGAGAGCAGATTCGTTCCGATCTCCGCGATCAAGAAGGGGGACTGATGATGAAATCCGAGCCTGCGACCGGCTCGGCAAACAATGGCTCCAAGAGGATACCGCTTCTGTCAGAATATCAGCTTCTGTCAAGTAGCACCGATCCTTAATAGTCACAATGACCTACGCATTGACAGATGTTAGGATAGAAGCTCCACAGAAGTAAAGACAGAAGTTAATACAGAAACCTTACAGAAGCCCCAGAGTTGTATCATGTCTGTTGAAGCCGACAACGTCTCGCCCGCCGACACCGAAGCAATCGAAGAAGCCGTGGCAGTCTGCGTCTCAAAGGTTGAAGTCGGTGAACCTGTAGAGAGGGTTTTGCATCACCTTGCACGCGGCCTCAAAGCGGTCCCCCCCCTGGCGAAAGGACCGCTCGAAGGTCTTCGGCCCATTCTTCAGGATTTTCAAGAACGATTGAGGGAGCAGGGGCTGGCTGATGATGACATCTGGTCTCTGTGGCGGCTGTTCGTCCGCAAATGGGAGCGGGTCAAGGAGCCTTGCCGAATCATTGGCCCCGAACGGCTTTGGACGGCGGCCAGGCAAACACTGAAGGATCCCCCGGGCGAGGCGGTGTCGCTTGCCAAGGAGTTCTTCATGGATTCAGCCGGTATGCGCAGGACGATGGCTGTTTGCATCGCGATACAGGATTTGATGGGTCAGTACCCATTCTTTATTTTCGCCCGTAAGGGTGCGGAGTTGTTGGGCACCTCTCATGAATCATTCGCCGCGAATCTCCGGGATCTGAAAGAGTGCGGCATCCTAAAAGAGGTTAAGCCGGGGCGTACGCGTACCTCACCGCGACTTCAATGGATCGGGCTAGCGGGATACAGGAAGCCTAGGCGACTCCCGAGGCGATCTTCGCCCAAGAAGGGGACCGGACGAACGCCCGAATCGGTGCCCGTTGCGAACGGGTCCGAAGATAAGCTCTTGTCTCTCCTGCAGGACCCTGGACCTGGGCCTGGGATAAAACAACTGCGCTGATTACTTCCAAAATCGCAGTAGACATGAGCATGGGCGACGTTCGCGGGGAACCTATCATCGGCCTCTTCTCTCGCGTCAAAGCCCAATTCGCGGGCTTGTCCGTAATTGAACCGGGTAAGTCCGCACCCCTTGCGAAATTTTCGGAGCGAATCCTCGACCGATATCAAGAGCGCCCGATCGACTGAAAATACAGGGTAGGCGAACGCGGCGGATGAGACCCGGCGTTCGAGTGAGTTCCAGAACCTAGGATACGTGATCGCGCGATAAAGCATCTCATGGCCGGCCACGGCGGGGCCTCTGTCTTTAGACTCAGACACGAACGACCTCGCCCATAAACCATTTGATCAGTTGGATCGACCGGTCCAGGTCCGAACGGTCGTAGGTTCCCTCCTCTTCGATGCCCTCTTCGGGATGCCACTTGAGAAAATGAATCGTCGTGGCCGTTTCAAATTCCAATTCCAGTGATTTCTCGCCCCGGGGCCACTCGAACTGAAGTCGGCCACCCGGTACCGGCACGACAACGGGCGTAGCGAATTCGAATTTCTACGCCAGGGCTGCAATCAAACCCTTGGCCGCGTTGATCGTCGCCGGCTGGATTCTCGGGCTTCCGTAACCGTCCCAATTCTCGGGCAATCGGCGAAGGTTCTCGAGTTCCCGCGTAACCTTGGTCCGTAATTCAGGATTCGCATATCCCGTGCGAACCCACGTGGCCTTTTCGCGAGAAAGAGGAAGCATCACAAGTCCACCATCGATTAGAAAGACCGCCTCCGCGATCGTCGATGTCGTTGTCGCGTTCACTCGGCTCCTCCCGAACCGAACATACGATTCATCAAGCCCTTCAAAGCCGTGCGGTGCGTCTTGAACAAGTTCGCGCTCTCCAGCGCGCATTCGATTTCTCGACCACGAAGTTCCGTATGGATGTTCATGCGGAACCAGGTCCCCTTATCGTCGCGAACGACGTTGAGGTTGAACAAATGGGAGCCCTTCTGGAACGACCAGCCGCGGCTGGATGTCTTCCGCTTAAACGACCTGGGAATGTTTAAGGACGAATCGTCTTCAAACCATTTTAGCTCATCGGGTAATGTTTCCTCGGCAAGGTAATCGAAGTTCTTTCCGAGCGCGGTCAGAGGCGTGTAAGGCAGCTTTTCCAGGACCTTGCCCATGAACGCCCCACAGTCTTCACGCGGATCATCCGTTTCAATCGCGAGACGGGAAGGGTGGAGCATCCACCTTGATGACAGCGCCGGAGACGAGAAGCGAAATCCCGGCTCTTCCAGATTCGCCTCGATGGCGACCTCGATCGAGCGCGGAATAATGCCCTGTTCCGCAAGCCACTTAGGCTGGACAATGTAGATATTGAAGCTTCCCAGACAAATTCAATTTGATCGAATCAGTTTCAACTGCATGTTAATGAACCATAACCCGTAATCGATCAAACCGTCTCCAAAATCGCCGCGGCGAACGTGAAGCCGCCGCCGAAAGCGCACAGGCCGATGTGCTCGCCCGGCGCGCGGGCGCCGAGCAGGTCGTGGAGGCACATGGGGATGGTGGTCGAGGAGGTGTTGCCGAGTTTGCGGATGTTGCTGTACATCTTGGCCTTGGGCATTCGGAAGCGCTTTTGGATGGCGTCGATGATGCGTTGGTTGGCCTGGTGAGGGACGATCAGGCTGAGGTCGTCGGGGGTCAGGCCGACTTGGCGGCACGCTTCGTTCAGCATCGCCTCCATTTGGCGCACCGCCTCGGCGAAGACCCGCCGGCCGTTCATCGAGATCGTCTTGCCCGCGCCGGGCAGCGGGACGCAGATCGTCGAGGCCGGGTCGCCCTTACCTGACACGACGGGTCGGCTGAGCCGCGCCGTCGCCCAATCGCCGTCCACGCCGCCGCGCAGCAACGTGGCCGAGGCACCGTCTCCGAAAATGATGCTGGTCGAGAAATCCTCGAGGTCGAGCAACGGCGAGAGGACCTCGGTGGTCACGATCAGGACGTTTCCGTCCGGCTTGTTGCTCAGGAAATTGTAGCCGGCCTGCAACGCATAGATGTATCCCGAACAGGCCGCGTTGAGGTCATAGGCCGCCGTCCAGGCGTCCCCGGCCACGGCGCTCAGAATCTGACACGCCATCGAGGGCGTCACGGTCGAGGGCGTGCCGGTCGTGCAAATCAGCAGATCGAGCTGTTTGGGGTCGAGTTGCTCACCTTCCAATAGCCCACGGACCGCCCGGACCGCCAACGACAGAGCGTCCTCGCCTTCGCCGACCCAGCGGCGCTCCTCGATTCCCGTGCGGTCAATGATGTCCTGGGACGACACCTGGTCGAATCTGGGACGCAGCTCCTCGTTGGAAACCCGGCGACCCCCCAGCGAGACGTAGACGCGGCCCATCCCAACCTGAACCGCGCGGGGGGAACCCTGAATCAGGGGGGCCGAGAACGGGGCTCGCTGTTCGGTTTCTTGCTCCACGTCTGATACCCGGTGCAGAATCGGCTTGCCGATCATCTCGCGGGTGGAAGGTTTCCGTCTGTTGGTTTTCGAGGCGACGCGTAGTTCGACGATCGGCGCGCCGACCTTGATCCGTTCGCCTTCCTCGACAAGGATGCGCTGGACCACGCCGGAGACGGGAGAGGTCAGCTCGAGGGTCGCTTTATCGGCCTCGACGTCGGCGAGCAACTGGCCCGTGGATACCTCGCTGCCCTCTTTGACCATCCACTTGATGATCTCTAGCGACTCGTCGGAGGGACTTGAACCGATCGCCTCGACCTGGAACAGGTTGCCGTCCACGGCCTCGGGCAGCTCCCACGTCAAGTCCAGGCCGCACATCTCGGCGGCCGCGCCCAGGACGTCCTTAACCGACGGCAACACCTCGAGCTGGTTGGCGAAGTTACACGGGATGTAGGTGTCGGCGCGGGCGACGCGGCGCATCTGGATCGGCCGGCGGGCCTGTTCGGCCACCGCTGCCAGCACCTCGGCCCCGAACCCGCAGGTCAGGTTGTCCTCGTGCGCCACCAGCAGTTTGCCGGTCTTGCGGGCGGATTGGACCACGCCAGCGCGGTCCCACGGCGAGAGGCTGCGCAGATCGATGACCTCGGCCTCCACGCCCACCTCGGCGAGGAACTCGGCCGCGCGGGCGCATAGGGCGACCGTATTGCCCCAGCCGACCATCGTCAGGTCACGGCCGAGGCGGACAACCCGCGCTTTGCCGAGGCACGCCAGTTGACGATGAACATCGACCGAAGTGGTCCGCTCGCGATCGTTCAGGCAATTCTTGGGATAGAAATAGAGCGTGGGCCGGCCCGATTCGAAGGCGGCGTTGAGCAAACCCGCCGCATCGGCGGCCGTCGAGGGCATGCACACGTCCACCCCGGGCGTGTGCGCGCCGACCGACTCGAACGTCTGGGCGTGAAACGGACCCAGCCCGGGCCGGTAGCCGCCGCAGGTGATCATGACGATCACCGGACACTCCCATTGGCCGTTGGTGCGCCAGTACATGCTGCCCATCTCGGAGATGATTTGGTTGTAGGCGATGGGGAAGAAATCGGCGAACTGGAGAAAGGCGACCGGTCGCTGGCCCGCCAGTGCCCGCCCGATGGCCGTGCCCACGATGCTGGCCTCGGCCAGCGGGGAATTCTTGACCTGCCCCGGGCGCAGGGTGCTCAGGCCCCGGGTGATGCCGAACACGTCGCCCTTGGGGTCTTCGATGTCCTCGCCGTAGAGGAAGACCCGCTCGTCGGAGAGGATACGCCCGCGCAGCACCTCGCGGATCGCCTCGAGCATCGTCAGGCGCGCCTCGCCGTCCTCGCGCGGCTGGCCCCGGTACTCCGCCACCGGGTCCGAAACGCAGTCGGGGAGGGGGCGTTTGGCCTGAGAGGTCGCGGGGGGATTGGGTTCATCGAGGGCTTCCTCGGAGGCCTGCCGGACCTCGGATTGGGCTTGCGCCTCGATCGCATCGAGTTCCGCGCGCTCGAACCCGTTTTCCTGGAGGTATCGGGCCAGCTTGCGGATCGGATCGCCCTGGCGGTGGGATTGCTCGATCTGCTCGTCGCTGCGGTAGACGGCTTGATCGTCGGCGTTGGTATGGCTGGCCAGACGCTCGGTTTTCATGACCACCAGCGCGGGCCGGCGGTTCTCGCGGATTTGGCCGACGGCGCGCGCAAACACCTCGAGGCAATTGACCACGTCCCAGCCCTCCACGCGCTGGATCGGCAGCCCGTAAAACGAGTCGGCCTCTCCGTCGGGCAATGAATAGAGCGTCTTACCGGGCGTGGTGGTGGAGATGGCGAACCGGTTGTCTTCGACCAGAAACAGGACGGGCAACTCCCAGCGCACGGCCTCGGCGATCGATTCGAGCGCCTCGCCCTCTTGAGTGGTCCCGTCGCCCATCGAGCACAGGACCAGCGGCCGCTCGGGCCGCTCGCGCACCGCCGCCGCCACGCCCGCCGCCTGCAAGGCACTATTGCCCACGGGACCCACGATGCTCATGACATTGAGGCTGGGGTCGCTCATGTGGGCACTCATCTGGCGGCCCGCGGAGTGGCTGTCGCGTTTACAGAGCAACCCGCGCAGGAAATCAAGCGGCGTCATGCCCCGCGCCAGCATCAGCGCCTTGTCGCGATAGTGGCAGTGGAGCCAGTCGCCCCGGATCAGGTGCGGCACCAGTGCCACGCTCCCCTCATGCCCGGCCCCCGAGACCATGAAGAAGGCCTCCCCGCGCGTCACCAGCTCCTCCTCCACGGTGTCCAGGGCCCGGGCCGTGACCATGTGGCGATACAGCTCGGTCAGGATCTGGACGTTATGGCCCGCGGGGGTATGCGTTTGCGGCTGGGTGCTCAAAAAGAAACCTCTCTGCGTGGCGTGGCCGACCCTTAATGATAGTCACTGTTTGTAACAGATCAAGGATAGAGGGTCAATTCGAGTTGCTGGGACGAGCCGTCCTCGCCGGATTTTTTCGAGACGTATTTGGTCCTGCGTTTCTCGGCAAGCTCCTCGCGGATGGCGCGATTGAGCCAGTTTTTGGCCTGGGACTGCTCGATCCCAAAATGTTCCCTGACTTCCAATAAGCGGCGCGGCCGGCGCAGATACTGCTCGATCTTGGGCCAGATGAGGGGGAATAGGTCCTCTGGCTCCGGTTCCCTGAGCATCCGGATCACGTCTTCACCCGCGTGGGTGGGCACTTCGGCCTCGATCGTGGCGGCCACGAAGGCCCGATGCTCATGTTCTCGCTGTTCGAGCCAATCCTTCAGGTTGACGTCATCGGGCAAGTCCTCCAATGAGATCGGGACGCCGCCTCGGTTGACAAGACCAAGGTTTCCCGATTTCACGTGGTCGAACCGCCGGACGAACAGCGGCGTGCGGACCGATTTGAAGTTCGCGCGCGCCCCCTTCCAGATGGCCCCCTTCTCCGGCCTGCATCCGACAATGACGGCTTGGTCGGCCATTGCGTAAATGTGCTTGATGCGCCCCACCGCATGGCCGACGACGAACGGCGCCGCGGGGTGGTAGGCCGTCAAGAGGCAGAGCCTGCCGGCCTCGACGACGTCGCTGATCGCCTTTTCGCGCAGCCACGAGACCAGTTCTCCCGGCAGCACCGCAATGGCCCGGCCCCGATGCTTGATGCATGCCGACAACGCCAGCCTGTCGGTCCCCTTGGACCCGCCCGAGACGACCATGATCTGATCACGCGCGCAACGTTGGGCCAGGGCGCGGGTGAATTCTCCCCCCTCACGGCCCGGCCTGCAAGGCCCTATGACGGCCAGCCGAGGGGCCGCGGCCCGGGCCAGCTCCAGCTCTCCCGCCCCGAACAGGATCGGGGGACGCCGCGCGCGCAGTTTGGAGAGGGCCTGTGGATAGTGCTGCTCATCGGCGCACGTGACGATCCAGATGCCCATCCCCCGCAGGCGCGAGAGTTCGAGGGCCAGTTGCGCGTTGCGGTCCAGCAGCCGCCGGATGCGCAACGCCTCGGCCGTTTCCAAGTCGTACTGGGATTGAATCGTGGTGACCGATTTATTGAGCAACGCCGCGGGGCCCTCGCCGCGCGCCTTCAGCTTCTCAGACAATCGGTCCCATTCAACCGGCGTCAACGGCTTCAAATGGGTCCGCTGACCGGCCCCGAGCGACAGGTAGGAGCACAACATGGCCAGGACTTTGTCATCGTCGCTGAAGCGGGGGGTATTCAACGGACGCTCTCCACTCGAGCGGCTTGCGTGGGACCGACGCGGATTCCAGACCACCGCCAGTCTCGATCAAGATAAGACCGTGCAGCGTCAGAGTCCAGGATGTGATTCAGTTTTGGGAGTAAACGCCGGGTCGATGAAGGAACCAGTTCTGGTTGATGATCGGCTCTCGGCTCCCGTCCCTCGTCCTCGTAATCGTATTCCGCCTGATCATCGCGTCCCAACTCGCTCGTGGCGGAGATTGAAGCGAATGTAAAGACGTCGACCTCGCCTCTACCACCATTCCGTCACCCTACCTACTCCGATTTCTAAATCACGGCCCAGAGTCCAACGTGCATCTCACGGTTCCGGGAGATGCATCCTTCCGGGCCAGGAGCACAAATCGAATCCGTCCTCATCCTCGACCCCCGCAGGGGTCGAATGTGAGTAGCCGTGGGTGTCAACCCACGGTTCGCGGCCCCCCAAAATTGCCACAACCCTAAAAGGGTTGAATCGCAGCGTGACGCGGCCTGTTCGACCCCTCCAGGGTCGTGACGTCTTGGGGCCCCCACGTCCAGGGGTTGACACCCCTGGCTATTCAAATTGCTCCCCTTCAGGGAGCCAGAGAACTGACTTGCGGCGCCATCCCGCGAGTGCATCTCACAGATCCGGGAGATGCACCCCAGAGGCCAACGTGAAACGACGAGGTATTGATCTCTCCAGAGAACTGACATAGAATGCGGGCGTCGAAGGTTCCAGCGAAGGTCTCCCGCGGCCAGGACCATTGACAAGCCCCCGATTCGATCCCCGGCCCTTTCCGGTCCTTTTTGTTAGATCATGAGCGGGCGCACGCGGAATCCCAACGGACAAGGAAAACGCGATGGCGACAACTCAATGGCTTGACCGGATCCATGACCCCAGCGACATTCGGGGGCTGGGGATCCCGGAGCTGCGAGAGGTCGCCGAGGAAATCCGCGAGCGGCTGCTGCGGGTCACCGCCGTCAACGGCGGCCATTTGGCCTCTTCGATGGGCGCGGTGGAATTGATCCTGGCGCTCCATCACGTGTTCCAGACCCCCGAGGACCGGCTCGTTTTCGACGTGGGCCATCAGGCCTATGCCCACAAGCTCCTGACCGGCCGCGCCGACCAGTTCCACACGATTCGCAGGGAAGAGGGGCTCTCGGGCTTCCTGCGGCGTTGCGAGAGCCCGTACGACACGTTCGGCGCGGGGCACGCCTCGACTTCGATCTCGGCCGCCCTGGGCATGGCACTCGCCCGCGACCGGCTGGGCCGGCAACACAAGGTCGTCGCCGTCACGGGCGACGGAGCGATGTCGGGCGGCATCTGTTACGAGGCGCTCAACAATGGGGGGATGCTCAAGACCGACTTGTTGGTGATCCTCAACGACAACGAGATGTCGATCTCGCGCAACGTGGGCGCGCTCTCCAACACGTTCAATCACATCGTGACGACCCATTTTTACAACGAGCGACGGCGTGAGATGATCGAGTTCATCAAGCGCCTGCCCGCCGGCCAGCGCTTCCTGCGCATGACCAACCGCATCGAGGAGTCGGTCAAGAGACTGATCCTGCCCGGCATTTTCTTCGAGGAATTGGGGTTCCGCTACCTGGGGCCGATCGATGGGCACGACCTGGATGAACTGATCCCAACGCTGAGCAAGTTGCGGACACTCAAGGGGCCGATCGTCCTACACGTCATCACCAAGAAGGGCAAGGGACGCCCGTACGCCGAGGCCGACCCGATCCGCTGGCACAGCCCGCCGCGCAATTTCGACGCCGCGTCGGGCAGCGCGCCGGCGGCCAAGCCGGGGCCGCCGACCTGGTCGAGCGTCTTCGCCGCCGTTCTGCTCGAGGAGGCCCGGCGCGACGAGCGGATCGTCGCCATCACCCCGGCCATGATCGAGGGCTCGGGTCTGGTGAAGTTCCAAGAGGAACTGCCCGAGCGGACCTACGACGTCGGGATCGCCGAGGAACACGCCGTGATCCAGGCCGCCGCAATGGCGTGCGATGAACTCAAGCCGGTCGTCTGCATCTACTCGACGTTCCTCCAGCGTGCGTTCGATCCGATCATTCACGACGTCGCGATCCAGAACCTGCCGGTCGTCTTCGCCATCGACCGTGGAGGGCTTGTCGGCGACGACGGGCCGACCCATCATGGCGTCTTTGATCTGGGATACCTCAGGATGGTGCCCAACTTCGTCGTCATGGCCCCAATGGACGGCGCCGAGTTGCGCGATATGACGCACACCGCGATCCGCCATCAAAAGGGTCCCATCGCCGTGCGATACCCGCGCGGCACGGTCGCGGGGAACCTCAATCTGAAACGCCGCCCGCGCCCTTTGCCGATCGGCAAAGGGCAGGTGCTCCGCGAGGGAGAGGATGTCTGCCTCGTCGGCATCGGCACGATGGCCGCGCACGCCCTCGAAGCCGCCGGCCTGTTGGAATCGCGCGGCATCGAAGTGGGGGTGATCAACGCCCGTTTCGTCAAGCCGCTCGACCGCGACCTGCTGCTTCAGGCCGCCGGCGACTATTCGATCCTGGTGACCATCGAGGACAACGTGCTCATGGGCGGCTTCGGTTCGGCGGTCTTGGAACTGTTGGCCGCCAACGGGGTGGAGAGGCGCGTCATCGCGCTGGGAGTGCCGGACGAGTTTATCGAGCACGCGAAACCGGAAGCCCTGTATGCCAAACTGGGTCTGGACGCCGGTGGGATTGCCGAACGCGTCGAGCGACTCCTGAATATCCGCCCAGCCGCCGATCAAGCGACCAAACCCGCCCTGGCCGCGGCCTCGCGTGGTTGAACCCGCCCCGGCCGATCGGCGTCCTCGGCCGCGCCCGCCTCGTTCCGACATGCCGCCCGCCGGCCGCAACAACACCAGTCCCCCAGGGGCCACGCCGCTCCATGCCCGCCTGAAACACGCCCATCCGCTTGGTCTGGCCACGGGCATCCTTGTCGTCGTCGGCGTTATTACGATCCTGCTGACGGGGCGTGTCTATAACGACGATCCGTATATCACGTTTCGGTACGCGCGAAACCTCGCCGAGGGACGGGGTTTCGTCTATAACCCCGGCGAGCGCGTGGCCGGAACGACGGCGCCCCTTTTCGCGCTGGTTTTGGGGGGATTACTCAGCCTGGGACTGACGGTGCGGGCGGGTGTGACGGTCCTCGCGGCGGTGGCCTATGGGTTGATGGGCGCTTGCGCGTGGAGGTTGATGCGCAGGCTCGGGATGCCGTGGGGCGGGCCCGTTTGGGCCTTATTGCTCCTGATCGATCCCCAGCTCTTCACCCTCTATGGCCACGAGACCACCTTGGCCGTTGCGCTGGTTCTCGCCGCTCTCACGTTCTGGGAGTTGGGACGCGCCAGCGCGGCCATGATTTGCGCGGCGCTGCTGGTGGGGGTTCGGCCCGATGGGGCGCTATTGGGGGGCGTGCTCGTCTTGATGGCGCTCGATCGCGGGGGCGGACGCGAGCGGCTGGAAGGGGATGGAGAATTCCGGTCGGCTTGCCGGCGACGCCCGTGGCCCGCCTTGGGATGGGCGGCGTTGGTCTTCCTGCCGCTCTATGGGTCGTTCGTGATCTATTATGGGACGCCGTTCCCCAACACCCTGGCCGTGAAGATGCATCAGGGGCATGCTTCCGATGTCGCGCCGTTTTGGAAGGGGACGCTGGAGTTTTTCCGGACGCTGGTCTGGCCGGGCGGACCGAGTTTCACGGGCGCATTGGCACTGCTTGGGACGGGGTTGATGTTTCACAGACGCTGGCTAGGGCTGCCGTTGTTCGTCCTGCTCTACGCCTTTGCCTTCTGCCTGATCAACCCACCGTTCTATTACTACTGGTACCAATATCCATACTGGCTGCTGCGGGCGGCGGCGGTGGCTTGGGCGATCGGCTGGCTGGCCGAGCCGCGCATTGGGGGTTGGCCGGCCTGGGAGCGTTGGGGGCGTCACGCGATGGCCCCGGCGGCGGCGCTGGTCGTCGCCGCGGAGCTGTGGATAGGGTTCCAAGCGGTGGATATCCAACGCCACCGACGGCGCTGGCGCGCCTACACCGCCGCCGCCGAATCGATCCAATCAACGGACGCTTCGCCGCGCCGCATCATCCTCGACGAGATCGGGATCATCGGATTCCATCTGGAAGACTGGGAGGTTATCGACATGGAGGGCCTGATTCATCGCCGGCCGCTGTCCGAGGTCATCGGTGATCGCCCGCCTCCGCTGGCGGTCTTTCGCGGCAAACTGGCTTCCAGGCGATTGAATCTAGACGACGGTCGCACACTGAACTACGAACGCGTCAAGACGTTCGAAGACGGTCCTTATGCGTGCACGCTGATGCGGCATCAATCAGACGGAGCGACCCGCGGCGGCGCCGAAAGCTCTCGTGAGGGCCTCGGCGGTCGCGTCGAAGACGCCGCGGGGGGTGATGAATCCGGCGACTAACGCGGCCGGGGTGATGTCGAAGGCCGGATTACGCGCGCCGACGCCTTCGGGGGCCAGGCGGACACGCTCGATCACGCCCTGATCGGTCTGACCCCACGCGTAGAGGACCTCGTCGGCGCATCGCTCCTCGATCGGGATCGAGTCTCCGTTGGGACAGGCGGGGTCAAACGTGCCCTCGGGGACGGCCACGTAGAACGGGACGTCGTGTTCGCGCGCCAGCAGGGCTTTTTCGTAGGTGCCGATCTTGTTGGCGACGTCTCCGTTGGCGGCGACGCGGTCGGCACCGGTGATGGCGAGTTGAACGTCGCCGCGCCGCATGAGCAGCCCCGCGGCGTTGTCGGCGATCACTTCGACGGGCACTTTTTCCTGGAACAACTCCCACGCCGTCAGGTTGGCCCCCTGGCAGCGCGGCCGCGTCTCATCGGCCAGGACGTTGACGTTCAAGCCGTCGCGACGCGCCTTGTAAATCGGCGAGAGCGCGGTGCCCCAGTCAACGGTCGCCAGCCAACCGGCGTTGCAATGGGTCAAGACCGTCATGCCGTCTTCGATGAGGCACTTTCCCTGCTCACCGATCGCCTCGTTGCCGGCCGCGTCTTCATCGGCGATCGCCTCGGCCTCGGCGCGCGCGGTTTCGGCTTGTTGAGAGACCGGCAGGCCCTCGATCGACGCCCGCACCCGATCGAGGGCATAGAAGAGGTTCTGGGCCGTGGGGCGGGTTGAACGCAACCGCTGGTCGCCCTGTTCGATATAATCATCGCGCCGCGGCCCGTCGGGGGCTTCGAGGACGACCTGGACCATCCCGAACGCCGCCGTTGCCCCGATCGCCGGTGCCCCGCGGACCACCATCTCGTGGATCGCTCGGGCCGTCTGCTCATGATGTTCGGTCGCGGTGATCTCGAAGCGGTGGGGCAGCAGCGGCTGATTGATCAAGCGGACCTTCAGGCCGTCCATCCAGACGGTGCGATAATGTTTGCCGTCAACAAGCATGCTTCATCCCCCGTCGCGCCATTGGGCTCACAGATGGGTCTCGCTTTCCACATTGAGCAATTCTTGGATCGGCTGGCCCCGTCCGAATAACTGAAGCAAGGCCGGCAGCAACATCGCCGAGCCGAAGAGCACCCCGGCGGCCGCCAGCAGCACCACCCCGCCCATCTGACGCATGCCCGGATGCGAGGTCAGCGAGAACGTCCCGAAGAGCAACGCCATCAGGCCGCAAGTCAGCCCGACCACTCGCCCCAGCGAGCGCATGACCTGCCGCACCGAACAGGGGTGACGATCGTGATAATACTGGGTCAACTGCAATGAATTATCCAACGCCAAGCTGACCACCAGTGGTATGATCAGGACGGTGAAGTAATGGATCTGGATGCCGGTCATCGCCATCGCGCCGCACACCCAGATCGTCGCGGCGGCGACCGGCAAGAAGGTCAGCCACGCCAGCCGCGCGTTGCGGTAGTGGAGTATCAAGCCCAACAGGATGGTCAGGATCGACATCAGGATCATCACCGCCAGGTTATAAGTGATCCGTTCGCGCAACTCGCGTTCGGTGACCGGCGTGCCGATCACCCGCACGCGCTTCAAGCCCCGGCCCAGCGTCGCGACAAGCTCATCGAACCGGTCCGGATTAAACCCGTCGGCGTGGGGATAGATCATCGTCGCCACGTAGTAGCCGTCTTCGCGGCTGGTCGTGAAGCGCTGGACGGTGCTGATCAGCTCCGCGCTTTCGGAGGCGGAGTATTCGATGTAGTCGGGCTGGTCCGCTCGTTGCTTGAAGGCTTGAAGTGTTTCGAAAAACGGCTCGTAGAGTTCGGCCTTGATCCCGACGCGGCGATTAAATTCCTCGATCGCCGCAAGGATCGGCTCGACCGCGAGGCCCTTCAGTTCATCGAGCGACGCCCGTTGGGAACGCTTGGATGGCAACACGGTCCGCAGCGAGTCGTATGACAGGACGTTGAACTCACCGGCTTCGAGGCCGGCCAAGTTTTCGTAGAGCCGGTCGTTTTCGTCGAGCGCGCCCTGGAACGTCGGGCCCTTGACCACGGCGATGATGGGCCTTCCGGGTCGCGGGAAGCCGCCGGAGGCCGGGTCGGGTTGGGGCGAATCGGGTCGGGACTGATAGAAAAAGGCCCCCACCGAGGCGAAACGGGGGTAAAAGTTCAACTCGCGGGCCTGATATCCGAAATAAACGCAGATCAGCAACATCACGCACAGGGTCATGCGGGGGCGCGAGACGGCGGGATCATAGAGCCGATTGAAATGAAACCGATAAAGGCCGATGGGCTTGACGCGCCCGCGCGCCAGCAAATGTTTCACCGAAGCCATCAGCGGCAGAAGCAGCATGCAGGCGAAGATGTTGCACAGGATCCCCCATGCCGACACGATCCCAAGCTGGGCGAAGCCGCGCGAGTCCTGGAGCACGCGCCTGACCCCGGCCCATCCCTCCACCTCGCTCAAGGAGGTGACGAAGAGCAGCAGGAACAGGACGGAAACCACGACGGCCGACGCCAACACGCCCCGGCCGGTTTCGACGTACGACTTGGACAGGGCCCGATAATAGCTGTGATTGCGATAGAGCTCCTGCGTGAAACGATGATAGAGATGCACCCCGTACATCAGGCCGATGGCGGTGATGATGATCAAGAAGCTGGCGGTCACCGCCGAAATGCCGTCAAACACCGCCGTGGCCAGTCCCAGCGTCCAAAGCAAACCCACGCCCGGCGGCAGCATGATGAACAGAATTGCCTCCAGCTTGCGGAATACCAAAACGATCAACAGGATCGCGAGCGGAAACGAGATCGTGAGAATAATGTCGAAGTCATCCTGCACTTGCTCGATCTGGCGGCCGACGGTGACGTGAGGGCCGATGAATTCGATGTCGACCAATTCCGCCCAGCTCGTGTTGCGTTCGAGGAGGAACTCGCGCGAACGCTCGAGAAAACGCAGCGTGCGGGTCGCGTCGCGGCCGTTTTCGGGCGAAGTGACCGGATAGAGCAAGACCGAGATGGCGCGGCCGTCGCGGCTGAGGAAATAGCCGTCTTGGGTCTCCAGGCGCGTGGGACCGCGACTGAACGCCATCCGCCCGCGAATGCGCTCGAGGACCCCCAACGGGTCCTGCGCCGAGCCGCTTGACAGACGCGAGGGTAGGAAAGCGCTCATCCGGTAGGCGATCATCTTCTTCAGATGCACGCCCATCAAACGATGCAGGTCTCCCCAGTCGTTTTTGGTCAATAGCTGGATCAGGCGAACGTCGGAGAGCGACTCATAGTAGGACTGGGCCATCTCATCCACCTTGTAGACGGGGATGGAGAAGTAATGCGGGTCGTCGAGCAGGCGGGCCAGTTCGCTCGCGATGCCCTTGAGGTCGGCCTCATGCCCCGCCTCGCGCGCTCGGATGATGGCCAGGATCGGTTCGAGCCGGTGCGAATCCGCGACGATCTCGCGGATGTTGCGCGACTCCGCGGACGCGGGAGGCAGAAACGCCACCAGACTGGTGTCCACTTCCATTCGGCGGACCGTCAAGATCGACAAGGCGGTCACCAGCCCCAGGGCGGCGAACATCCACCCCGCGTGACGGAAGGTGAACGTGGCCAGGAATTTCAGGAAACGCCGTCTCATGATTCCTCGAGGACCTCATCCAAATCATCCAGGGGATGGAAGACGTAGCGGAACGTGTCGCGCAGGATGAATAGCTGCGGGGGGATGCGGTGACCGAACTTATATTCGCCGACGGTCAGATCGAGTCGCGTGTGCGGATCGTCGCGACGCACCTCCAATTTGCTCGGCATCAGACGCGTTTCTTCTTCCATCTCATCGGTCGGCGATTGCCAGGTAAACCACTGCCAGCTCCGATAGTTGACTTCCCACGATTGATCATCCCGCGCCCAGCGGGCCCTGCGCGGCAAACCGGACCGCTCCTCAAGCTCCACTTCGACCAGACCGCCGATTTGCGCGGGGTCCTCGAACTTTAGGACCCGAGCTTTGCCGTTTTCGGATTCGGTGTAGGGATTCTCCTTGAGGTACTGGCCGATCCGGAAGATTGCCAGCAGGTCGGCCGGTTCGACCCCGAAACGCCGCACGAAAGGGGACCCCTGGGGTGGTATGGGTCCGGAAAAGCCGTGGCCTTCCCGGTTGAGCAGGACCGTCATTCTCTCGTCGAGCACGATCAAATCGAAAAGAGGGGTGGCCATCGTCCGTAGATAGGCGCGTAGCCGCAGGTGCTCGGCGTCGAGGCCGAAGAAGCTGAACCCAATCCTCCGTTTGCCACGCCATTGCTCGCCGCTCGCGACCAACCGGCCCCCGGTGATATGAACCTTTGGCAGGTAGGGAAAAAGCTCGTCGTAGGCTTCCTGGCGCGTTTGCGGGTCGGCCAATCGGGAGGCGATCGGCTCGTGCTCAAACCCCTTGGGAAGATTGAGCCGCTTGGCCCCGCCGAACAGCCTGCATCCCGTGCCCCCAAAGCAGAAAAGCAGCAAGACTCCGAAGCCTAAAAGGCGGGTTTGAAATGTTGGCAACGACACGGCGCGCGATCCTGATTTCAATGATGCTCCTCTCATATATAACAAAGGGACCGAATAGAATCAAAATCGGATTGGCGAGGTTTCGTCGTGGGTGGGATTGAAATCAAGAACCCAAATGGGACGCTGATTTTACGGAGTCCTCCGCCGAAGGCTACGGCCCGCAGGCGGATTGGACGGATTGACACGGATTAAGCCTGGCGTCTCTCATGAAGCCCGCCAAGACGATCATGCGACTCCAGCGAGGAGGGGAGCGATGATGAGGGCGAATACAATGACGATTTGGCGCGTTGCAGACGAGCTGCAAGTGGAGGGGAAGCGACTCCGAAGCGACTCCGAAGCGATTCAGAAGATGCCCAACTCGAGCTGGGCGGCCTCGGACATCTTATCTTTGTCCCACGGGGGATCCCAGACCAGGTCCAGTTCGACGCTGGTGACGCCCTCGACGGTGGCGGCTTTGGCCTCGACCTCGCCCGGGAGCGTCCCGGCGGCGGGGCAGTTGGGAGAGGTCAGCGTCATGCGAATCTTGACCAATCCGGTCTCTTCCACGTCGACGTTATAGATCAGCCCCAGGTCGTGGATATTGACCGGGATTTCGGGGTCGTAGACGGTCTTCAGGCCTCGGACGACCTGCTCGCGAATACGTTCCATTTCCTTCGCCTCATGGGCGGCTGGGGACGGCGCGTCCGCGGTCGGCGGAGTGGGCGGCGCTTGCGACGCGGGGGGGACGATCTCGTCCCGGGGCGCCGAGGGCTCGGGTGAGGCGGCCGCTTCCGGCGCGCTCTGAACTTCAGGGGCCGTCTCTTCCACGGGGGCCGTTTCTTCCACGTGTTCACCTTTGCCAAACATTTTCTTCAGGCTGTTCAACATGGCTCATTCTACTCCGTTGAGATTGCTTGGGCTTGTTGCCGCATCGCCGCGCGAAAGGTGTGCCAGGGGAGCGAGGCGCACTTGACGCGGATGGGATACTCGCGCACCCCTTGAAAGACCTCGAGTTTGCCCAGCGGGAGGCCGCCGTCGTCATCGACCTCGCCGTCGGTTACCAGGTGATGGAATTTCCCGAAGAGGGATTCAGCTTGCGCCTCGGTCTTGCCCTTGAGGACCTGGGTCATCATCGAGGCCGACGCCGTGCAGATCGCGCAGCCCGCGCCCTCGAACGAGATGTCTTCAATCGTGTTGTCGCGGAGCGTCAGGTAGACCGTGACCCGATCGCCGCACAGGGGATTGTTGCCCTTGGCCGAGGCCGTTGCGTTCTCGATCGCGCGCAGGTTGCGCGGGCTCTTGCCGTGATCGAGGATCATCTCCTGGTAAAGTTCGCGCAAGTCGGACATTCAGCCAAACACCTCGATGACCTTATGCAGCCCGCCGACCAGCGCGTCGATCTCTTGCTTCGTATTGTAGAACGCGAACGAAGCGCGGGCCGTGGCCGGGACGCCGAAGCGCTCCATCGTCGGCTGAGCGCAATGGTGACCCGTCCGCACGGCGATCCCTTCTTGATCGAGGACGGTGCCCAGATCGTGCGGGTGGGCGCAGTCCAACGTGAACGAGAGCACGCTCGCCTTGCACGGGGCCGTGCCGATGATCCGAACGCCGGGAACCTGGCCGACCGCCCGCGTCGCGTGGGCCAGGAGTTCGTATTCATGGGCCGCGATGCGATCGAGGCCGATTTCCGTCACGTAATCGATCGCCGCCCCCAACCCGATGCCGCCCGCGATGTTGGGCGTGCCGGCCTCGAACTTGAAAGGCAGATCGTTATAGGTCGTCTTCTCGAACGTCACCGAGCTGATCATGTCGCCGCCGCCCTGATAAGGCGGCATCGCCTCGAGCAACTCGGCCTTGCCGTACAGCACGCCGATCCCGGTGGGTCCGTAGAGCTTGTGGCCCGAAAAGGCGTAGAAATCGCAATCCAGGTCGCGCACGTCGACCTTGAGATGCGGCACGGCCTGCGCGCCGTCGATCAGGACGGGCACGCCTCGCTCGTGCGCCAAGTTGACGATCGCCTTGGTCGGATTGATCGTCCCCAGCGCGTTCGACAGGTGCACGAACGCGACCAGCCGGGTGCGCGGCCCGATGAGCTTCTCGAATTCGCTCATCACCAGCGCGCCCTGGTCGCTGATGGGACCCACGACCAACGTGGCACCCGTCTGCTCGCAGAGCATCTGCCACGGAACGATGTTGGAGTGGTGCTCCATGTGTGTGATGAGGATCTCATCGCCCGCCTTGATGTGCCGGCGTCCGTAAGAATGGGCCACGAGGTTGATCGCCTCGGTCGTCCCGCGCACGAAGATGATCTCGCGCGTTTCGGCGGCGTTGATCAGGGCGCGAACTTTCTCGCGCGTCGACTCGTAGGCCTCGGTCGATCGCTGGCTGAGGGTGTGCACGCCGCGATGGATGTTGGCGTAGTCTTCCTCGTAAAGACGCTTCACCCGGTCGATCACGGCCCGCGGTCGTTGACTGCTGGCGGCGTTGTCGAGGTAAACGAGCGGCTTACCGTGAATCCGGCGTTTGAGGATGGGAAAATCCTCGCGGATGCTCTCCACGTCGAGCGGCTCGATGGCCCCGCCCCGATGCCCCCGCGTTTCAACCTGGGCGACCGAACTCATTTAGCATCCTCCGTCGGGGAGCTCTTGCGGAAACGCCGCGCCGCAAGGCGCTCCAGCTTCTCGCGCAAGGGATCGATCTTGATCTGCTCGATGATCTCGTTGGCGAAGGCAAATGTAAGCAGGCCCCGCGCCGTTTCGCGGTCGATGCCGCGCGAGCGCAGATAGAACAGGGCGTCGTCGTCGAGCTGGCCGATCGTTGCCCCGTGCGTGCAGCGCACGTCGTCGGCGAAGATTTCGAGCTGCGGTTGGGCATTGACCTGGGCCGTGTCCGAGAGCAGCAGGTTCTTGCTCGATTGGACCGCGTCGGTCTTCTGGGCGTCCTGGCGCACCATGATCTTGCCGGTGAAAACCGCATGGGCGTTGCCGTCGAGGATGCCCTTGTAGACCTGGGTGCTGTTGCAATGCGGCTTGGCGTGGTCGAACATCGTGTTGTTGTCCAGGTGTTGCGAACCGGTCAGCATGTAGAGCCCGTTGAGCGTCGACTCGATCTGGTCGCCGTCGAGCACGGGACTGATCTCGTTGCGCCCCCACGCGCCGCCGAGCGATATCGTGTGCGTCGAGAACCGGCTGGCGCGCGCCTGATGAATATGATGCCGCATGTAATGGTATGCCCGCGTGCTCTCTTCCTGAACCACGTAGTGGTCGAGGTGCGAGCCCTCGGCCATGACCGTTTCGGTGACGGCCGTGCTGAAGTAGACCTCGCCCTCTTGGCCGGCGTAGGACTCGATGACGGTCGCCCTGGCGTTCTCCTCGAGCACGATCAGGTTGCGGACGTGATCATGCGTCGGCGCCCCGCCCCCGTTGGTCGAGAAGAAGAGCAGGTGGATCGGCTCTTCGAGCGCCAGGTCACGCCCGACGTGGATGTAAGCCCCGTCCTGGTGCAAGGCGGTATTGAGCGCGACGAACGCTTGCGACTGGTGCGGGGCGTGACGCCCGAGGTGGGTCGCGACGGCCGTTGAATCGTCGCTCAGCGCTCGACCCAGGTTCATCACGCGAACCCCCTCGGGCAACTTGCCGACCGTCGAGATTTCCGGAGCATATCTGCCGTTGATAAACGCGACGACGCACGCCGTGAGTTGCGGGAACAGATAGGACGCCGCCGCGTCCCTGGCGCCCTCGACGTCCACCTCGGAGGAGGCCGTAAAAGACTGCCGCAAGAGCGGTGCCAGGCTCGTTTGCCGCCATCCCTCGTCGCGCAGCGTGGGGAACCCCATCTGCGTGAAGTGCTCGATCGCGCGCCGCCGTAGTTCGGCGAGCCATGCCGGCGCCGTGGCCCGCTCGCGCTCCTCGATCCGCGAGAACTCAGCCAAGTACAACTCATAGCCGTCGAGTGATTTTTTTTTCGTCGTCGCCTGCGTCATGTTCGTTGATTCCCTGTTGCGTTTATTGCGTTGGTTTATTCAGGCACCGCGCGCGCGTGGCGTCGGGGGCTTATCACACGCCGGCCGGTTCCCGCTCGACCCAGGCGTAGCCCTTGCTTTCCAGTTCGAGCGCCAGGCCCTTGTCGCCCGACTTGACGATCCGCCCGTCCACGAGCACGTGCACGAAATCGGGGACGATGTAGTTGAGCAGTCGCTGGTAGTGCGTGACGACCACGACCCCGCGTTCGGGACCGCGCAGCGAGTTCACGCCGTCGGCGACGGTCTTGAGCGCGTCGATATCGAGCCCCGAGTCGGTCTCGTCCATGATGGCCAGTTTCGGGTCGATCACCGCCATCTGGAAGATCTCGTTCTTCTTCTTCTCGCCGCCCGAGAAGCCCTCGTTGACGGCGCGTTTGAGCAACGACTGGTCGATCCCGAGCAATTCGGTCCGCTCGCGGATGAGTTCCAGGAAATCCGCCGCGTCCAGCAGCTCCTCGCCGCGATGCTTGCGGATCGAATTGACCGCGGTGCGCAGGAAATACATGTTGCCGACGCCGGGGATCTCGACCGGATACTGGAACGCCATGAAGATGCCCTCGCGGGCCCGCTCCTCGGGTTCCAATTCCAGCAGGTTTTTGCCCTCGAACAGGACCTCTCCCTCGGTGACCTCATAGACGTCGCGCCCGGCCAGCACGTTGGCCAACGTGCTCTTCCCCGAGCCGTTAGGCCCCATGATGGCGTGGACCTCGCCCGCTTGAACGGTCAAATCAATGCCCTTGAGGATTTCGTTGCCTTCCACGCCCGCGTGGAGGTTCTTGATCTCTAGCATTTTTCCAGTGTCTCCTTGTTTGAGTCTATAAGGTGCCTCTAAAAACTCAGTCCCGGCAGGGACGATTGCTTTCAGCCCGCCACGCAAGTGGTGGGAAATCAAACCGATAATGAAATGGAGTCCCGTAGGGACGGCTGCAAACCGGATTTCTTAGAGGTTCCCTAATAGTTACTCTCCGGATGTTGATGACGGGTCGATCCGGACGGTCCGGATTCGGGACGACCCGGCCCGAACGGCAATCCACGAACAGGTCCGTGGATTCCAGCGCCCTCTGACCGATCAGGACTTCATCGCCCAGTACCAAGCACTCCTCGAACACCTTGCGTCCCATGATTTCAAACAACACCGGTTCGGTCACGTCCACGCTCTCCTCACGCCCGTCGGCGTAGCGGGCCGTCTGCTTGAAAACCCGCGCTAGGCCAAGCGTATCGGCAACGCACGACGGAACGACGCAATTCACCGCCCCCGTGTCAACGAGCGCATCGACTTCGATCCGCCGCACTCCGCTGTCGGACTTGAACCCTTCTCGAACCATTGCCTGGTCCATCGGGTTGGTGAGTGTGACCGTGACCCGTACTTCACCCATTTCGATTCCCTCGAATCCTTTCTGGATGAGCTGCAAGTCCAAAGACTGGTGGAGGCTCGTCTCTTCCATCGGTGTATCCCTAGGAGGATGATGCCGGATCGAATATCATCGAATTCGCTAACTTCGATTTTATGGTTCTCGTATGCATGACTACTCTTCTCAGCCTTCGACGTCCGGCACTTGCGCGGATAGTATTTCGTCCTCCACGTCCCTCAGTGGGACGGTAGGTTGGTGCCGCCGCTCCTCGATCATCCACCAAAACTCCGGCGATCGTTCGAGGGCAAGATCCTCTTCGTCTTTGTTGCTGACACCCGTCAGCAGAGCGATCGGCTGGACCTCCGAAGTGATTAGAATTTGCTCACCCTTGCAGGACTCGATCATCCGCCGCGGGTCCTGCTCGAATTCTTCTCGCGTGGTCTTCTTCATTTCTCTCAGCCCACACTCCCCTCCAAACTCACCCCCAACAGCTTTTGCGCCTCGACGGCGAATTCCATCGGGAGTTCGCGGAAGACTTCCTTGCAGAAGCCGTTGACGATCATCGAGACCGCGTCCTCGGTCGAGATGCCGCGTTGGTTGCAGTAGAAAATCTGGTCCTCGCCGACCTTGGAGGTCGAGGCTTCGTGCTCGACTTGCGCGGCCGGGTTGCGCACGTCGATGTAGGGGAACGTGTGCGCGCCGCAGCGGTCGCCGATCAGCATTGAATCGCACTGGGAGTAGTTGCGCGCGCCGTCGGCCTTTTTGTTGATCTGGACCAGTCCGCGATAGGTGTTCTGGCCGCGGCCGGCCGAGATGCCCTTGCTGACGACCGTCGAGCGCGTGTTCTTGCCGATGTGGACCATCTTGGTGCCGGTGTCGGCCTGCTGGAAGTTGTTGGTCAACGCCACCGAGTAGAACTCGCCGATCGAGTTGTCGCCCTGCAGGATGCAGCTCGGATATTTCCAGGTGATCGCCGAGCCGGTCTCGACCTGCGTCCAGGAGATCTTCGAGCTGACGCCGCGGCACGCCCCGCGTTTGGTCACGAAGTTGTAGATGCCGCCCTTGCCATTCTCATCGCCGGGGTACCAGTTCTGGACGGTCGAGTACTTGATCTGGGCGTCGTCGAGGGCGACCAGTTCGACCACGGCGGCGTGGAGCTGGTTCTCGTCGCGCATCGGCGCGGTGCAGCCCTCCAGGTAACTGACATAGGCCCCCTCCTCGGCGATGATCAACGTGCGCTCGAACTGGCCCGTGTTGGCCGCGTTGATGCGGAAATAGGTCGACAGCTCCATCGGACAGCGCACGCCCTTGGGCATGTAGACGAACGACCCGTCGCTGAAGACCGCGGAGTTGAGCGTGGCGAAGAAGTTGTCGGTGTAGGGCACGACCGAGCCCAGGTACTTGCGCACCAGGTCCGGGTGTTTCTTGACCGCTTCGGAGAACGAGCAGAAGACAATGCCGAGCTCCTCGAGTTTCCCCTTGAACGTCGTGGCGACCGAGACGCTGTCGAACACCGCGTCGACGGCCACCCCGGCCAGGATCTCGCGCTCGCGTAGCGGGATGCCGAGCTTCTCGTAGGTCTCGAGCAGCTTGGGGTCGACTTCATCCAGGCTCTTGGGGCCGTCCGACTTATCCTTGGGGGCCGAGTAGTAGACCATCTTCTGATACTCGGGCTTCTGATACTTGACGTTGGGCCAGGTCGGCTCGGTCATCGTCAGCCAATGCCGATACGCCCTGAGCCGCCATTCGGTCATCCAGCGCGGTTCGTCCTTCTTGGCCGACAGGGCCCGCACAATGTCCTCGTTCAGCCCCGGGGGCAGGCTGTCGGCCTCGATGTCGGTCACGAACCCATACTTGTATTCCTTCTTGGTGAAGTCCTGAATCGTGTCCGTTGCGCTGCTCATGATGGCTCTTCTTTCTTCGTTGGCATCTGTGTGGATGATCCGGTTTTCCGGTTTTTTCGATGGGGATCCGGCTCGCGTTCGAAACCGATCCCCTATCCTGATTCTATCACTTCCATTTCGCGTTCAAGGGGAACCCGGGCTGGCCGCTCGCCGAGGCCGGGCCGCGCGGCGACGGGGGCGGGACCGCCGACCGCGATCGGCTCGAATGCCGGCTGGAGCATATCGGCCAGCATCACCGACTCCAGCGCCTGCTGGATCGCCCCATTGATCCGCCGCCAACTGATCTTGACCGGGCAGCGGCTCTCGACCGAGCAGTTGGAGGGCGTCTCTCCGAGGCATTCGGTCAGCGCGATCGGGCCCTCGAGGGCACCGATGATCTCGGCCACCGAGATGGCCTCGGGCCCGCGCGCCAGGCTATAGCCTCCCTTGGCGCCCCGATGCGAGACCAACAGCCCCGCGCGGGCCAGTGCCTTGAGGATCTTGCCGACCATCGGCAAGGGCAGATGGGTCGCCCGCGATAGGTCGCGCGCGTTCGCCGGCCGGTCGCGGCCACCCTGGGCGATGCACGTCAGCAAGACGATTCCATAATCGGTGACTTTCGTGATGCGGAGCATGGGCGAACCTTTGTATGATCAAGAACCAATCCGGTCCTCTTTCAACCACCCACTCTAATTCAAGGGGAGAGGTCGGTCAAGATAAAAATCGGACTAAATTAGTCCGATCCCGTCAGTCGCGCGGATTCAGCGCCGCCGATTGGCACAGACGGTTGATTTTGCTTGGTTTGAGTGATTCAGTGCCTTCCCGCACCAGCGGCGTGGGAGCTGGGCGGGGACTCGCAATCAGGCCCGATCTGCGCTCAGATTCGCCTAATCTCCGGTCCTTTTTTCGTCGATACGAGTGAAGAGCAGAAGCGCGATTTCGCCCCGCCGGATGGATCCGGGCCCTAAGAAGGACCGCGCTGATGGTTTCCCCCCCTTCGTCGAACAGCAGGCACTGGCGGCCCAGTTGGACATCCTGCGCCAACTGGTCGTCCTGTCGATGGGCCCCAACGATCCGCTTTATCTGCTCATAAACGACGCGCTACGCACGCTCAGCGTCCAGAAGATGCGCAAAGCGATCCAGGCCTTCGAAGACCTCCCCCCGACGAGCGAGAGAACGCCCTGGGTATCCACGGCGACGAAATGGGTTCGGATTGACCGCCGTCGGCGACCCTTGAGCCATTCGTCACGCCTTACCGATCACGTCCATCGTTAGCGCCCCACCACGGAATGCGGCCCCGGTCAACGAGGAGGTCCCCCTCGAAGATCTGACAGCCGCCTTGCGCCAGAAACGTCAAATATTTGACACCGGTGGCGAGGCTGTTTGATACGACTGCCTCCCCCTCATCTATAGTCGAAGAATGTCGTGACCCTTTGTCGCTAGCGGACTGCGCCTCCCCCCAATCTTAGACCACGGACCGGTGATCCGAAGCTCCGGACGTTCCCTACAATAATGGTTGACATTGGTGATGGGTCTGGCATAAATTAGAAATCAGTAGTGCGCGAGAAATTAAGGTCAGGGTCTATATAAAGGTAATCCTGTGATCCCAGGCGACTAGAACCTCGGCGGCCGGCTTTGCGGGCACCATGGGATGGGTGTGCGGAACGGGGGGGCACGGCCGCGTTGTTTAAGTCCGAGGCCTGGAAATCGGCCTGGAGACGTCATCATTCATCATTCTTAATAGAGGAGATATGAGTCATGCGTAAGTTAATGACCCAATCTGGTTTTGAAATGGGAAATATCGGATCAGATGGTTTTCACCAGCCATCTGGCAAATCTCAGTTTGGAGGATGGTTACGGATGTTTATCCAAAAGCAACATACTTTGAGTGATTTTCTTTTTCTGATGATTTTCATCTCGGTAGTGAGTGCGGATGGTGTTTCAGCGCAAATGAATATCGTGTTTGAAGAGAATTGGGATTCGGGGGTGATTGATTCTGGTAAGTGGACCCAGGGAACGCTGGAGCAGGGAGACCCCGTAAGATATAATGGACTTGCGTGCTTGGATCTGCTCGATAATGCTGATGATCCTGGGGATCCTAATGATCAAACGCCTTGTAGTGGAGGTGATTTCGGCTGGATATCAGGAAGCTCTGATTTTAAGGTTTGGGACACGTGGATTCGCAGTGTTGATGGTATTCCCAGGGGCGATGATCTCGTCATCGAGTTTACGAGCATCGGTGCCCGGTTTCGACCCGGCACGGGTCTTCCTTTCCCGGGCAACTCCGCCTTGAACGGTCCCTTGCACAACACCAATGATGGCGGCGTCCTGATTACGGATGACTGTGAAGCGGGAATCTGCGGCAACTACAATGATGCATCTCAACCCCAAGCTTGGGGCGACGGCGCGGGAGCGGCGAACGGCACGCCGATTGGGGATGATTGGAACAAAGACCCGAATGAAAATAACCCTGGACGATGGTGGACACAGCTGGACTTCGACGATACAATCACGCCTGCGGTCCACAAAACCACGAACGCGCTCCGGCATCGGGTTCAAGTCGGAAATACGGCTGGATTCTTCTATGAGTATAGAAGAATGGACGAGACTGAATGGACGCCGATGATGGACGACAACGGTACGCCTGAAGAACCCGCTGATGACATGGCCCTAGACACCCGTGAGGACACCGGGAACGGTGGGGCTTCGCCGATGCTTTACCTGGGATGGTGTGCAAACCAAGGGGCTATCATCATTGACGACATCGTTGCCTATACAACAGGCGGTGTAAACAGGATTGAGGGATGGATGCTATACGATTGAATCAATCCATGAGGCTGGGTTGCGCGCAGGGGCGGCCCTGCGCGCGATAGCACGGCCATCATCGGAATTGGAGGTAGCCATTGTCTCACTGATCGGCGCGCCAAAGGATAATTCGAACGTTTTGCAATACGTACGGAAGACTTTGGCATCGCTGGTGTGATCTAATCGAAAGGAGGTAGACACGCCGCAGACTTTTCGCCTTATCTGATTTCATAATAACTCTCTGGGTTTCGGAGGATCATCGTGCTGACAAAGAATATCTCACGGATTTTGCTCGGGGCCGTGGTGCTCGTGATATTTCTTGGCGGCGTTGCGTGGGCGGACGCGCTGTATGAGGAACACTTCGACGGTGGGGCGGGAATCGCCAACTATCCGGATTGGGAACTCGGAAATAACGACGAACCGTTCCCCACGCAAATCATTGGTGAGAAGGTCGGCGACGTGGTGGACCCGGGCAGCGGTGATCACGCGCTGCTCACCGGCATGCACAATGCCTTCGATACGTGGGGGAGCCAGGTCCGGGTACAGAACACGACACCCTTTGAACGGGGTAATAATGCCCGAGTCACGTTGAAGGTCTGGGGCGGTCCCGAGGCTTGGGGCTTGGCGACATTCTCCTCCGGCGCGGGGCTTTTGGGACCCTGGCATGGATTTATTGACTATCCTGATAGAAAAGTAAACGATGACATCGAGGCGGGCATCAACTGGTTTGGGAACACCCACGGCGGCGCGCGCTGGGAGGAGAACGGACTCCTTGACGATAATGGCGATGCAAATCTGTGCAACGGTTGCGGGACGCTCTCGGGGCCTCGGGTGCATCAGGCCTACGTGGACGCGTTCAAAACCTCCGGGCCGACCAAGGCCAATTGCCTGTGGATTCGCTGTTGGCTCGGCGACAACGCGGGGGGATTTCTGGAGTGGTCGAGCGACGGGATGACGTGGACCGGCTTGACGTCGGCGCCGGGTAACTTTGGCGGCGCCAATGACGGCATGCAGCAGGCCGATGTCCTCCTTGATTCCAGGGACCCGACGGTACCCCCGGGAGGCGCGGCTTACGTCCCGCCCATGAACGATTGGGACAATGACGGAGATGGTGACACCCATGTGCAGACCCCGTCAATGGTCACGCCGCTCTATCTCGCGTTCGGGGTGGGTCAGAACGGCGCGGGCTCGGTGTATATCGACGACCTCGTCGTGGAGGATGACATGAATACCGTTTCGCCGCCCGTAAATCGTCTTGCGGACTGGGTCTGGGTGTTGTATTAAGGGGTTCTGTCAGTTTACTGAAATGATGCAAATAAATACCAAATCAACATCCGGAGGGTTCCTCACATGAGATTCGGGTTTAGCAAGTTTTATTCAGGGCTGATGCTGTCCATCGTCGCCCTGTTGATGGTTTCGATCGCCAGGGGACAAGTGGAAGTCCTACTCGAGGAGGACTGGAACAGCGGGACGATTGATCTGGCCAAGTGGGCCCCGCACGACG
Source organism: Candidatus Sumerlaeia bacterium (assembly GCA_963580245.1). GTDB lineage: Bacteria > Sumerlaeota > Sumerlaeia > MVZB01 > MVZB01 > CAUZJO01. Next base: position 15,349 of record CAUZJO010000015.1, on the reverse strand, counting down.
AGCCAGGGGTCGGCGACGTGACGATCGTCGACCTGGGAGGCGGCGACTTCGCCTGCAAGATATCGAGCACCAATTTCGGGCCGTATATTTACAGCGCGAACAATTTCCCCAGGGGGCAGAATATCCGCGTAGAATTCCTCGTCTGGTACGCCGATTATCCCAACCCGTTTCCGGGTGCTTCGGCCATTTACGGGCCTTGGCACCTCGCGAACGATTCCCATCCCAAAGACACCCAGGAGGCCGCCGTCGGCTTCTGGTTCAATATCATGACGTGGGATGAAGGGGGTCAGCAAAACTCCGGCCCCTCCATTCCGGCGATAAACCAGCCCTATCAGGACGCCTTCGACAAGGACCACGCCGTTTTCCTGCGGGCGACCCTGCATGATACTCAAGGTTCGCTGTTGGAATTGTCCACCAACGGCGGGGCGAGCGGAGAAATCGTCATCAATACGCTAGGGACCGGGATGAGCATGAACCAGAATAACTGGATCGGCTGGGGAACGTTCGCCAACGACGGCACCGACGAGCCCAAGTCGATTGTGATCGACGATATCCGCGTGGAGCGCGGCCCGTGGCTGCCGTTGCCGTCCACCCCGCCCACGCCGACCCCGACGCCCGAGCCGACGGCTCCGGACGACGCGGTTCAGGCCCTGCTGGTGGTCGACGTCAACACCGCCGACAGCACCGGGGACACGGCCGTGCGGAGTTACCTGGAGAACGTCATGAATTTCTGGGTCGTCCAGCGGCACGACGAGGTCGTCGAGGCTTCGGACGCAGACGACAAGGCGATCATCGTGATCTCATCGACCGTGACCTCCGCCAACGTGGGGACCAAGTTCCGCGACGCGCCGGTGGGCGTCATTACCTGGAAGAACGGATTGTTCGACGATTTCGAGATGACGCCGGACAACTCGGTGACGCCCGACTCGAACGGGACGCTGGCGGGCCAGACCCGAATCGACGTCATCGATGCCGGCCATCCATTGGCCGCCGGCTATTCGGGGGACGTGGGCATCAACGGATCAAATGAAGACTTCCGATGGGGCGTCCCAAGCGGCGCGGCGACCGGCGCGGCGAAGGTGGCGACGCTGGCGGGAGATTCGGAAAAATTCACGATCATCGGCTACGACACGGGCAGCCAGATGGAGAACGGCTTTATCGCCCCGGCGCGGCGCGTGGCCTATTTCTTCGGCGACACCGCCGCGGCCTCGAGCTGGATCGCGGACGGGCAGGCGATGTTCAGGGCCGCCGTGGAGTGGACAACGCTTGAAATCCCGCCGCCACGCCCTTCGATCTACTATGTCCAGGCCGGAACCGTCGAAGAGCCGCACGCCTCCGATGTGCCCCTGATCGACCATATGCGCACCGTGTTGGGCTACAACGTGACCGTTGTCAACCAAGACGAGCAGGCCACAATCGACGCGCTGACGCACGACCTGATCTTTGTCAGTGAGAGTGGGAGTTCGGGCGCGTCCGCAGGGTTTATGGAGGCATATCGCAAGAGCGACTCGGCGTTCGTCATGAACGAGCTGGGCGCGCTGACAACCGGGTTGTTCGGCCCCGACGCGACCGGCGCCGCGACGATGGACGTTCAGAATATCAAGATCCTTGATAACAACCACTTCATCACCGCGAATTTCAGCGTGGATGAGATCGTCGAGATCAGGTCACCGGCCGACGTTGGGATCTTCGTCCAACTTAATCCCGGGTTGAGCGAGGCGACGATCCTGGCCGCGGCCAACGACGCTGACGACACCCAGGGGACGATCGTTGCGATGGAAGTTGGCCAACTGTTCGAGGACGGAGAGCCGACGGCGGCCCGCCGGGTCTTCTTCTTCCCGCATTCCACGCACGTTTACCTCGAGAACTACACGTCGGCGGGTGTGGAGTTGGTTGAGCGGGTGTTCGAGTGGGCGCTTATGCGGGAGCCGACTCCCAATCCGGTCGATCCGGGATTCTGGACCGTCCTTGATTGAGGCGAGGATAGGATAGGGATCCATGTCCTGGGCCACATTGATTGGGCCATGCGGCTCCCGTCGGGATCTGGGAACCACACGAACAGGTGAACGGGTATTGACGTGATTTGATGCGGCCCGATTGGTCACGCGACCAGTCGGGCCGTATCGACATCAGCGGGGGGGGGGTGACCAGCCTCGCCGTGACCATTCCAAGAAGGGACGGTTATGAGACAAAGACTCTGGAGCCACCTCGCCATCATGACCATTGCCCTGGCCCTCGCCATCGATAGCGGGGCCCAGCCGGGGCCGTCGAAGGACATCAGGCAGTTTTCGACGCACTTCGATACGCCCGGCTCGCTCGATCCCTACCAGTTTCAGGCCTCGCCCGAAGCCTTTATCTCCACCGCGGAGCATCCCGGGCTGTTGACGATTTATCATTCGGGAAAGGATGAGGAGATCAAGGGGATCCTCAATGAGCCGATACCCCTGAGCGACTATCCGACGCCCTGGGGGTGCGAAATGGACGTCATGCATTCCTTCTGGAGCAAGACGTCGACGGTCCAGGTCAATCTCGCCATCGGGATCAACGTTGAACTGACTTTCTCCGATCCCTCGACCTGGCCCGCGGACCGCACGCAAAAACCGCCCGATACCCACGCCTTTCAGGTCTATTTCGTCCATATCGGCTCGGCGTGGCCCGAGGAAGGGCTGGCGGAGCAGTTTCTTGTTTGGGGCGACGGCGATGACGCCGCGCTCTATCCCGATTTTGAGGGCGACTGGGACGTCGAGCTGCGCACGGTTCATTATCAGGGGAAGGGGATCGGCCCCTCGAAGGTCCATTACTATCCCTCATGCATCATCAGCAGCCCCACTCATGTCAGGTTCCTGCTGCGCTTCGATCAGCAGAACTCGCCCCAGATCGGAAAATCGCTGGACGTCTCGCGCTGGGGCGAGATCACCGGCGTGTGGAACATCGGACCCATCCTCGCGCCCACCTCATGGATTCAGGAGCGTTGGCCCAATGCCAAACCGACTCAACGCGACGCCGAGGCATACTTTAGCTTTGTCGACTTTCGGTCTTTTCCGCCCTTTCCCACGATTGAACACTATACCCATGACTTCAATCACCCGGGCCATATCGGTCTGTTTTCGACCGAATTGCATGGCCACATCGCGGAGACATGGTCTCATCCGGGGTACTTGACCGTCACGCTGGGCGGCGGGAACAACCTGGCGGGTGGGGCATTCGGGCCCGGGGACCCGTGGGACTTGGCCCACTACGCGCCGCCTTGGGAACTGGAGTATAGTTTTATCGCGCCCGACGACACCATCCCCTGGAATATCGTCACGGGATTTGGCGTGCGGAACGCTTCGAAAAGCAACGCGAACTCGTGGCATCCCGGCGTGGCCAACTTCCCTGGGGAGGGACACAAGGCCGGGAGCGTCCAGATCGGCAAATCGGGTCGAGCCTGGGAACTCTACATGGATACCAAATTCGGCCCCCAATTTCCCGATGGCGTTCCCGAAGAAATCCTGTCGCACAAGCCGCTTCACGTGCTGGTCCGGGTGATCGACACGCGGCGCTTGCAGATGGGCGTCAAGGCCAAGCCCGACGATCCGTGGTTCCTGACGCCGGTCTGGGAATCGCCTTACGAAATCAAGACCATGTACGACCACTCCTTCAGTTATCAGACCGGGAAGGGCGCTCCGGAGAACCAGCAGTTCTTGATCGATTACTTTCACTATCGCCAGGGTCTTTCCGGACCCATCTCCGCCGAGACGACGTGCGAGGATGCCTCGCCATGATTGGGTGCATCTCGCGGATCCGTGAGATGCACTCGTTTCCGTTGAAAACGTCCAAGCTGAATTGAAACGGTAATGGATTAATGAGATACTGGTGGCACCGACATGTTGAGGCGTACGTACATTGAGTTGTATATGGAGGCTTTGGGTAGGATGCATAAGATTGAAGGGACGTTCGGTCTACTGATCAGCTTGATCCTTCTTTCGCCCGAGATGGCACACGCACGGGACGACGAGTATCTTGATCAATCGTTGCCGAAGGAGATAAGCGTCGGGCCCTATGCGGGCGAACGGTATGAGGTCGAGATGCCGGACACGCTGGATCTTGTGGACCACGCGAGCATGGCCATCCACGCGCTGACGAGTCTGGTGGCACCGGAGTTGGATTATGAGCAGTATTGCGGCCTGCGGCTTAACTCGAACCCGCCCAAATTTGTGATCGGGGGAGGATTGGTGAACATCAACCCGAAGTGGCTCGAAGCCCTGCCCGGGTTGAGGGTGATGACGGGGAGTGATGAGAACATCGACATCGACGGGAAACTGATGGGCAGCATCGTTCATATTACCGGCAAGGACGGACTTTGCTATTACCCCGTCGAAAACCGACCGTGGGCGATCTTTAACGACCACCTTCGGGAAGTGAACAAGCCGTATTCGGACATCTTTGGAGAAGGCCGGCAACTGTTGGCCTACGCCGCCTGGTATCAGCATGACGGCAATCCATTGTGGAGGGAATTGGCGGAGCGGAAAATCCGTCGCCTGCGCGAGATGGCTTTGGAGAAGGACGGCACGCTTTATTTTCGCCTGGCCCGGGGTTACACGCCGTGGGACACGAACCCGAGAGAGGGCCCCGTGATTCCGAGTGCCGACGTGGGCCTCTATCCGGTGGAAAAGGGGATGACCGGCGCGCCGGCGACTTACATCGTCGGGTTCATCCCGCAGGGTTGCGCCATCTGGTATCGCCTGACCGGGTTCGAGCCCGCGTTGGACCTGGGCGGCGGCCTGGCCGATTACCTGGTCAAGTTCGGCCAGATGATTGACCCCGAGACGGGACGTCCCCTCGCCGATCACGACGTGCACGTCACCCATTCCCTGCTCTCAAATTTATCGTATGCGTTGACCGTCGGTGACGAGGAAATGGTCGCCTGGGTGAAGAAGGGGTTTGAGTTCATGGCCGATGACGGGACGACCATTTGGCGAGAGGAGCGGGAACTCGGGCCGCGCGACAAGAACAATAGCGGGATTCTGATCAGCGATCCGACCTGCTCGTGTTTCGTGGCGGACATGGTGAACGTCGGTCTGATGCTGACCCTGGCCGGCGAGGGTGATTATTGGGAGGACGTGGATCGCTGGGTCCGAAATACCTTGGTCAATCTTCAAATCCATGCCGGCGACGTGGCCAAGATCAAGCAAATGCCCGTTGCCTACATGAAGAACCTCGAGCCCGGATCGTTCCAACTGGAAGACGGCGCGGATCGCTGCATGGGCGTGTTCGCCCACTCGATGTATCCGTCGTTGCGACACGTGGCCATCGGGTGTTGCAACGGCAATTGCTCGCGGTCGCTTTATTACGTTTGGGACAGCATCCTTCAAGCGGATGACAAGACGCTCACGATCAATCTGCTGATGAACCGCGTTTCGCCGTGGGCGGATATCAAGAGCCACCTGCCATATGAGGGCCGGGTCGTCGTTAAGATGAAATCCCCGCGCAAGAAGGCGAAGACTTTTCCCGATCTCGTGTTGGATGAGAATCCCAAATGGGACCGCGTCCGTATCCGAATTCCGGAATGGACCGACCGCGAAGCGGTCGCTTGCGCAGTCAATGGCGAAGAGCGCGACGCGGCGTGGTCGGACGGTTACATCGAGCTATTCGGCTTAGAAGGCAAGGCCGTGATCGAGCTGGAATTCCCAATGAAAACCCGATCCGTTAAGATGGTTCTGCAGAAACAAGAATGCCAGGTCGAGCTGAAGGGGAACACGGTCGTGAGCGTGGAGCCGGACCTCGGCCTACCGCTGGCGCACCACGCAAAGTACCGCGGCAACCAGGCACCCGTGAGAAAAGTCGCCCGCTTCGTCTCAAGTGAAAGGTTTCTCAAATAACGCCGCTAAACCTGGTCGGGCACCACGAAGGGCTCGCGATACTTTGGTTTCAGCAGGGCATTCGCCATCAGTTCGGCGGTCGGGTGGTCCGTGCTGATGTGCATTTTTTCCGGATCGAACTTGATCCACGGGCCGATCGTGGCCTTGTCTTCGGCCGGGTTGACGCCGTTGGCCTCCATATGCGCCTGGAAGCTCGTGAACCTTTCATGCGCCACCGCGTTGCCTTGGAGCGATTCCTTGATTTCGTCCGCCGGCAACGCCTTGCCGACGCGATACGAAATGTTTCCGAGGATGCACATTGAACTGGAGATGTGACCCTCGAGGATGTCGGCGTTCAGGTCGCTTTGCTTGCGGCTACGCACGGCCTTGATGAAGTTGGCCATGTGCTGGCCGCCCTGATCGAGCTTGAATTGTTTAAGTTTGTTGCCTTCGTTGTCGTAGGCCCAGCCGCCCGCCACGCAGCCGTGCTCGCATTCAATGACCACGCCTGCTCGGACGTCCTTGACATGGTCCAATGCGGTGTCACCCGTTTTGCGCGGCAGGTTGCGAATCCCACAGATGATCGGGACCGGTTTGGTGTCCCAGACGGTGAACATGGAGTTGGGCGTTTGGCCGCAGTCGTTCCACACGAATCGTCCCCCCACGCTCATGACCGGCGCGCTCAGGGAGTCCTCCTTGAGAATCCAGCGAACCAGATCGACGAAGTGGACGCCGTTGTTGGGGAGTTCGCCCGAGCCGGGGTTCCAGAAGAAACGCCAGTCATAATGGAGCCGTTTGCGCAAGAGGGGTTCGAGCGGGCCGGGGCCGCACCATACGTTGTAATCGATCGTGGCGGGCGGCGCCTGGGGTCCGGCCACGTTTCCGAGGCTCGGGCGGCCCCAATAGCCCATCGCGTAGGCCACGCGCATCTCGCCCAGGTTGCCTTCTTGGAGGTACTGCACCATTTCGGGCATCCCTTGGTCCGAGCGGCGCTGGGTTCCGGCCTGGACGATGCGATCGTACTTTCGCGCCGCTTCGACCAGCTTGTAACCTTCCCAAACGTTGTGCGAGATGGGTTTTTCGACATAGACGTCTTTACCCGCCTGGCACGCCCAGATGGCGATGAGCGCGTGCCAGTGATCAGGCGTTGCGATGACAATCGCGTCGACGCCCGGGTCATCCAAGACTCGACGCACGTCGACGTGGGCGGCGACATTACCTTGTTTCTCTCTAAATTTTTCAGTCTGGTTAAAGTGTTCCATGAGGTAATTCTTCAAGGAATCGCCCTTGAGGGTTTCCTCGTCCAGATCGCACAGCGCCACGATCCGCACGCCGGGGATGTTTTGGAGATTCCAGATGTGATACTTGCCCTGGCCGTTAAAACCGACGACCGCCACGCGCACGTCGTCATTCGCGCCCAGGACGTTGGACTTGGGCTGCTGACTCATGATCCGGCGAGGCAGCGCCAGCGAGGCGCCGGCGGCCACCGAGCCATGCAAGAAGTTTCGCCGCGTGATTCGATTCATCCCTTGTTCTCCCCTTTTTTAGAGCACAATCGCTGGCTTGAATATCAACATAATGGGGCCGTGCCTGCAACCGAATTCTCGGTGAATGTCAGCGCAGGGGCGCATCTCTCGGATCAGCGAGATGCGCCCGGGTCCTTCCCCCGGCCCATGATTTCGATTCAAATACCGGTCCCGCGGCGCTAAAATGGTTTTGTGGTGGCGGTCGTTGTCCGTCCCCCACAAGTCCGTGGTGTAGTCTGTTTCGCCGATGCTCATCGATTCCCATGTCCACTTGCAGGACAAGAAATTTTCCCGTGATCTGGACCGCGTTCTGGATCGGGCCGAGGATGCGGGGATCGAGTGGTTGGTCGTCATCGGCGATCGGATCGAGTCCAGCCGCAAGGCGGTGGAATTGGCGCGCGGGCATCGCAGCGTGTCGGTCGTGGTCGGCGTGCATCCGCATCATGCCGATCAGTTCTCGCCCTCCGAGCTGCTGGAGCTTGACAAGCTCTCGCGCCACGAAGGCGTGGTCGCCATCGGCGAGATCGGGCTCGATTACCATTATCCCGGATTCAATTCCGGCCGCCAGAAGGAATGCTTCTTGGCCCAGGCCCACCTCGCCGCGCGGCGGGAACTGCCGCTGGTGCTCCACTGTCGCGACGCCTACGATGACCTGCTGGAGACCATCCGGCGAGACGAGCGCGTTCCGCGCCGGGGGATCATTCACTGTTTCTCGGGGACCCATGAACAGGCTTGTGCCTTCATCGACATGGGCTTTTATCTCGGCATCGGCGGCGCGATCACCTATCCCAATGGGACGGCGCTACGCGAGCTTGTCGGGCGCGTGGCTCTGGAGCGGATCGTCTGCGAGACCGACGCCCCGTATCTGCCCCCCCAATGCAAGCGCGGTCGCCGCAATGAACCTTCCTACATGAAACACACGATCAAGGCGCTGGCCGACCTCAGCGGATTGAGCTTCCAGGACGCCGCGCGCATCACCAAAGCCAACGCCGTTCGCGTTTTCGACCTGCCCAGGCGGATCGACGCCACCCTCACCTACCAGATTCGCAAGACGCTTTATCTTTGCATCACCAACCGCTGCACGAACGACTGTTATTTTTGCCAGCGTTGCAGCGATTACATGGTGATGGGTCACTTCCTGCAACTAGGGGAGGAGCCGGAGGCGCAACAACTGCTCGACCGGATCGAGGACCCCCAGGCCTATCATGAGATAGTCTTGAGCGGCCTGGGCGAACCGACCTTGCGCTGGGACGTGTGTCTGGAAACGGCCCGGCGGCTCAAAGAGCAAGGCTCTCGGGTGCGGTTGAACACCAATGGCTGCGGCAATCTAATCAATGGACGCAACATCATCCCGGAGATGGCGGGCCTGGTTGATGCGGTTGCGATCAATCTTGTCGCCCATGATCAGGCGACCTATAACCGGATCGGCCGGCCCCAAGATCCCGATCGCGCCTGGGGGGCGATGCGCGAGTTCACGACGATCTGCAAGGAATACGTCCCCGACGTCATTCTGACGATCATCGCCGTTCCCGAGGTGGACGTGGAGGCCTGCCGAGTGTTGGCCGAGGATCAACTCGAGGTCCGGCTGCGCGTCCGTGAATACTGTCCAAACGGCTATCCGCGGAACCGTTGCGCTCAACTCGCCCAAGACCTGACCAAGAAGTGATAGTTTGCGCTCCATGATCGACTCGCGCGCCAAATCCATCTCGCGCTCCATCTGCTTCGCGGCGGGGTTCATCGCGGCTTGTGGCGTGGGGCGCGCTCAAGCGCCTCCGTCCCCCAAGTCGCCGACTCCGGAGGACATTGAACTAATCCGCGCTCGATTCAAAGAGATCAAGCAACGTCGCCTGGAGAATGAACCGACCGAACCGGCCGTCCCCCTGCGGAGAGTGGCCAGACCCCCCAAAGTGGCCCGTGAATTGGAGTCGGGGGCCTTGCGGCTTGATAATCAGATGGATCGCCTGCGGCCGGTCTGGACTTTCGAGCCGATCGAGCAACCGAAGGCGCGCGGCGTGCGGGTCCCGCTGTGCCTCAAGGGTGAGCAGTGGATCGCCCTGGAGCCGGGGTGCTGGCACGTCAACTTGGTGGTGGGCCGGCCCGACGAGAGTCAACTGCTTCGACCGCCCCCGTGGGAGATTGCGCTTGAGGAGGGAGGAGTCTACACCCTGGAGTTGACCGACAAGCTCGAAAGCGAGCTTAAACGCGCGATGCGGCAAGCCGAACGTGATCGAGGGCGGCGGGGATTGGAACGTGAAATGAAATCCGACACCGACACCGACACGGAACCCGAGGCCGGGCCGCGGCGGACCGTCATCATCGAACGCCGAACGGACAAATAGGAACGGCGACCGGGCATGCATCCGATCTTTCTCAACATCGGTGACTTTACGATCGGGACCTATGGCGTGGCGATCGTGGTGGGCATGTTGGCCGGGCTGCGGCTCATCGCCTGCCTGGCGCGGCGTCGCGGGCTAGGGGTGGATTTCTTCCTGGACCTCGCGTTCTTGCTCCTGATCACCGGATTCGTCGGCGGGCGCATCTTCTACATCCTGCTCAATTGGGGCGAGTTCATGCGCGACCCCGCCGCCTTGATCCTTTCGCGACAGGGCTTCGTTTTTCTCGGTGGGTTTATGCTGGCGCTGGCCGTCGCGGTTTGGTTCACGCTGAAGCGGCGGATGCCGTTGCTCGAGACCGTTGACATCCTTGCGCCGGGGGTCGCCCTGGCCCACGCGATCGGCCGGATCGGTTGCTTTCTGGCCGGGTGCTGTTATGGCCGGGTTTGCGACGCCGATCACGGCCCCGCCTCGCTCGCCGCCGTCGCGATGCGCTATCCCTTGGTCACCGACGCCGGCGGCGCTCATCCGATGTTCAACATGGCCTATATGGACCAGCTTCAGGCCGGTTGGTTGAAACCGGGCGCCGCGGCTTCGTTGCCCGTGGTCCCGGTGCAGCTCTTCGAAGCCGTCGGCAATTTGCTGATCTGCATGTTGCTGGTCTGGTTGTGGCGCCGTCGGCGGTTCTCCGGTCAGGTTTTCGCCGTCTACATGATCGTTTATAGCGTCGAGCGGTTCGGATTGGAATTCCTGCGGGGCGATGCCGAGCGGGGTCTGTGGCTGGGCGCAACCCTGTCAACGTCCCAGATCATCAGTTGTCTGACGCTCCTGGTCGGTGTTTGCATCTGGTGGGCGCGGCGCGCGAAGGGTATCCAGCGCATTCCGGAGCAGACCGCGACCCCCGATGCCGATCCGGCCCCACCCCCCGCCAAGCCCGGGCTCGCGCCACGTCCGCAGCTCAGGCGCCAGCGCGGCACACGCAAATAGGCGCGACCCCGAGCAACCTCTCGTTCGGCCCGAAATCGGCAGGGCTCGGGGGCCGTCCGCCGGGCGGCCATCTGACGTAAACCAAGTTCTCACAACCAATCAGCACCCGCGCCAAACTTTCGGACGCCGGGACGGGTCGCATCTACTAGGGATATGGAGAAAACGATCCCTAATGTTGTACCACAGTGCCAAAGTACCGATAGGTGAGGGTTCCCCCAGAAGAAGAATAATAAGCACAACCCAGCACTTTGCGAATACAACCGACATGAGACCAACGTTGAAAAGGTCCCGTTGAGATTGAAAGCAGTCTGTTCCGGAAGGTCATTCGGTCGTCATGCGGTGGTCACCACGACTCCCCCTCCAGCTCCTTGCCGTTCTCACGCCCGTGCTATTGTGCGGCTGCGAAACAGCCGTCAAGATGCGCCTGCACGGTCAGCTCGTCCGCGCCGACCAAGCGTTCAATGCGGGCAATTACCCCCTCGCCGCGACCCGCTATGAGAGCCTAAGCGACCGCTATCCGCCCGGCGAGACGCGCCAGCGCCTGACCATAAACCGGGGCATCGCCTATTACACGATCTCCAGTTACCAAGCGGGGCGCGCCACCTTCCTGGATTACCTCCGCGAATATCCAATCGGCCATTACGCCCCGGACGCCCGCGAATACATTCATAAAATCGACGTGCTGAAGTCGCCGAGCAGCCCGGCGACCCAGGAAGCCCTGTCCGGCGCCAAGCGGGACCTGGATGCCCTTCGCCAGTTGCATGTCGACCACCCCAACGACTCGCGCGTCGTCACCGCGATCGCCAATGTCTATTACGAACTGGGGGACTACGAGGAGGCCGTGCGCTACTACCACAATGCTTTGGAGCTCGACGCCCCCGTCGAAGAACGCCGACTCGCCCATGAGCGGATGATGCTCGACGAAGAGGGCCGACCGATCCCGATCACCCCGGCCGAAATCGAGCGGATCGTCCGCGAGCGGCGCCCGCTGGTCATCTACAACCTTTACGACTACAAGGCGCGCGATTTGGACAATGACGTGCTGCAGGCCGAACGCTTCTTTACCGTGACCGGCCTGGTCCGCAACCAGAGCAGCCGCATTTTGCACGATGTCGAAATCGAGGTGCGGTTCCTCAACGCGAACCACCGTATCCTTGACGTTCGGGTGGTTCGCATCGGGATGCTCGGTCCGGGCGAGATTCGGGCTTTCCGCGCCGATGCCGACAGCTACGACAGCCTCTACAACATCACCCAATATGAATGCATCCCGCGCGGTTGGGAATGAGGGCCGGACGAGCCAATGAAGGTCTTACTAACACTTCCAACCCGTGCCGGGCCACTCGGCGTGACCGGACTGAGCGTCCTTGCGGTGGCCTGCCTGGGCTTTTTTGGTCTCGCGGCGGCCCAAGCTCCCCCGTCAGGGTCCGATCCGATCCCGACCCTGACCCTGACCCCATTGCCCGAACAAGTTCGCGTCGAAGTCCGGATTCTGGAGTGGCAAACCAGCAACAGCATGGAGTTCGACTTCGTCGTCGCCTATACGCGCAACGAAGGCATGAAGAGCGCGATCTTGGACGCGGCGGACTTGATGCTGCCCGCCGATCCCGCATTGACCTCGGCCACGCGGCTGTTCTTCGACGGGATGGACGCCAACGACCCGGGGTCGTTTGACGCAGTGGTCGAGATATTGGAGCAGGTCGGGTCGGTTCGCATCCTCTCCGAGCCGTCGATCATGTTGGAAGTCGAGGCCGATAACAGCCCGTTCGAGATCAACAGCCCCGATCTCGCGCCCGTCACACGCAGGCGACTCTCGAACGCGGTTCGGATTCCCTACGAGACGACCAAATCCGTCGGCGCGGCGTTGGCTTCGGTGACCGAATATAAAGACAGTGGCGTAACCATGGACGTGGCCGTGCTCGACGTGAAGGGAAAATTGGTTACCCTTGACATGAAAACCACCGTCAGCGACCTGACCGGATTCATCAGCATCGGCCTGAACAATTATGGTGAGCCCTCACGCGTGCCCACGGTCGACTCCAGAATGATCGAGAACAGGGTGATCATCCCCGATCGCACCGTTTCGATCACCGGCGTCATGAAAACCTCGCGCGAGAGCGACCGGCGCCGCGGCATCCCGTGGATTAGCGAGGTGCCGTTGCTGGGGTGGCTTCTCTCGAGCAAGAAGACCCTGCGCGACGAGGCCGAACTGGTTTTCCTGGTCAAGCCCGAGATCGTCCACCCCTATCAGATCATTGATCCGCTGGAGCCACTGAGCGGGAGTTTTTAAGATGGGTTCGCTGTACCGCCCGTCCTTGTCGTGGCGGCTCGCCGGGATACTCGCCAGTCTCATCGCGCCGGTGGGATCATCCGAGGTGGACGACGAACTCATCGAGGAAATCGCCCGCAAAGACGACAAAAACTATCACATGGTGGCCGTCGAGGCGCTGGTGGTCGAGGTCAACGAGGAACGCACGCGCGACCTGGGAATCAAGTACGGCTTCAATCAGCTCAACCGCGGCACGATACGCACCCCAAACTCCGATGGCCTCGGCTTTAGCGAACGAGGCATTGTGACCGAAGGGTCCGAGGTCTTGGATAGCGGCGACGTGCGGCTTGGCCGCCCGCTCAATCCGGTCCGTGTGCCGGTGCTGCTCAAGCAACTGGACGGCATCACAAAGGTAGGCTTCGATGAGGGCAGGCAACCGGGTTTCGGCGTCAGCCTGGTCGGGATGAACCTGGGCAGCTCCGCCATCTCGGCCCGTCTGCGGGCGTTGCTCGATTCGGGCGACGCGGCCATCCGCACCCGGCCGATCGCGCTGGCGCTCCACAACACGGTTACGAGGATCGAAGCGGCCGACGAGGTCCCTTTCCTAGACCTGGACGAGCACCGAAACATGTTGGTCCGCTGGGAGAGAGTCGGGGTCAAAATGGAGGTCCAGCCCACCATTGTCTCGATACGCCCAGGAATCGTCACCCTCGACATGCGCAACCTTGAGGTCTCCTCGGTCTCATCGTTCATCACCCAGCAGAACGTCGAACGGCCGGTCTTCAACGAGTCCTCGACCAGCACGCGGATCACGATGAACGAAGGGGAGACATGCGTGATCGGGGGCCTCAAGACCCGCCGCGCGACGCACAGGGAGGAGCGCGTGCCGATCCTGGGCAGCATCCCGCTGCTGAGCCTGCTCTTTCGCAGCCAGGAGGACCTGGAGCGCAACATGGACGTTTTCTTCTTCATCAAGGCCCACATCCTGGCCCCCGGCGAGAACGTCGTGCTCCCGTTCGACTTCAAAAACCAGCGGGTGCTGAGGCCGAATCTGACGGCTTTCGAGTGAAATGCATCTGCAATCGGAAATCAGGGGGCGAATTCGAGCGATTCGCTCAGGAGGACACGCAGGCCGTCGGGGCCCGCCTCCAGGCGCCATTGATCGAGGCCGGCAGGCAGGTACCACGTCTGCCCGGTCAGGAGCGTCTCTGCGGCGCCCCCGCCCGAAACCAGTCGGCCTCCATTCTCGACGACATTGAGGATCAGGCCGTGGCGATTGGCTGACCGGTTCTCTTCGGCCTCGCCGCCGTCCCAACGCGCCGTCCGCACTTCAAAGGTGTCATTGCGCGCCAACCGCCGCCAACCGCCGCCCGGAAGGTCCGGGACATGGACCGGCTCGGGGTTGCGCGCGGGATCATATTGGGCGACGGCGACCGCTTGCTCGATGTGCAACGGACGGAGCGGCTTGCGGCCCCAGTCCCAGAGCCGGTATGTCGTATTGGAGGACTGTTGGACCTCGCAGATGAGCGTGCCGGCCAGCGCGGCATGGATCGTGCCGGCGGGGAGGTAGATGAAATCGCCGGGGCGGATAGGCACCCGCCGCACGCAAGGCTCCATCCGTCCCGTTCGGGCCGCCTCGGCCAGCCGCCGCGCGTCCACCCCGGGACTCACGCCAAGGATGAGTTCCGTCCCATCCGCGCAGTCCATGATGTACCAGCACTCGGTCTTCCCACGATCGCCCGGCGGGGCATTGTGGTCGGCGGGGTGCACTTGGATCGAGAGGTCGTCGCCCACGTCAAGATACTTGACCAGGAGCGGGAAACGCTCGGGAGGCGCATCCACCCCGCACATCCCGCGCGGGAACCGCCGAACCAGTTCTCCAAACTCCATGCCGGCGTACGGCCCGTTGGCGATCGAGGACCGGCCATCGGGATGATCGGAGAGCTCCCACACCTCGCCGCACGGCTTTTTTTCAGCCGGAACGTTCTTCCCCAACTCGCGGGCCAGCCGCTGTCCGCCCCAGGGACGGAGCGAATAGAAAGGCTCGAACAGCATCGGATAAGACTCAAAAGCCATTTCTTAAATTCCACGTCCGGTCAGTCGCGCCTCAACACCCTAACCGCATCTTCGGGGCGACGCAAACGCATTGACCCGGCCCCAATCCGCCCTTGATTTTCCAAACCGGCTTTGACAGGATTTCCCCTTGAGGGCTCTGGCGTTCGCCTCCCAACATTCAAGGATTGATTCGCGCCTCGGGCCGCCGCGGTGCCGTCCTAAGGAAAGGTCCACCAATCATGGCCAAAGAGGTCTTTAAGCGTACCAAGCCCCATGTGAACGTGGGGACCATTGGGCATATCGATCACGGCAAGACCACCCTGACCGCCGCCATCACCACCC
>CAUZJO010000014.1:0-43861 GCA_963580245.1 Candidatus Sumerlaeia bacterium | reverse complement strand
CATCGTGAGCGCCGCCGATCTGATGGCCGCCGATTATCCCGTCACGATCGACCCGGAAGTCGGAAGCAACGATTTTCGCATCAGCGACATGGGCGGCGACGGGAATTCCGCGTATGACGCCTACACTCCCAAGGTCGCCTATAACAGCACGGACAACGAATTCCTCGTGGTTTGGCGGGCGGACGACGACACCGGGTTGCTGGTCGACGGGGAGAACGAAGTCTTTGGTCAACTGATCGACGGGGCGACGGGGGCGGAGATCGGATCGGACTTCCGCATCAGCGACATGGGCGGCGATGGGAATACCGCGTTGGACGCCTACGAGCCCAGCGTCGCCTACAACGCCACCAACAATCTATACCTGGTGGTTTGGGAGGGCGACGACGTCACCGGGTCCGGGTCGCTGGTCGATGGAGAATTTGAAATCTTCGGCCAGCTCCTGACGGCGGCCGGCGCCGAGACGGGCCCCAACGATTTCCGCATCAGCGACATGGGGCCGCTCGCGGATTCGAACTATGACGCCTACGGCCCGGACGTGACCTGGAACGCGACCGACAACGAATTCCTCGTGGTTTGGTATGGCGACGACGACACCGGGTCGCTGGTCGACGGGAAGAACGAAATATTTGGTCAACTGCTCGACGGGGCGACGGGGGCGGAGATCGGATCGGACATCCGCATCAGCGACATGGGGACCGACGGAAGCACCGCCTTCGTGGGTTTCGATCCGGCCGTCGCCTACAACGCCACCAACAATCTATACCTGGTGGTTTGGTCGGGCGAGGACGACACGGCGCCGTTGGTTGACGGCGAGGGGGAGATTTTCGGTCAACTCCTGACGGCGGCCGGTGCCGAGACGGGAACCAACGATTTCCGCATCAGCAACATGGGGACCGACGGCTTCATCACGGTGGGCGGTTACGGCCCCGACGTGGCCTGGAACGTGACTGACAACGAATTTCTCGTGGTTTGGCATGGCGACGACGACACCGGGTCGCTGACTGTTGATGACGAATTCGAGATTTATGGCCAGCGGATCAGCGCCGGCGGGGCCGAGATCGGCGGAGACCTGCGTCTGAGCGATATGGGAGCGACGGACGGAAGCGCCAGTTTTGACGCCTATTCCCCCAGGGTTTCGTACAATGCCACCGATAACGTCTACCTGGTGGTTTGGGAGGGCGACGACGACACCGCCCCCCAGGTCGATGAGGATAACGAGGTCTTCTTCCAGGTGGTCGCCGGCGCGACGGGAGCGGAGGGCGGCCCCGACGAACGTATCAGCGACATGGGGACCGATGGGGATATCGCGTCGGACGCGTCCTATCCCGCCGCGGCCTGGAACAGCACGGATAATGAGTTCCTGGTGGTCTGGACCGGCGACGAGGACGTCGCGCCGCTGATCGACGGGGAGAACGAGATCTTCGGTCAACGACTCGATGGAGCCGCCGTCCCCATCAAGGTGAGCGGCTACCTGGTGGACTAAACGGGGCAACGGTCATAAAGGAGGGCTCAGGTCCTTCGTCATCTTCATTTTCGCAGACGTAATTGTCGCGGTCTCCAAAGTCCGCAAGTATAAGCCCGTGGAGATTTTGGCTGGGGGGGGCGCTGTCAATAAAAGGCTAAGGTTAAATTGTCCCTCAGCTCCATCGCATTACACAATTCCACCAATTCGCCGTCGTGTAGCAACGGAAGAAATGGGGCAAGCGCATCGTCTGAATAGAGGATTTCCATCCGGTTTCCCCCTTTACGGCCTAACGAATTTAGATTCTTTGCATCGCTGAGATTCCGCATGATGGCTATTGACACCGCTTGGGCCTATCACAACCGTTGCCGATTGCACGAGAACCGCGCCCCAACCGCCCATACACGCCCGTAGCGGCGTTTCCCGCCGTGCACCCATATCCGACCACCCCCCGGCGGAAATAAAAATTATGAGGGGCAGGAGTCCCACCGGCCCGCCCCCCCTACTTGGATTTCTAGGGATGGAGGGGGTCTCGGTGGCGAACAAGCTCTTCCGAGCCGCCGAGCCGAGCCCGCGCACCCGCCGGCACACACCGAAGGGTGGACGAAGAAAGGCCCCGGTGAGGGGGTCCTCAGCCGGGGCGAGAATGTTTCCGGAATGTTTCCGGGAACGGGGCCGGAATCGGGCCCGAACGGAGGCGGTATTGGGGTTTTATGGCATCAAGTGATTTTCCACAAACCCCCTGATTCTATTGGCCGAAATGATGGTCGGGGCGGCCGGACTGGAACCGGTGCTCTCCGGCCCTCAGACCCGGATGATCAGACTTCCATAAGGAAAGGAAAACATTATCGATATCCGCGTCGAGAGTCAAGCCTTTGTGGATTGGTCGCCGGCCGCCGCGGCCGCCGGGGTCGGCCTTGGGCTTTTTCCGCCGGTCTTGGGCGCTCGATTCTCGCGCCCCGCAGAGCAAGCGAGAAATGGACAAGATGGCGGGACAAGGCGTAGGATTACCCCATGGGCCGAAGTGCCTGACCTATCAGGCCATGAGAAACAATGCCGGACCCGCAAGCGGGCAAGCGGCGATCTCACAAACGTCTTAACCCTAGACCCGCGCCGTCGCCATAGCGGCTTTGGCGCGTCGGCGACTGGACCCTGATCCCTTCCCCCCAACCCACCACAATCGGAGAACCAACCCATGCCCCCCACGCTCAGCGAATGCCAACAGATCGTGGACGACTGGGTCCGTGAGGTGGGGGTCCGGTATTTTTCGGAACTGACCAACACGGCGATCCTGATGGAGGAAGTCGGCGAGCTGGCCCGCCTGATGGCCCGCCGCTACGGCGACCAGAGCTTCAAGGTGGGCGAGAAAGACGCCGACCCGGGCGAGGAGATGGCCGACGTCTTGTTCGTCCTGATCTGTCTGGCCAACCAGACCGGCGTGGACCTCCAAGAGGCGTTCGCCCAATCGATGCAGAAAAAGACGGATCGGGACCGCGCGAGGCACCGCGACAATCCTAAACTTCAGGAATAAGAGACCAGGGATTCGCCCCCATTCACGGAAAACGCAAGATTTTCGGAAAACCTTTAACGCGGTTGCGCGACTATAGACGTGGAGGGGTAAAAGGTCGGGGGGCTCCCGCGAGCCGTCCGTTCATCCCGCCCTCCCTATTCCATGATAGGAGGATGGAGAAATCGCCCAAACAACCCTGAAGAGTATCCTGCGTAGATGGTCGCTGGCGTTGCTGGCTGTCGTGGCGGTGCTGGGGGCGATTTACTGTTATATTTCGTTCCGGCCAACGGGCTTTAAGCAGGCGCGCGAACGATACGCCGAGCATTTGGATCAGGTCGAGCGGTTTCGCGAAAGTAGGCTGGGCACCCCGGGCAGCCCAGGCGCGCCAACCAGGAAGGAGACCCCCGAAACCCCTGATGGTGTGACCCCTCACCAAGCGAAGGATGAAACGTCGGAGGTACTCGATCTCGACAATCCATTGAGTCGCCTTTTCGCGGAATCTGAAGCGTTTTGTGCTTTGAGCGCGCCGGAACACCCTGGTGATATGCCAGCGGAGGCAAATGTGACCTTGTACATTCGCGAAAGGGGTTGTTGTGAAGTACTAAGTGACGGAATTCACTTCGGAGTCGTTATGGTTGAGAAGCAATTGGATCGCCCAGGGTTTGCCCTTGGCGATATGGCCAAGAATATGCTCCGCAACTCGATCAAGACCCGCTTTGCTTCTCATCCAAACGCGCGGCGCGACTTAATCGAGCGCGACGAACAGGCGTTGCTCAAGAATGGCATTCCCCCACTCGATTCAGGTCCGAATCTCGGCCGTTATAGATTCCATCTGGACCGAAAACTTGATCGCATCGAGCGGTATCTGCTGGAGGCTGAATGGACGGAGACCGTGATTGCTGAATACCTGAAGGGCGACCCCTCGCACGGGTGGTGTCTCCAAGGGCTCGGTTCCAATACTCTGCTCGCGATCGTCAGGGCCTGTCTGAGGGGTGACCAGGAGAAGGCCGGGGAATTATTGGAATCATTTCTCGACATTTGGAAAAGTTTTCGCCTTCGTTCCTATCCGTGGAGTCTACCGTTGATGGCGTGTTCGCGGAACCCTATTTGGCTGCTCGGCGGATTGGAAGACTATCCCGAGCATGCCCTGACTCGGCTGGGCGAGACGCTCGAATCCGCGCTCGTTCCGCAGGCCCAACTCGAACACTTCCGGGCCGTCGAGATCATGGATCAGTTCGATCAATTCACCTCTGAACTCGCGAAGGGGAGTTACGGGTATTCGGTCAACACTTGGCACGAGATGTTTGGCGGGGCCCTCGAACGAGCCGTGTCAAGTATATTGAAACCGACGATGAGACGGTTGGGCGAGAGGCTGGCGATGGCCTGGGTCGATGGTGATAAAAGGCGATCCTGGAGGCGAACCGTCGTGTTGAACGCCTCCGCAAACTGATGAACATCCAACTCAGGCCGATGAGCGGTTATTAGAATCGCTGGAATGAGCGTGGGGAACGTGAAGGGGAACCGCCTCGGCTTGAACCCGACGCGCTGGCCAGGATCGACGGGGCCTTTTTTAATCGGGAGGTGATCCTCCAGCGGATCATGCTGGGGGTCGTTCTCTATCATCGGCATCACGACCGCTACCCGGATCGCATCGACGATCTTGTCCCCGAATATCTTCCGGCGTCCTATCTGAATCAGCCCGACCAATCCTGGACCTTTGAGGCAATCGAAACCCCCATGCTCCCGGTTGCCGAACCGATCCGCTAGGCCCTGCCCGCCACGCTGAGGAACCGTTTTGAGGCTGAAGGCCGCCTGCCCGTTGTCTATCTGATTCATCATCCGGGTTTGGATGAGGAAACGTGGCGGGTGCACCGGAACAAGGCACGGATTCCTGCCCGCGAAGACGATTCTGCTTCGTCGGAGCCCCGGTACGTGACGGTGACGGCCTATTTTCCCGCGATCCCATTTGTCGAAGCACAGTTGCTCGGTCTGTTGGACGAGGCATATCCGCCCTGATTAAACCACCTGTTCATCGGGCTCAAGTCATCGCGACCAAGCGGCTCGGACGTCTGGAGACTTCTCCGGCGGCAGGTGCCCGTCTTCGGCTCACCGAGGTCCGCAAACCCGGCCCGGAGTCGAAGGGTGCACAAATCAAATCCGTCCTCATCCTCGACCCCGCAGAGGTCGAATGTGATTAGCCGTGGGTGTCAACCCACGGTGCGCGGTCCCAAAATTGCCACAACCCTGAAAGGGTTGAATCATAACGTGACGCGGCCTGTTCGACCCCTCCAGGGTCGTGACATCTGGGGATTCCCACGTCCAGGGGTTGACACCCCTGGCTATTCAAATTGCTCCCCTTCAGGGAGCCAGAGAACTGACTTGCGGCGCCATCCCGCGAGTGCATCTCACGGATCCGCGAGATGCACCCGGCGCCGAATCGAGAGGATCAATGGCCTTGCATTTTCGGCCGGATGCGGCGAGAATCCCACGTGATTGGAATAAATCAGCCGGAGAGGGTCGGCCGGATGGGAATTTTTGATAAGAACCAATTGTACGTCCTGATCGTTTTGATCGGACACTCGTTGGTCGTCGGAACAGCCGACGCCGGTGAGATCGCGAAAGAGCCTTTACTCGTCACGATGCGCGACGGGGTGACCTTGGAAACCAACGTCTATCGCGATCCCGACATCGAGGAGCCGTTGCCCGTGCTTCTGTTACGGACGGTCTATGATCAGGAGCCGTTTGAAAAAGAGGCGCGTCTGATGGCGGCCGGCGGCTACATCACGATCACCCAGGATTGTCGCGGTGTGTTCGGTTCGGGCGGGGAGAAGACCGATACCTGGGGTCAGGGACCCGATGGCTTCGACACGGTCGCCTGGATTCGGGAGCAGCCCTGGTGCAATGGCAAGGTCGCGATGTGGGGGGCCTCGTTCATGGGGTTCGTGCAATGGCTCGCGGCCCATGAAGGCACCCAGCTCGACGCCCTGGCGCCGACCTGCTCGTGGATCCTGAACGAGACCAAGTTGGACTATGAGAAGATGGATATCCCGGTCCAGCACGTCGTCGGGTACTATGACTTCCTCGGCCGCGGATCGATCCTGAATTTCCAGCAGATGCAGCAACGCTCGGCGACCGAACACTCGCGCGCGAACCAGCAATTGTTCTTGGGCCCTTGGACCCATGCGACGGGCGTCCCCAAGGTCGAGGACGTCGATTTCGGGGAGGTCGCCGCAATGGACCCTCCTTACAGTGGCAAGCCCACGGAGAACCTTAAATGGTTTGATCGATTCCTCAAGGGGATTGGGAGCGACGAACCCATCGAGGCCGTCCGCTATTTCTCGATGGGCGAGAACGTCTGGCAGACGGCCGGTCGGTGGCCGCCCGAACAATCAAAGTTAACGCCCTTTTACCTGCGCTCGGGCGGAAACGCGAATACGCGCCGTGGAGACGGTCGGATCGAGTGGTCGCCTCCCTCGACCGACTCGCCCGCGGACCTCTTCATCTCCGATCCCGCCGACCCCGTTCCCACGGCACCGGGTCGGGACGATGAGTACCTGATGCGATTCGCCGTGTATGATCAGCAACTCGCCCAGGACCGCCAGGACGTGTTGGTTTACACGACCGCGCCTCTCGAAACGCCCATCACTTTCGCGGGAACGTTGAGTGCCGAGCTGTTTGTATTGACCGACCAGCCCGGCGCCAACTACGTCGTCAAGTTGATCGACGTCCATCCCAGCGGATTCACCCACGCGCTAGCCACCGGCGCGCTGAATCTGGGTTGGAACGAGACGAGATTGCCCAAGGTCAATCTGGCGCCGGGCGAGGCGCATCAGATTGAGATCGACATGGGCCACAGTGCCGCGCGGATTGATGCGGGCCATCGGCTCTGCGTCCAGATTGCCGGGACCAACACGCCCATCCATAATCCATTGGACGCTGAGGACTTTGACGAAATCACTTCGCCGCAAGTGATCGCGCAGAGCTTATTTCACGATCCCGACCGGCCGTCGCGTGTGTGGTTGCCCTTGATGGAGAACGACCGGTCGACCGCCCAATCACCTGGCTCGCTAGGCGTCACCGCCGCGGCGCGTGACTGAGTCCTGAAGGGTTTCATTTAAAAGGGTACGATCAATGAGCACACAGACGCGCATCACGGGATTTGCGGTCCTCCTTTCGCTCTTCGCGTTGCCAATTTCCGCCCCGGCCCAAGCCCCGCCGCAAGACGACTTCGACGCGCTCATCCTGAAATTGAAAGACCCGGACCCCGAGACGCGCCTCAAGGCCGCGCAGGGTTTGGGCGCGTTTAGCTCCGAGACCGAAAGAGTGGTCGCCGTCTGCATCGAGACAATGGCGGATGGCGACTATCGGGTCCGAGTGCACGCCGCCGCGATGTTGGGCGACCTCGGACCCGCCGCGGGCGAGGGCGCGCCCCTCCTGATCGTTGCGTTGAATGATGTCGATAGACGGGTGCGCGACGTTGCGGCCAATTCACTCGGCAAAATCGGGAGGCCCGCCGTGCCCGGTCTCATCGGGGCGCTGCAGGCCGAAGAACCTCACGTTCGCCTCCACGCCGTTGGGGCATTGGGCATGATGGGACCCGCCGCCGAAGGGGCCGTCCCCGCCTTGACCGAGCAATTCATGGGTGAAGACATGGTTGCGCGGCTGAAAACCGTTTGGGCACTCGGCCGAATCGGCAAACAGGCCGCTCCCGCGCTGAGCCGCGCCCTGAAGCATGACTCGGTGCTGGTCCGTTGGCACGCGGCCACCGCCTTGGGCAAGATCGGCCCCGAAGCCGCCGCCACGGTTCCCGTCTTGATCGAGACCCTCGCGGACGATGACCCGCGAGCGCGCCAATCGGCCGCCAAAGCGCTGGGCCGGATCGATCATGACCATAATGCCCAAGCAACCGTCCCCGTGCTGATCAAAACCCTGAGCGACGAGGAGACGGCCGTAAGGTTCAATGCCGCCGCCGCCCTGGGTCGCATCGGCGGCCCCGCCGTGGCGGCCCTGACCGACGCCCTGGAACACGGGGTGCCCGAAGTTCGTCTCTACGCGGCCCGGGCGCTGGGCATCATCGGCCCGGAGGCTGAGTCGGCTTTGGACTCACTGAACGCGGCCCGGCAAAGTGAAGACCCACGACTGCGCGAGACCGCGACATGGGCCTTCAACGAGATTTCCACGCATTCAGAACCGTGATTCGTATTCCCCGTTTCTAAGTCAGAGCAAGCTCGCCGCAAGCTAAGCACAGGCGAGCCGTTCCAAACACGCCATGATCTGTTTGGTGAACTGCCGATACAATTGCGCCTAATTCAAACATGGTGCAAACGGTCGGTTTGAACCGGCTGGGCGGAGGCGCGCCGAGTCGACTCACCGCCCAGTTGATCATTGGGTCACATGTCAATTCCGCGGAAGAAATCCTTCGGTGTCAAACCACCAGATGTCGCCGGGGCTGATGGTGCCGTTGGTCGGGTCATAGAAGGGTGTTTGTCTTCCCCGAAAGCCGGGTTGCGCTGTCGGCCACGGGTTCAGGTCGGGGCCGACCGTCTGCAGGTCCGCTTTGTACAGCTTTCCCAAGAACAACTTGTCAAATTCGCTGCCCCAACCGAACCAGAACGCCTCCCGATTGACCCGTCCGGCGCCGCGATAAAAGAAACTGGCCTGAGACACTTGGTGAGAGTAATTATGCGGGCTTTGTTTCCCAAAGGCCTGACTGTTGAACACGTCGAAGGGGATGGCGGTTATGTAGGTCACCGGCGTTGTCAACTGGTAGCCGATCCCGTGCTCCTCGCCCATCAGGTCCGTCCAGCGCAGATACTCCCCGGTTCCGGACTTGGATCGCGCGGGCACCCAATCGTTGTCCACGAGGTAGGCCTTGATCGCCGTGCCGACCGACCGCATGTCAGCCTTGCTCCGGGACACCTTGGCCCTCATTTGTGCTTCAAGGAAGTTGGGCACGGCAATCGCCGCCAGGATCGCGATGATCGCCACCACGATCAGCAGCTCGATCAACGTAAACCCGTAAGGCGCGTAACGTCTCATTGCGCCCTCACCTCCGCGCGTGGATTTTGGAACTAAACCTCCCCTTTAATCTAGAACAGCACCGGCAGCGCTGTCAAGCCGCGAATGGAAAGGATGAGGACAGAATCAGTTTGTGCACCCAAGCGGAGCCATTCAACGTATTGAGCCTTGAGCCTTTGCCCGCTCGTTGGGTACGATATAAGCGGTGTACGGACCCAATCAATCATGGGAGGAGCTAAATGAAGAAGACATCATTTTAATATTTGTGTTGCTCCTCGCATTGGCCCCAGGCCGAAGCTTGGGGGATGAAGGCCCTCGCTCCGCGGAAGGCGCGAGCGGCGAACAGGCCGTCGTTCCCGATCTGACGCCCCAGGGGCCGATCCATTATATCAACCCCGATATCCCGGATGTCGATCCGCCGCAGTATCCCGGCGAGAGATACGACGCGATGGTCCCCGCCACGCTCGACCTGGCCGAACGGTCCCGGCTGGCGGTCAATTTCATTAGCCGCTTCGTCAACCCCAATCTCGAGTACGAGCCATACAACATGATCGAGCTGATGCGGCAGCCGGTCACGATGTGGCACAACCAGGGTGACTTTCAGATGCAGGGCAAGGTCCTGGAGATCCTGCCGATCGCGCGCACGCCGTGTGGCAGCACCGAGAACCTGGACGTCGATCACGCGATCATGAACATGTTCCTCAAGATGCAGGGACCCGACGGCCTGGTCTATGCGCCCACCGGCGGGCGGCCCTGGGTGCTCGAACGCGGTGGATACCTGCACCCGCCGGACGATCAAAAGAGGGCGTCGAGCAGATCTGCACGTTGGGTTACGGCCCCGCGCGCGCCCTGTCGGCGTTTAGCGTCCACGCCAGGAAAGATGCCGACGGCCCCTGGGCCGACGCCGCGCGACGCCTGGCCGAGGGGATCAAACGCACCCTGATCGTCGACGGCCCCAACGCCTATATGTTCAGTCACTGGATGACGCCCGGCCGGGAGATCACCAAGCCGGAGGAGGTGCCCGTGGGCATCATCGCCGGTGGCAACGCCTGGACCGCGCAGGCGCTGATTCAGTATCACCGCGCCCTCGGCGACCCCGAGGCGCTGGACCTGGCCGAGAAAATCCTGCACTACATCCTGTTCGATTCGGGTTATTTCATGCCCGACGGCCTCTACAGGGCGGACGGCAAGGGCGCGGACTGGGGCCATTTTCATACCCACGCGATGGGGAGCCTGGCGGCGCTCTACTTCATCGAGGAGACCGGCAAGAAGGGGTTCTTGGATCGCGCCCTCAGCGCCTACGAGTATGGCATCAAGGCGGGCGACGGCGTGGTCGGCTTTTCCCCCGAAGCGGTGCACGACACCGGGCCGCAATTCATGGGCGACCAGCATCCCTACGGCTATCACACCTCGGAGACCTGCGAAGTGGCCGATATGATCATCGCGGCGATCAAGTTCTCCAAGCTCGGCATCGACAAATGGGACGACGCGAACCGCTGGCTGCGCAACCAGCTCGTCGAGAACCAGTTGACCCACGTCAATTGGCTGACCGATGGGCACGTTGATTATACCAAGGCGGTCATCACCGACTCGCATAGCGACCTGTTCTATCGGCCGGGGTATTACACGACCGACAACGTCGCCGAGCGCTCGGTCGGTGGGTTCGCCAGCCATCCCACGCCTAATGATTTCATCGGCCACCCCGAGTTTATCGTGGCGATCGCCAACTGCTGCTCGGGCAACGGCCCACGCGCGCTCTATTATCCCTGGCGCGAGATGATAAGCGTTGAGGAGGGAGATGGGGCTGCGGCGCGGCCCACGCTCAAGCTGCACTTGCTACTTAACCGCGCCTCGAAGTGGGCCGACATCGACAGCCATATCCCCTATAGCGGACGGGTCGACGTCAAGGCCAAGGAGGATCTGATCTTGGAAATCAGGTTGCCTGAATGGGCGCAGCCGCCCGACGCGGCGGCGACCGTTGACGGCGAACCGCGCGAGTTGGCTTTCAACGGGAGGTACGCCAATCTGGGCGAAGTCGACAAGGGCCAAACCGCAACGCTGACCTTTCCCATCTCGGAGCGGACCGAGCGACTGACGATCCAAAACCGGGACTACAAGGTCGTCGTGCGCGGCAACAGCGTGGTGGCCATCGACCCGCCGGGCGAATACTTCCCGCTCTATGAACGCGGCCACTACCGAGGCGGCGATACGCTCTACATGAACGTCAAGCGTTACGTTCCGGATGATGAATTGAACTGGTGGTGAAGACGGACGCAACGCGAGGGCGGACGGTTCCCATGATCCGGCGCCGCGTCTTCGGCGTGCGTGGATGTGAAGGCCCGTTATTCGGGTTTCGTTTCGTCCTGGCCGCGGCCGCCGGCTTTTAATAGGGCTTCCGCCTCGCCTTTCTTGAGCCAGCTATTGGCGATCTGCTCGAGCGTCTTGCCTTTGGTCTCGGGGACCATCTTGTACATGAAGATGACGCCGAGGATGCAGATGACGGCGAAAACGACGAAGACGCCCGCGGTTGAATCAAATCTATCCTCGAAAAAGCCTTCTAACATTGGGAAGGTATAGGTGGATATGAAGCCGCAGCCGTAAAGCACGAAGGCAGCCACTCCCATCGCGCGACCGCGGATGCGCGTGGGAAATATCTCGGCCAAGAGGACCCAACCCAGCGGCGAGATGCTCAGGTTGCTCATGCACGTGGTGAGCGTCAGGACGATGGCAACGATGATGGGACTTGTGTCGCCGGCGAAGCATCCGGCCAAAATGAAATGCCCCAAGGCCATGGCCGAGACGCTGAACAGTAACAAAGGTCTCCTTCCCACGTGCTCGACCAAATAAAGACACGCAACGACGAAGAACAGATTCACGCATTGCAGGATGGCCGTCGTGCCAACGGCCTCAGCGTCTCCCACGATGCCCGCATCCTGGAAGATACGCGGCGCGTAGAGCGTCAAAGGATATCCCCCCGAAAACTGTTGCAGCGCGGGGATTCCAATACCGACGATCATCGCGATGCGAACGCCGGGCAAAAACAGCTCGGCGTAGCTGACGGCTTCCTGTTCTTTCTCCAGTTCGATCGACTCATGGATGTCCTGGACTTCTTCCTTGGCGATCGCCGCCCCGTTGATATTGGTTAAAACCCGGAGGGCCTCGTCTTTGCAGTCCGTCTCAACCAGATAGCGCGGGCTTCCCGGAATGAAAACAGACCGATGATGAAGACGACGATCGGGACGCATTCCGCGCCGAAGAGGATACGCCAGGTCAGGTTGTCATCCCTAACCTTATAGGTCACGTACGTGTCTAGACCCATGGCGACGATCGAACCGAACACGATGATGATCTGATTGAACGTGACCAGGCGGCCGCGGATGTGCCTGGGCGAGATTTCAGCGATATAAACGGGGGAAATTACCATCGCCAGACCGATGCCGATGCCTCCCAACGTGCGGAAAACATCGAAGACCACGATCGAGTGCGGAAGCGCCGTCCCGATCGCCGACAGCATAAAGAGAACCGCGGCCATCATCATGGTCTTCTTGCGGCCCATGAAGTCGCTGACGATCGCGGCGGAAAACGTCCCGCTCAGGGCGCCGATCATCACGCTGGATGCGGCGAAACCGAGCGCGGCCTCAGACAGGTTGAAGTGCTTCTCCAGGGAAAGCTGAGCGCCCGTCCAGATCATCGTATCGAAACCAAACAAGAAACCCCCGACCGTCGCGACCAGGATGACGAGCATGAGATAGCCTAGCCCGCGTTGGCCCTCGCGGGGCGATGGATCAAGGTCCGGCGTCATGATGCACCCTTTCCGACTGCTGAATTCCCATAGGGATGGGGGTAAGCTCGATCATCGTTAACGAATCAGGGGGGCATTTTCCTTCCCTCCCGGCGACGGTCAAGGACTTTCGTGGGGTTAAGCATTGAGTCGCGGTCGGAGGTCGGGTACAGTTAGAGGGGGCGATGGATAGAGGGCGCGATATCCTGAACGGGGTCAATGACGATCCCACGTCATCATGGAAAAACCGGCGATGACGCTCGAAATCTTATCACGCGTTTGACGAGGACGACCGATGGAGGCCATCCGGCAAGCGATCGCGCATTTATGCGACGGCGACCCGATCGACGAGGAGTTGATCGGGCGGGTGGCGGCTGAGATCTTGAGCGGCGAGGCGACGGCGGCGCAGATCGGGGCGTTTCTGGTCGGCCTGCGCATCCGGGGCGAGCAGCCCGAGCATCTGCGTGGCTTCGTCGAGGTGATGCGCCGCTTTGCCGCGCCCCTCCCGCCGGCCGACCGGCCTGATTTGCGCGACCACCTGGTCGACACATGCGGGACGGGTGGCGATGCCACGGGGACGTTTAATATCTCGACCGCCGCGGCCATCGTGGCGGCCGGCGCGGGCGCGCAAATCGCCAAGCACGGCAACCGCGCCGTCACCAGCGCCGCCGGCAGCGGCTCGGCCGACGCCCTGACCGCGCTGGGGGTCAACGTCGAGTGCTCGCCCGAGACGAGCCTGCGCTGCCTCGAGCAGTGCGGCCTGGCATTCTTTTTCGCGCCCGCCTATCACGGCGCGATGCGCCACGCCGGCCCGGCCCGGCGCGAGATCGGCGTGCGCACGATCCTGAACCTGCTGGGGCCGCTGGCCAACCCCGCCGGGACGCGGCGCCAGCTCATCGGCGTGGGATCGGCCGGGTTGACCGAGGTCTTCGCCCGCGTCTTGACCGACGTGGGCTCCGAGCACGTGATGGTCGTCCACGGCAGCGATGGAATGGACGAGATCACGCTGACCGGCTCCACCCGCGTCACCGAGGCGCGCCACGGCGACATCCGCACCACCACGTTCCAGCCGCTCGACCACGGCCTCGATCTGTGCCGGATCGAGGACCTGCGGGTCAACGGCGAGGATCAGGCGGCTGCGCGGGCGGCCGTGATCAACGACATTCTTGCCGGCCGATCCGGACCCAAACGGCGGATCACGGAGATCAACGCCGCGGCGGCCCTGATGGTCGGCGCGGTGGCCGGCGACTGGGCCGATGCCCTAATCAAGGCCTCCGAAGCCATCGATTCAGGCGCGGCCCGAGGCGCACTCGACCAGTTGGTCAGCATCTCCAACGAACAATTCGAGCCGGCCGAACCGAAGCCATGAGAATTCTGGATCAGATCAAGGCGAACAAGCTCGAGGAGGTCGAGCGGGCGAAATCTGACGCCCCGTTGGAAAGTTTGCGCGAGTCCGCCGCAGGCATGCCCCCGCCGCGGGGGTTCGCACGCGCGATCCGCGGCGGACGCGACCCCAACGCCCCCCGGGTCCCCGACGGCCCCGTGCAGGTGATCGCCGAGGTTAAGAAGGCCTCGCCCAGCGTTGGCGTGATTCGCGAGGATTTCGATCCGGCGGCCATCGCGCGTTCCTATGCGACGGGTGGCGCGGCGGCGATCTCTTGTCTGACCGACGGGAAATTCTTCCAGGGATCGCTCGATGACCTGCGCCAGGTCCGCCGGGCCGTGGAGCTGCCGCTGCTGCGCAAGGAGTTCATGCTCGATCCCTACCAGGTCTGGGAGGCGCGAGCGGTGGGCGCGGACGCGATCCTGTTGATTGCCGGATTCGTCGACGGCGAGCAACTCGCCGCGATCCGCCAGGAGGCCCGTAGCGCTGGCCTCGATGTGCTGGTCGAGATCCATCATGCCTCCGAGCTGGCTTCCGCATTGGACCTCGAACCCGACGTGCTAGGCATCAATAACCGCGACCTGCGCACCCAGGATTTCCACACCGACCTGGCGACGACACTGGACCTGGCCGCGACCGTCCCACCCACGCAGACGCTCATCTCCGAGAGCGGCATCCGCGCGAGCGAGGACGTCGAGCGTCTGGCCTCCGTCGGCGTCGATGGCATCCTGGTCGGGGAGCATTTGATGCGACAGGCGGAACCGGGGGCCGCGATCGGTGATCAAATGGGGGTGATGAGAGGGTTCAGGGTTTAGGGTCCAGAGTGGAGGATCAATGGGCAACGGTTGATCTTCAGCATCAACCGTTGCTGTAAGTCTGGGCGAAAAGGCCATATCCTGTTGGCAGGCTTCGTTTCCCGAATCAGTCTTGTAATCAACACCCTAAACTTTGAAGCCTCGACCCTAAACCCTATCCTCCATGGACTTCCTCGGCTCCTACTACCTCATCGACATCATGCCCTGGGCGCTGGGGACGACCGTTGCTTTTATTCTTCTTCTGATTTTCTGGAAGATGTGGCGCCGGATCGTGACCAATAAGGTGCGGCGCATGGGCGGGGTTTCGGGGATGCAAATGCAGGACGCGGACGCATTGAAAAAGAAGGGCCTGATCACCCCCGAAGAGCATCGCAAGATCCGCCAATCCATGGCCAATCGCGAGATGGAGCACATGAGCGCGCAACGGCGGGATGAACACGAACGCGAAATCCTCGCCCAGGCTGAAATCAATCCCGACGCCGTCGTCGGCCTGTTGACACCCGAGGAACTGCGGGAAGGCCGCGCCCGCAAGGCCGCCGGGAAATCGAGAAAGGGTCTCGTTCCCCCCGAACCCCCCACCGCCCAGGCGCCCGCGCGCCGGCTGGCCCGTTTGGAGACCCCCGATCGAACCCACCGGCCGCCCCCAGCGACCAATGCCCCTCCCGAGCCCGCGATGAACATGCCGCGCGTGGTTCAGTCCCGTCGCAAGGCAGTCGGCCGCGAGCAAGGCAAACCCGCCGCCCCAACCGAGGGTCAGCCCCCGGCGAAATCCCCCGGCGAACTGGAAGTCCTGCTTGAAAAGGGGGCGATCAGCCCGGAGGAGTACAAGCGCCTCAAGGAGTTTTTTCAGTAAAGCCGGCAATCAGGTTTCGGTCCTCGGAACCATCGACTCCAGCCGCTGTCCAATTCCAAAAGGATTCATCCCATGGGGATGCCGCGGCGTCCGGGCTCTTGCATGACCATGGAACCAGAACAAGCGACCACGCACGATCCGAGCGTTCTGAGCGCAGATAGGCCCGACGACGGACCGGCTTGGGAGCCGACCGCCCGCGTCCTCGTCACGCCCCTGCTTCTCACGCTCAACTGCGTTGTGTTCGCGGTCATGGTCGTCATGGGCGTGGACCGGCTCAATCCCGAGGACCGGGTCGTCTGGGGCGGCGCTTACGGCTACCTGACGCTGGCCGGCGAGTGGTGGCGGCTGCTGACGGCCCTGTTCGTTCACGGCGGCGTCCTGCACATCCTGATCAACATGGTTTTCCTCTGGAAGTTCGGCCGCATCGTTGAGTGCTGGCTCGGCAGTGCCGGAGTGCTCGTCGTTTACCTGGTCTCGGGATTGGTCGTCAGCATGGTCTACGTCATCGAACGCCCAGACGGCGTGGGCGCGGGCGCCTCGGGGGCGATCTTTGGGCTTTTTGGCGCGGCGGTGGTCCTGTTCTTCCGCCATCGCGAAGCGATCCATCGCGGATCGGCCAGGGGTGCCATCATCTGGGCGATCGGCTTCGCCGGCGCTTACCTGCCGCTCAATCCCCCCCCGATTCACCTTCTGCACGGCATCGGCATGCTGACGGGATTGGCATGCTGCCTGCTGCTCAGTTTCCCGTCGCGTCCCCATCCGGCCAGTGGGCGAGCAGCGCGTAGCCTCTACGTCGGATTGGGCGGTCTGGCCCTCGTGGCGTGCCTGGCCTGGCTGGCCCCCAATCCGAAGAAGCTCTTGGAGGATTCGTCCGAAGCGCTGGCCGGCGGGCGTCACGCCGATGCGCTCAAGGATCACGATCGCTTGATCGACTGGTTCCCGAAGTATTGGCATGCGTATCTGAAACGCGGGATTTTCCATGCGGCGATCGACGACCTCGAAGGGGCCATCCGCGATTACGACCGCGCCATCCAACTCAATCCAAGGGACCACGGCGTCTACCTTTACCGCGGGTTCGCGCGCTTTAAACTGGGCGAGATGGACCGGGCCGGCGCGGACTGGCGGCGGGCGGCTCAATTGGAGGCCGCTCCCGAAGACAAGGCCGCCAGCCTCGAGAACATCGGCCTGATTCACCTGCGCATGGGCCATTGGACGCGCGCGTTGGAACTGACCGAAATCATCAACGCCATCCATCCCGACCTGGCCTGGAACGCCCTCATCCGCGCCATCGCGGCCGACCGACTGGGCCGACCCGAAGTGGCCCGCCGGGCCCACCGGGTCTGGTTGGCGGGCAAAGAGGACGTGGCCGTCGGCGAGTTGAAGCCCTATCTGGCCGAGGAGCTGTGGCATTATCTCACGGTGCTTCCCGAATGATCAGTGAGTCCCGCCGGCCGCATGGTCAAGCCAAGCCGCCAGCTCTTCCATTTGGTCGATGACCAGGGCCGGTCGCAGGCCGCGGGCCTGGGCGGCCGAGAGCACGCCCCACGTGACGGCGATCATCGGCGCACCCGCGGCGCGAGCCACTTGATGGTCGGCCTGGCCGTCGCCGACCATCGCGCACTGGGCCGCCTCCAGTCCGAAATGACGGACGATCTGGAGCAGCGCCTCCGGATCGGGCTTGTGGGGGGCATCGGATCGCTCCCCCCAGATTCCCTCCACCCGCTCGGCCAGACCCAGGCGCCGACAGAGGGGGAGCGTGATTTCATGGGGCTTGTTGGTCAGGATTGCCTGCCGCAGCCCCCGCTCCCGCAATTGGTCCAGCGTCCGCGCCACGCCGGGATAAAGCCGGGCGCGCCGCGAGGGGTTCTCGGTGTAATATGTCCGAAACGCCCCATAAATCTCCTCAAATCGCCCCCCGTGCTCCTGCCCCAGGCACCGCCGAATCAACGTCGCCGCCCCTTCGCCCACGAAGCTCTTGACCGTCTCGAACGGTAATTCAGCCAACCCGAAACGCCCCAACACCACATTGACCGCGCGCCAGATATCCTCGAACGCGTCCACAAGCGTCCCATCCAGGTCGTAGACGAGGAGTTTGAGGTCAGCAGCGGGCGGTGGCATGGGTGGCCTTTGGCGGATTAGTTGATCTTTAGGGTCCAGTCGCCGACGCCAGCCTCCTCCGCCATCTACCGTCGGCCGGGTAGCGGCTTTGGCGCGTCGGCGACCGGATCCTGAATCCTAAACCCTATAATATCAACCCTTGACATCCCACCCCCAACCCGATATGAAAGCGCAATCTCGCTGGCCTTCCCCGGAGTTTAAGGCTGCGGCTGAGGTGCGATGGATCTTCGCGCCGTGTCCAGGAGGACTGCAGATGGCTCAGGAAGAGAACGACCGCGGTTTCAAGATCAAGGACTGCGCGTTGACCGCCATCGCGACCGGCCGGCGGGCGATGAACTTGCGCGAATTGCGCGATATCGTCCAAGACATCCATCCCGGCAGCATCTATTACCA
The DNA here is from genome assembly GCA_963580245.1 of Candidatus Sumerlaeia bacterium. GTDB lineage: Bacteria > Sumerlaeota > Sumerlaeia > MVZB01 > MVZB01 > CAUZJO01. Next base: position 25,527 of record CAUZJO010000014.1, on the reverse strand, counting down.
TTTTTGGAGCGGGCTGTTAAGGCCGGGATACGCCCCGCGCGAGTATAACAACGATTTCGCGGCGTGGGCGTTTTATGGCCTGCACGACTTGCGACTGGCCGAGCGCCTCAGCGTGATCGACCCCACGGGCGGCAAGGACCTCGAGTCCTTGCGCCAGGAACTGATCGACGTGGTCGAGGAACGCCTGGACGAGACCGAGATGGTCCCCTGGGCACGGCGTGACCGCCAGTTCTATTTTGTCCGCTCCCAGATCGTCGTCTTTGACACCCGCGTGGCGATCGAGCAGCCCGAAGGCCTGGCCGACGTCGTCAAGAGCATGTCGACGAGCAGCATCTTCTACCATTTCATTGACGCCCGGCGCCGCTCCGACGCGCAGGTCGATGACTTTCGCGCCTGGTTGGGGGGATTCACCCCGCGCTACGACGACCTGTGCAGCCAACTCGCCTGCGTCGATCCCTATTTCGAAACCCTTCCCGAGCTGCGCGATCAACTCAGCGCCATCATGCAGGATTACTTTGGAGGGCTGAGCCCATGACCGCCCTGCTCGACGCCTACGCACGCATCGTCGGCGAGGACGTGATCGACCAACTCCACCAGCTCGCCCGGGGACTTCAGGGCGTGCGCGTGGTGAACGTCAACTCGACGAAAGTGGGCGGGGGCGTGGCCGAGATTCTGACTAAGTTTGTCCCGGCCCTGAATGAGCTCGGCATCCCGGCCAGTTGGGAGGTCATCAATGGCCAGCCCGACTTCTATCAATGCACCAAGGGATTCCACAACGGCATCCAAGGCAACCAGGTCGAGATCCCCGACCGCCTGTTGTGGGTCTTCGAGCGGACCAATGAGGAGAACGCCGAGAAGCTGCGCCCCGTCCTGGAAGAAGCCGACATTGTCATCATCCACGACCCCCAACCGGCCCCGCTGTTGCGCTACTGCCCCAATCGCAAGGGCAAATGGATCTGGCGCTGCCACATCGACGCCAGTCACCCGTATCGGCCCGTCTGGCGCTATCTGCGCGACTTCGTGAACGAATACGACGCCAGCATCTACTCGCTGGCCGCCTTCGTCCAGCCGCATCCGCGCAACGTCTACATCATCCCGCCCAGCATCGATCCGCTGACCGACAAGAACATCCCGCTGAATCAGGAAGACATCCTGGAGGTGCAGGAGCGGTTCAAGATCGATCCGGACCGGCCCATGATTCTGCAGGTCTCGCGCTTCGACCGCTTCAAGGACCCCATCGGCGTCGTTCACGCCTACCGGCTGGCCAAGAAATTTGTCCCCGGCCTGCAACTGGTCCTGGCTGGGGGCGGTGCTTCGGACGATCCCGAGGGGGAAATCGTCTATAATGAGGTCCAAACGGCCGCGGCTGGCGACCCCGACATCCACGTCCTGATACTCCCCGCCGACGCCCACCTGGTCATCAATGCGCTCCAGCGCGCCGCCGATATCGTCCTGCAAAAATCGACGCGCGAGGGATTCGGCCTGACCGTGACCGAAGCCATGTGGAAAGGCAAACCGGTCATCGGCGGCAACACCGGCGGCATTCGCATCCAGCTCTTCAATCACTACACCGGCTTCCTGGTCGATACGCCCGAAGGCGCCGCCCTGCGCATCCGGTATCTCCTGTTCAACCAGGCCGCAATGCGCCAGATGGGTGAGAACGCCCGCGAGTTCGTCCGCGAAAACTTCCTCCTCACCCGTCACCTGCGCGAATACCTAACCTTGATCGTCACCCTGCTGCACGATATCGAAGATCGGATCGAGTTGGTGTAGGGGGGGAGGAATCGAGGGTTTAGGGTTCAGGATCAAGGATTCAGGGTGGTAAGATGAGGTCACCGTGGAATTCATTGACTGGATCAGACGCTTCAGCGGTGGGTGAAGGCCCGTTGATCAAATGAGTTTTAAACCCTGGACCCTAATCTTCCTCTTCCCCCTCCTCCTCACCGCCTGCGGTGGCGGAGACGACCGACCCGTGATCAACTTCGCCGCCGCGCTGCTTCCCGCCGAACGCGCCCCTTATATGGAGGTCCTCAAGGATTTCGAGCAAGAGACCGGCATCGAGGTGCGGCTGGTTGCTCAGCAATATGAACAGATTCGGTCCTCGATCGAGGCCGAGGCCAAGGCGGATCATGGGCGGTTGGACCTGGTCGAGCTCGACCTCTACCAGCTTCCCCTGCTCAAGGACGCCATGCAGCCTCTGGGAGGTTTGATTGAGAACGAGGAGGAACTCGAAGCGAAGACGCCCGCCGACGCCTGGGCCGTAACGACGTTCGGCGATCCCCCGGCCCTCCTCTACCTGCCCCATCGGCTTAATTGGCAGGCCCTCATTTATGACGCGGAGAAGATCGCCGCGCCGCCGGAGACCTGGAACGATCTATTGGCCATCGCTCAGGCCCATCCGGGTGCCCTCGGCTATAAACTCTCGCGCTACGAGGGATTGGTTTGCGACGTCTTCCCGATCCTCTGGCAGGCCGGGGGCGACCCGCTGCAACCCGGCGGCCCAGGGGCGATCGAGGCCGTCGAGTTCATGCTCCAACTCAGCAAAGCTTTCAATCCGGCCGTGCGCTCATACAAGGAACAGACCATCCTCGACGCCCAGCAACTGCGCGAGATCGTGCTGCATCCGAACTGGCCGTTCGCCGTGGCGCAGCTTCGCGGCAAGGGCATGCTTCCGGGGCCGATGCAGACGGCTCCGCTGCCGGCCGGCCCGGCGGGGCGGGCGACGGTGCTCGGCGGAGGCTACCTGGGCGTCCCGGCAACCGCCCCCCGCCCGATCGAGGCCGGTCAACTGCTCGACTATCTCACCTCCGGCCCGACCCAGCGCCGCCTGGTCGAGAAGCTCGGCTGGTTCCCGATCCGCGAGGAGGGCTGGGAGGCATTCTCGGAGGAAGACCGGACCCTCTACGCCGGCTTCCTGGCCATGCGCGAGCACGTCCGCGCCCGCCCTAACGTGGCCGCCTACGCCGAAATCAGCCAGGTCTGGCAAGAGGGCATCCACGCGATTCTGTTCGATGACGAGGTCCCCGCGGCCGCGCTGGCTCGCATGCAAGCGGAGATCGATGCGCTCGTCGCGGGGCAATGAATCACAGGGAGCCGACGACACCCGGCCGCCTGATCGACCCCACGCGCCCGTTTAGCACCAATTACTGGACCCAACGGCGGTTGGTCTTTCTGCTTGCCGCCGCCCCGGCCGTGGGCTACCTGCTCTTGCAATTCTGGCCCCTTGGCCGGGCGTTGGGTTCGGCACTGACCGACGAGGCGGGCGATTGGACCACCGCCCACCTGACGCGGGTTTGGGGCGACCGTCTTTTTGTGCGCAGTTTGGGCTATAGCTTACTGGTGCCCGTGGTCAGCGTCGGCCTCGAGGCGGTCGTCGGGCTGGGCATGGCCTTGTGGTTTTATGAACTCAGACGGGGGCGATTTTTCTGGCGCACCGTCGCGATCGTTCCCTTCGCCCTGCCCGAGATCGTCTACCTGCTCACGATGAAGCTCGTTTTTCGCCAGAACGGGTATCTCAACAGCGCCTTGTGGCACGGCGGGGGGGCCGACTGGACGGTCGGCTGGCTGGAGCCGGGACGCCCGCTGATGACGCTCGTCGTGATCCTGGTCGACGCCTGGCGCGTCACGCCCATCGTGTTCCTGATCGTCTTGACGGCCCTCGAACAGCTCCCGGTCAGTTACGTCGAGGCGGCGCGGATCGATGGGGCCGGCCCGTGGCAGATCCGCGCGCGCGTGCTGGTCCCGCTGGTGCTGCCGGCGTTGCTGGTGGCGCTGGCGTTGAGAGCGGTCGACGCCTTCCGCATCTTCGCCACCCCGCTGGTGCTGGTTGGGGTCGAGGCCATGCCGGTGCTGACATCGGTGGCCTATCACTACAAAGCATCCGCCAACGACGTGCCGGCCGCGAACATCGCCGCCCTGACGCTTGCCCTCGGCCTGTTGGTCATGTCGTTGACGGCATGGGCGTTGGTGTGGGCCGGGAGGAGGTTCCGGGCGTGAATGGATTCCCGACCCTCTCGGCGCGCCGCGCGCCGCGCGGGTGGCTCATCTCGGCGCTTGGATTGGCCCTGCTGCTGATCGTCAACACTTTGCCTCCGCTGCTGGTGGTCCGTCAGGCGCTGACTCCACCGGACGAGGCGGTTCAGATGCCGTTGCGCCTGCTGCCAGAGAGCTTCTCCCTCCAAAACCTCACCAGTCTCTGGACCACCGAACCGCTGTTGGATCGAGTGACGCTAAGCCTCGGCGTGGCTTTGGCAACGACGCTTCTGGCACTCGTCATGGGCTTCCCGGCGGGCTGGGCGGCCGTCCGACTGGCTCGGGCCGGCAGGACCATCGCGTCGCTCTCGCTGATCAGCCGCGTCCTGCCGCCGATCGTCATCGCCATCCCGCTGACGGCGATCCTGATCCCGCTGGGCCTCTACGATCACCCGCTGGGGCTGGGTCTGGTTCTGGCGCACCTGACCATCGGGCTGCCTTTCGCGGTCTTGCTGGCCTACGCGGCCTTTCGCGATCTACCCCCCGAGCTCGAGGAATCGGCCATCGTCAACGGCTGCGGGACATTCGAAGCTTTCTGGCGGGTGGCCCTGCCTTCGGTTCGAGGGGCGGTCGCCGGGGCCTTTATCCTGGTCTTTCTGCTGTCGTGGGACGAATTCGCCTACGCCTTGCTGATCCAACTGACAAACCGGACACTGCCGCCGTTGATCTACTATTATACGAATTACGGCGAGCTGGGCGTGGCCAGCACCTTGGCGGTGATGATGCTCGTGCCCGCCGTGTTGGTGATCGCGTTCTTGCAGGGTCTGATGACCCGCGGCCCCCTCGCCGGCGGCGTCCGGGACACGTAATCAAGAGCGGCGCCAAACGTCCCGCGAAGAGGTGAGGGGAAAAGACCTATGCGAGCCTTGAGTGTCTTGAGATCGGCCATGGGTCAACACCTCCAACTTAAACATGCGCAACAACTCCTTGGGCCACGTTATCTTGGCGACAACAACTACACACCATCCCACGGATCCGCGATTCAGGTCGCCCGCATGGGCGGTCGGGACCGAAGGGCCCTGTTGCGCTGCAACCCAAGGTCGAGCGCCATTCCGTGTTAGGTCCAAAGACCGCAATCGTATGCTCTTCGTCGTCAGCCGTTCAATCGATGCCGGGTTCATCGATCCGCGAGCCGCCCCCCAGGCGGTTCTCGGCGCTCTCGAAAACCATGCGCCCGGTCGCGTCACGCGCGAGTTTCTCCGGTCCGCCACGCTAATAGTAAATCTTCCAGGAACCGCTGGGGATTTCGGAGCTTAAACTCCCCGTGATCGTTAGTGCTGCGTCACTCTCATCATGGCGGGTCGGCTCCGCGGGGCTGGACATGCGCCCCCGGTTCGGTGGACAATGTCGGGAACGGAGGAGGAGGGAATCCCCGACCTCTGAGACAGGTCACCACGGGAAGGTGGCCGGCGTTTTGCCCATAGGGAGAGAACCATGAAGCACCCAACGGCCACCGTCTATATTCCGGTCACGCTGACGCTCGAGGAACGAACCGTGCTGCTCGAAGAGGGGATTACAGACCGTTCGAGCGTCCTGGAGCTGATCGAAACGGCGCCCATCGACGGCCGGCATTGCCGTGTCATGATGTCGCCCGGTGATCTGGAGAACCTTCTTGAAATGATTACGCGCGCGGCTGACTCGGCGGCGGCCGGTCCCAGGCAAGAGCTGCTCCAGAATCTGTTCCAGCGGCTAGCCGCCTTCTACGCCGAGCACCGCCCGAACCAGCAGGCCGATGGCGCCGATGTCTTAGACGTGGATATCGACGAATTCGTCCATGAGCTTGAGGCAATCATGGAGAAGGTTGGCGTCGAAGGCATTGAAGAAGTCAAGGCGGCTTTCGAGGAGCTCATTGGAGAGGTTCACGACGCGCCCATGCCGGATCTGGGGGGTTTGACGGGGCACCAAGTGTTTGAGCTGATCGAACACGGCTGGTGGGCCGCGCCGGGGCCGGTCCGGCTGAACGAGCATCTCCCGATGGATGCTCTGGAGACCTCCAGCTTCCTGGTCAATGCTCGAACGCTGCTCCATGCGCTCGAGGAAAGCGGCGGCACGCCCGCCACCGGAAAGGGGAACTTGAACCGCAAGTTTGTGGCGCTCATGGTCGAACGCATGCGGTGGCCGCGAGAGTTCGTCGAGGCGCTTCACCGCTATAACAAGGTCATCGACGAGCAAGACGTGCGACCGCTGCACCTGATCCGCGTCGTCTGTTATGTCGCCGGCCTGTTGCGCAAGTACAAGAAGCGTTGGGTGGTGACCAAGCAGGGCAAGGCGTTGCTGGGTGAGAGCGAGGCGGGCACGCTCTATGCACGTCTGTTTAATGTCTTCTTCAAACAATTCAATCTTTCCTACCTGGACCGGATATCCGAAACGCCCGGCCTGCAAGCCACGGTGCCTTACTCGCTCGCCATGATCGGCCGGCTGCCAGGCGAGGAGTATCACGAAATCCAGGGCTTGCCGCCTCTTGTTTTGCTACCGCCGGTCATCGAGGAATTCAACGACGACCCGGCAAGCTACGGCGACGTGGAGTGGCTTCTCACCTCGCGCATCTTGGGACCGCTCGAATCGTTCGGCCTGGTCGAGATGAAACGCCAGCGAGAAGGAACCTTCGGCGGCTCCGAAACGCACGTCAAGAAGACGCCGCTCTTTGACCAGTTCCTCCACTTTGATTTGTAAATGCCCAGAATCCCGAGGCTGGAGCGCATTGGACGAGTGGAACGCTCGATTTTTTTGTGTTGTTACGAACGGGGTGGGCGTTGGGTCGTCGGCCCTTGCATCCGGGTAAGATCGACCGGGAGACGTTTGAGGCGGCGGGTCTGCCCACTCCGGAGAGGCAAACCACCGTCGGCCAGTATCCGGCGCGGCCCCAAATGACGCTCGATTACGCCCGCATCCACGGCCCGCGCCGCGGCGGCCTGAGCGAAATGCCGTGGATGCCCCCTCTTTGGACCCTCTACAGATAATTCCGCCAGCCAGCGAAGAATTGCGTTACAGGCGCTGGGGCCGAGACGCTTTTAGGAGTGATGTCGGTGGGAGCCTGGCCGGAAGCCAGGAGACCGAGGCCAGCGGATGCAGACGACCATCGGTCGGGGCCTTTTTCCCACTCCCCACTCTGGCCAACCCTGGACGGTGAACGATGTGGTAACCCCAAATGAACGGGTTAAATAATTGAGGCAAAATGGCCCTGGAGCGGGCATCATGGAATGATTCAGACCCGCGCACGAAACCATTTTGGGGACCGCGCCCATCGTTCCGTTTTTGGCCCCGTGAAACCTCTCAACCCCAGAACCCTCCATTGACCCGCTACGACCTGGCCTACACGCTTGCGCTGCCGGCGATCGTCCCCTACCTGGGTTGGCGAAGGCTGGCGCGTGGGAAATATACCGAAAGCGCGGGTGGGATGTTGGGGTTTCGGCTGCCCAATGGCTCGGGCACCGATCTTTTCGCCGAGGGGTCGTTGTGGCTGCACGCGGTCTCGGTCGGGGAGGTGGCCGCGGCGCGGGCGGTGGCCGATGGGTTGCGCGCCTTGGCGCCGGGGCTGCCGCTGGTCGTCAGCACGATCACCGAGACGGGCCAGGCCGCCGCCCGCCGCCAGTTCCCCGGCGACGCCGTCACCTATTTCCCCATCGATCTTTCCCCGCTCGTGCGGCGGTTTCAGAACGTATTCCGACCCCGAATATTCGTGCTGATGGAGACCGAGATCTGGCCGAACTTCCTGACGCTGGCCAGCCGGCGCGGGGCGCGTTGCTTCATGATCAACGCCAAGCTTTCGGACCGTTCCTTCCCGCGCTACATGCGTTTGCGCCGCTTTCTGGCGCCCGCTTTGGGTTCGCTCGCGGGCGTGTGCGCCCAGACTCCGCTCGATGCCGAGCGCTTCGCGGCCCTGGGGCTGGCGCGCGAGCGCATCCGCGTGACCGGCAACTGTAAATTCGACCTGAGCCAGGAGCCGCTGACGGCCCAGGAGCACCGTGAGCTGTGTGAGCGTTTCGGGATGGCCCCCGAGCGGCGCTGGATCGTGGTCGGCTCGACCCATCCTGGCGAGGAGGAGCTGATGCTCCGCGCCTTCAGGGCGGTGCGAGAACGCGTGCCCGAGGCCGGCATGCTCATCTGCCCGCGCCATCCCGAGCGCTTCGGAGAAGCCGCCGCGCTGGCCGCCGAGGCCGGTTGGCGGGTGGGCCGGGCCGGCGCGCCCGACGGGCCGACCGACCCCGAGGTGGTCGTTCTGGATAAGATGGGCGTTCTGGCGCGGGCCTATGGTCTGGGCGAGGTGGGCGTTGTCGCGGGCAGTTTCTGCAAAGTCGGCGGCCACAACCTGCTGGAAGCCGCCGCCCACGCCGTCCCCGTCCTCTATGGTCCTCACATGCACGGCCAGCGCGAGATCCATCGGCTCTTCACGCAATCGCGGGCCGGCCAGCAAGTCGACCCCGAATCCCTTGCGCCGACGCTGTGCACGCTGCTCACCGACGAATCCCGACGCCGAACCGAGGGGGAAAAGGCTCGCCGGGTCTTGGAATCCAGCCAGGGCAGCACCGCTCGATCCGTTCAAGCCATCAAGGATTTCATCGGAGGTTAGACGTCTTTTCGGCGTCAATCGGGTCCGCCCCCCTATACACCGTGCGCACAGGGGGCTGGGGGGGTATCGAGGCTACCAAGGGGAATCCGGACGCGCCCCTGGCGCGGGAGAGCCTAGAGGGTGGGGTTGCTGCTGCCGGTGAGGGGGCCCTGATTGCTTTCCCATTGGACCCCGAAATGCTCACTGTAGTGCTCGCACCACTCCAGGGCCGCCTCTTGAAGGGTCAGCTCTTGGCCTCGCCGTTCGGACTCGGCGCGCATGAACTCGATGATTTCGCTAACTTGGGCTTGTAAGTAGTCGTTGAGCTGGTCGTGGGTCATGGGCTGGATGGAACTCCTGGACTGAATGAGGCTCGCGAACAACCGCTGCGGGAAATGCACTCAACTCTGTCCCCCTTTTGGTGCCCCGGCCTTTGACAGCATCCGGGAGACGCTTCGGGCACTCTCGACGGTTTCCTCGATCGACGAGTTTTGGAAGGGTTATGAGGCCAAAACCTCGCCGCTCGAGCAAGAGACGGGGCCGGAGTTCCACGAGGCATTCTGCGCGGCGATCCATGACGGCATTTTGCCTAAGACGGAACCGGTGGGAAGTGATTCAATCGTGCAACCAGGTGCCAAGGCAGGCTGAGAACTGGGCATTGGCACGGCTTGGGCCGAAGCGAGGATGCGTCTACCGGGCGCCAGGATCGCGAGCGCGATCCTGCTACGCTAATCCCAATACACGTCGAAACACGGATTCCGGCCGGCCTGGGATTGCGGGGAACATTTTTCGGCGACCCATCAGGGGCTGGCGGCTTGTGGGACCCTATCCCGGCACTCAGGGTTCGGGCTGGGCCTCTGCTTGGTTCCCGGTCTCAAGCACTTCCAAGACCTCGGCCCAGGAGTAAGCGTGCACGCGGCTTCGATCATGCAACATGAACAGCGCCGCCTTGCCGAACGGCGCGGTCTCGGTCGGCCACACGGCGATCCCCTCGGTGCGCGCGATGATCGGGTCGCCGGTGAATCGGCCGAGATGGCGGCGCCCGTCGCGCGTGAAGACGTGGATGCGGCTGTACTCCTTATGCGCGTCGGCAATCAGCAAATAGCCCCCCGCCTCGGCCGATTCGTCTTCAATGACGGCCAATCCTATCGCCTTGCGCTCGATCAGCTCCCCGGCCAGCGCGCGCCCCGTGAAACGGCCCTCGAGGTCGTATACCTTGACGTCCTTGTTGGCCTGATCAGAGATGAACAACTGATCATGGGCGGGATCGGCCAGGACATACTGCACGTCGGTCAGGATGCCCCCCTCGTTCTCCACTTCGCCGAACATGCGGACCAGCTTGGCCTGGGGCTCCTCCCGGTCGAGAGTGACGCGGAAGTGCTTGATCCTGCGCCCCAGGACGTGGCGGGCGAATTCCGGATCGTCGGGAAGATCGGAATTGTCGGCCACGAAGACCTCGTAGTGGTCCCCCTCGCGATGGACCGATAGCCCATAGGGCTTCTCGATCACGTCGCCGCCGAATTCAAAGAGCGCCTCATGGGACGGAAGGCCAAAGACCTGGATCCGTTGGTTTTGGCGGTCGGCGACGAACAAGAAATCGTCCGCCACGGCCACACCATAGGGACGCTGCAGGCGGCCCAGTTTTTCGCCCTTTTTCCCAATTTTGCCCTGGGGTTGACCCGTCAGGGCGTCGTACACGCGGACGGTGTGTCCTGAGCGGGCCGCGACCAGAAGCCAAGCACCCCCCTCGGGCCGAGGCCAGACGGCCAAATCGGTCAACCGATCGTCGGGCCGGTTATCGGTGCGATAGATCTCCCGCGCGGTCGGGATTCCCGCCGGGGGGGACACGGTTTCGGCCTCTTCCCGGTTCGAGCAGGACGAGCAAGCCAAGACCAAAACGATCGACGCCGGAACATGCCAAGGGATGAGCGAGCTGATCACTCGCCGGGCTATGGTTAATCTCCTAATGATCGCCAAACCTCCTCCAAACATGCTCGACGGACACAGAGTATACGGATCGTGGCGGGGGTGAGACAAGACCGGAATTGGGGCGCGGAAAAACGGGGCGGTCCACGATCTTCGAGACGGTGCTATCCCTTTTGGGCGCGAATCAGGCCCAGGGGCGTCTGCTCGTCCTTCTGACCCAGCGGATTATCCTTCAGGATGGCCTCGATCAATCGCGGCCGCTCGATCCCCGCCGACCCCAGGACGGCCGAGCCCCCGATATCATTGACATCCACCACCGCCGACGCCAAACTCGTGGCCTCCCGAATGCGACGCGCCAACCCCTCCGGATCCTTCGGCGCCAAGATGACGCAATCGGGCTGCATGGGACTGGTTCCGGCCGCGTCGATCGCGGCGGCCTGCATCCCGGCGATCCGGTAGAAGTCACCGCGTCGTCCCATGGCCCGCGTCAATCCCCCAGCCAGTGCCGCCGTCAGGATACGCAGCCCGCCGCACTCATCGATCGCGCATTGCATCGTCTCGGGCGAGCGCAGGCCGATGCCGTAGGGCACCTTGCGCACGAAACGCCACAGGGTGCGGGCCAGCAGGCCGACGCGAATCCGGCTCGCCGGGATCGCCCGGCCCTGGGTCACGGCGCACACTTTTTCGCTGACGAACAGGATATCCCCAGCCTGGCGCGCGTCCTTCGTGTAACGCTCGCAGACCTCGACGATGTCATCCTGGGCCGTGATCGGGTGGGTACGGATTGGCAGGCGCAGGTAGGTCGATCCATCGACGTCGATCGTAGGGTTTCGCGCCCGCGCCATCAGAACTCGAACATTTCGGGGTGAATCGATCCCTCGGCCACGCGCGTCACCGGCCCCGTCATCGTGATCTGGTAGTCGTCGCCGACCGTGATGCCGAGTTCGCCGCCGGGGGAGTGGACCGTGATTTCGGCGTCGCACAGGCCAAGGCGGCGGGCCACGGCGGCGCAGGCACTCGAGCTGCTGCCCGAGGCCAGCGTGTAGCCCGCCCCGCGTTCCCAGATTTCGATCCGGATGTTCGCGCGGTCCAGGACTTTGAGGAACTGGACGTTGGTGCGATTGGGGAACGCCTCGTGGGTCTCGAGCAGCGGGCCAAGTCGCCGCGTTTCGGCCTCGCTGATGTCGTCTCGGACGACGACGCAATGCGGGTTGCCGATCGTCGCCGCATGGTAAGCGACCTCCTCGCCGGCCACCTTCAGGTTCTGGTTCAGGACCTCGCCGCGCACGCCCCTGACCGGGATGTCGGCTGCGTCGAAACTCACCTTGCCCATCTCGACCGTCACCGACCGCCCACCCGGATGGACCCGCGCCTGGACGCGGCCGCCCGGCGTGTCGACCGCGAACGGTTCCTCGGCCACCCGGCCCGCGTCCCAAAGATAGCGCGAGAAAATGCGCAGCCCGTTGCCGCTCTTTTCCGCCTCGCTGCCGTCGGGATTCAGAATTCTAAGGCCAACGACCCCCTCCGCGGCGGGCAGCGGTCCCAGCAGAATGCCGTCGGAGCCCACGCCGAAATTGCGATGACAGATTCGCCGGATCTGGTCCTCGCTCAGTGAGGGAACGCCCTCCTTGGGGTTCATCACGATGTAGTCGTTCCCCAAGGCGTGATACTTATGGAACTTCATGGATGTTCGTTCTGATGCTGCTCCATGAAGGCCATGACGCGCTTATACTCCCCTTCAATACGCCCCATCAGGTCGTCGAGGCGGTCGGTCTGGCTCATGCGGCAGCAATCCATCAGCTCCGCGCTTATGTCGCACAGCGCCAGCGCGCCCAGGTTGCCCGACATCCCCTTGAGCTTGTGGATCGCCCGCCCCAAGGCTTCGATGTCCCCATCATCGTGCGCCGATCGGGCCAAACCCATCGTTTCCCGTGAACTATCGATGAACAGCTCGACCAACTCACGCTCGAACGACTCGTCACCCGCCGAGACCATCTTGAGTCGCTCCATCGAGATGGGAGGGGTCTCGTTGCTTGGCGACTCGCCTGTCTCGGCACCCGGCTCGCCGGCGGCGGGGTCGCCGCTCACCGACTCGGAATCTGCTTGATCGGTCATAAAAGCACCCTCTCCCGAAGATAACATCCCCACGCGGACCGTGATCACTCCGCTCCCAAGGCCGGATGATTATAAGCCGCCCTGCGCGGCCTGACAATAGGTCATCGAAGCGACTCGCTGGGGGATGTGATGCAAACATGAGAGTAGGGAAGGTGACGGGTTAGGGATTCTTACGCCGCGCTTCCGTGCCCCTCAATTTTCGTGCTCGTGCTCGTGCTCGTAAAACGTAATCGACCCCATCACCGCCTCCCTACTCGATTTTGGCCTGAGAAGAAGACCGATTACGATTTACGAGCACGAGCACGAGGGACGAGTCTCTGACGCGCCGTTTACTCCCAAGGCTCAACCACACCCTGCTCGGCTGGATGGACCCCGCGGGCGTGTTTGCCCCTCCCCTCGCTTGCGTGTTATAAGCTCGGTGGGGAAGCGCGGATGCGTGGTCGGGGCCGGTGACCGAGGCTGAGGTCGCATCGGATCGGCGCGGCGGTCTTGAGCCGTTTCCCATCAACCGAACCAATCGCACAAGGAGACGTCATGAGTCGCGTGGACGGAGCCAGGAGACTACGAGAATTACTCGACGCGCCGGGGATCATCCGCAGCCTGGGGGCGCATGACGTGCTGACGGCGCTGGTCGTCGAACAGGCCGGTTTTGAGACGGTCTTCATCGGGGGGTTCGGGACCAGCACCTCGCTGCTCGGCCTGCCCGACCTCAACTTCCTGACGATGACCGAGATGGCCGACGCCGTGCGCCGGATGGCCACGCGCGTCTCGATCCCCGTCATCGCCGACGGCGACACCGGTCACGGCGACCTGCCCAACGTGCAGCGCACGATCGAATCTTTCGAAGCGGCCGGGGCGGCGGGGATCCTGCTCGAGGATCAGGTGATGCCCAAACGCTGCGGCCACTTCGCGGATAAACAGGTCATTCCCACCGAAGAGATGGTCCTGAAGTTCAAGGCGGCCCTGCGCGCCCGTAGCGACCCGAACTTCGTGATCTTCGCGCGCACCGACGCCCGCCAGATGAACGGCCTGGACGACGCCATCGACCGGATCAATCGTTATTGCGACGCCGGCGCCGACATCGCCTTCATCGAAGCCCCGCAATCGCCGGCCGAGCTCGAGGAGATCCCCAAACGCGTTCAGTATCCGTTGTTCGTGAACATGCTGACGGGCGGCGTGACGCCGATCCTCTCGGTCGACGAGCTGGCCCAACTCGGATACAAGATCGTCGTCTGCCCGATCGAGTCCCTCATGGTCTGCGCCCGCGCGATGCAAGACCTCTGCGAGGCGATGAAGAGCGAGGGCCGGGTGGACCGCGTCGCGACCGAAGCGATGAGTTTCGATCAGGTCAAAGACATGGTCGGGCTCGAGCGTTTCTTGAAACTGCGGGAGACAATCGAGGACGAATCGGGATGATGAATAGGGAGATTGCGCGGCCCCCGGTTACGGGTTCGTTCCATAAATGTCCATATCGCGTATCATCGTCCGCCCCGGCATCCGGGCCAGGTGGACGATCGTTTCGGCCAGGTCGGCGGCGTGGAGATGCAGGCCTTTGCCGGATTTCTCTCCGATATCCCGACCCTTCTCGACGCTGCTCGGATTGAGCACCATGACCCGCACGTTGTGTTGGCGCGCCTCGTACATCAAGGACTGCGAGAAGCCCTGCAGGCCGAACTTGCTGGCGCAGTAGGCCGAAGCGCCCGGGTCGCCCTTTTTGCCGCTCATCGAGCTGATCATGAAGATGTCGCCCCGGCCCTTGCGCATCATCGGCTCCAGGAACTGGCGAGTGGTCAGGAAGACGCCGGTCAGGTTGGTTTCGATTACCTTGTTCCACTGCTCGAGCGTCATATCGACGACGTTCCCGAAGAGCCCGACCCCGGCATTGTTGACCAGAATATCGGGCGTGCCCAGGTCGCCCATGACCGCCTGAGCCATCTCCCGGACCGACTCCGGGTCGCGTTGGTCGCAGACGAACGGCCGGCATCGATCCCCGATCTTGGCGGCGGCTGAATTCAGCGTATCCTGATGCCGGCCGGTGATCGCGACGGCGGCCCCGGCCCGATATATCGCGCCCGCGATGTGAGACCCGATTCCGCGGCTGGCACCCGTCACGACCGCAACCTTACCCGACAAATCCGTTTCCATCTCCTCGCTCCCTTCCCGTTCGTCCAATCCGCTGGCCCCCGATATTATTTAAGGGTATAGTAAGGCCCCGTGGGTGTCTCATGGAATGCGCGCATGAAACCCCAAGAATCAACGCGACAGTCCACTATCGGGGATATGGGCAAAAAAGACAATCCAGCCACGACCGGCAACCGCATCACGCGCGTCTACACGCGAATCGGCGACGCGGGGACAACGCGTCTGGTGGGCGACCGCGTCGTTCCCAAGAACCATCCGCGCCTCCACGCCTATGGTGCCACCGATGAGTTGCAGGTCGCCATTGGCTTGGCCCGCGATTGTCTGGACCAGACCCTCGCGCAAAGCGATCAAACGGCCCTCGATCCCCTGCCGCTGATCGCCGAGCACCTGGTCTATGTCGAGAACTTGATCTTCACGCTCAACGGCGATCTGGCCACCCGCGTCGAGGACCGCTGGCCCGACATGCCGCTGATCGCCGATGACATGGTCGAGTATCTGGAGGCCTTGATCGACGGATTCAACCGCGAACTGCCGCCGCTCAAGGACTTCGTGCTCCCCGGCGGCCATCCGGCCACGACGGCGCTTCATCAATGCCGGGTGATCTGCCGGCGGGCCGAGCGTGAGGTGGCGGCCCTGGGCCAAGCCGAACCGATCGGCGACACCATCCGGCCCTTCCTCAACCGGCTCTCGGACCTGTTCTTCGTTCTGGCCCGCCGCGTGGCCCACGCGCTAGTCCGGCACGGCCTTGCCCGGGAGGAGATCATCTGGAAGCGCGACCCACCTCGCCCGCCGCTGCCTTGATGGCGTTTTATGAGAGGTATTGATTCTTGGACGAAGGGGATCTTGGTGGGGAGATTGCCGTGCGCGAAACCCGCCAAATTTCCTCCGCCAAGCGCCTCCCAAGGCCCCTTGAGAAGCTAATCTGCCAACCGCTGCAGGCCGACGGCGCAATCGATTGCACACTCCGGGCGAGGTGGGGGATCGGCGTCGGCACGCGTCAAGGCGACGAGCCGCGACCCCGATTCGCGCCCTTAGAGCATCTTCGCGGCGACAATGGTCTGCAAAATCAACAAGATGAGCGTGATAAGCGTGATACTCATCTCGAGATCATACTGTCCGCTTGTTTTCGACATCCTGAAAGGCTCCCGATGGTTACTACTTGCGTTTGGCAAAAGGATGATGCTGGAAGAGTGTTTTGCAAGTTGGGTGCCAGATGGTTGCGAATGGGCTTGATGCCCACCACACCCTTGCGTGTCGGCTCGCACCGTCACCAAAGTGCCATGGCGCGTCGGAGACTCGGCTCTCGGCTCCCGTCTCTCGTCCTCGTAATCGAACTATTTATCAGGCCGTAACCGAGTAGGGCCACGATTGATGAGGCGACTCACGATTACGAGGACGAGGACGAGAGACGGGAGCCGACCCTAGGATTGACCGTTGCTAATTCTCGGCTCTTGAGGCATCAATAGGTCTCAACCGCCCCTCAGCGGTCCCCCCGGATCAACACCATCAAGGAGCTTGCGAACCTAGTCGGCCCATGCGGTCAATTTGGAAAAGTCACTTTCTGACCCTGTGTCTGATCGCCATCGACGTGCTGGCGTTCAGCTTGATCTGGCGGGCGGCCTGGGAGCTGCGCGCGGCGCTCAATTCGCGGTTCCCTAATCCGATCAATCTATTCATTCAATACCGCGAGGCACTGCCGTGGTTGTTGGGGATCTGGCTTGTCGTGCTGGCCGCGTGCAGGCTCTACGCCCACCGCGACCGCATCAGTTCACTCAATCAGGCCGGCGACATCATCAAGGCCGGCCTACTGTTGCTGGTCGTTTCGCTGGCGTTCGCCAACCTGACCAAATCCCGCTTCTCTTTGGGCAATGCCGTGATCGGTTTTTCCACGCTCGGCATGACCGCCTACCTCTACCTCAGCCGCTCGATGCTGCGGATGTTCAAGGAGCGCCTCTGCCGGCGCGGCGTGGGGCTGACGCGCGCCGCGATCATCGGCGCGGGCGAGACCGGCCGCCGCGTGGCCCTGCGCATCCAGAACCACCCGGAGATCGGCTATGAGCTGGTCGGGTTCATCGACCGCCGGGCGGCCGAGCTCGGCGATAATGTGGCCGGCCTGCCGCTGATCGGCGACGGCTCCGAGCTGGTCGACCTCTTGCTCCGTTATCGCATCGAGGAGGTCTTCCTGGCCGTGCCCTCGATGGACCAAAACCTGGCCTTCAAACTGGTGGTCCAATGCGAGGCGGCCAACGTCCATTTCAAAATCGTGAAGAACGACTTGCTGCAGGTCATCATGGACCGGGTGAAGATCGACGAGATCGGCGATTTCCCCGTCATCCTGCTGCGTGAGGGCCGGCTGACGCCGTTGGGGTCGTTCGTGAAGCGATCGATGGACCTGGCGCTCGCGATTCCCACGTTCGTGCTGATCTCGCCGGTGATGGCCCTCATTTGCGTCCTCATCAAGTTGGATTCGCGCGGTCCGGCGATGTTTGCCCACGATCGCGTCGGCAAGGACGGGAAGATCTTTCGCCTCTACAAGTTCCGCACAATGAGCACCGAAACCAACCCCTACGCCGTGGCACCGGGCGACCAATTCGACAGTCGTATCACGCGCATGGGCCGTTTCCTACGCAAGACGAGCCTGGACGAGCTGCCGCAACTGTGGAACGTGATCACCGGGGACATGAGCCTGGTCGGCCCCCGGCCCGAAATGCCGTTCATCGTCGAACAATACGAGCCCTGGCAGCGCCGCCGCCTGGACGCCCCGCAGGGGATCACCGGTCTGTGGCAGATCGCGGGCCGCAAACAACTGCCCCTGCATTACAACTTGGAATACGATTTCTATTATATCCGCAACTGGACGCTGCTGCTCGACGTCGCCATCCTGCTGCGCACGATCCCGGCGGTGTTGCTGGGGAAGGGGGCGTTTTGAACGAGGTGCGTTCACAACAGAATATCGCCGCGACCCCGTAGGGGTTGAACCGAAACACAACTGAACCGTTCGGGGAGTCACGATGATGATTTAGACTTCTTGGGAGGCTAATTGAACATGGTGGATGAGATGACGGACGAAACGAATGATCCATTAAACAACGACCCCAAGCTCGCGCGTTACACGGATCTCTTGCGCGTCGCTCACGAAAAGACCGACCAAGAGGTCGTGGCGATGCTCGAGGTCCAGCACGCCAATAAGTATAAGGAGGTCTTGCGGCTCAAGAACTACGTCGATCTCATCACGAGGCTGCGCAGGAAACTGGAGTTGCTTCACGGCGAGGCCGGAGAGGGCAAGCCCTTGTTTGCCAACGAGACGGCGGTGCGTGATCTTATTGATTTCATCCATCGGTTCGGGCTGGACGCCATCCAGGAAGTCTATAATCCCGAACTCAAGGTCGATGAGCGACGGATGGCGCGCACGGCGATCGATGAGACGACCCTGCGCTTGTTGGGTATGGAACCGGCGGACGGCCTGACCGATAGCCTCGGCGAGCTGCTCGACGCGACGCGCGATTTCCTCCCCTCCGGCCCCTGAAGGCTCGATTGAGCAACAGGGGGATGGCCGACGTAAACCAACACCGACCGGAGTTCGCGCGGCCAGGGGGGCGCTCGGCCCTCGGTGTCGGTGGACTTGTGGAGTGATGCGGATGGACTTGACCGAGATCAGGCTCAAAGGCGGCGACTGGTTCAAGCGCTGGGAGGCGATGATGAATGCCTACATCCCGCGCCGCGTCGAGCGCTTCGACGTGATGCTCGAGTGGGCCGACCTGCCCCGCCGCCGCCCCGCGCGGATTCTGGACTTGGGCTGCGGGCCAGGGTCGCTCGCGTTTCGGGCGGCGCGCGCTTATCCACGGGCCAGGGTCGTGGCCGTGGATTTCGATCCCATCCTGCTCGCCATCGGGCGGCGCCAAAACGAGACGGAGGGTGGGCGCGTGAGGTTCATGCAGGCCGACCTGCGCGAGCCGCGGCTCTGGAAGACCCTCGAGGATGAGCCCTTCGACCTGGTCATCTCGGCCACGGCGCTCCATTGGCTCGCCCGCAAGAGCCTGGCGCAACTCTACCGGCGGCTCCCCAAAGTTATGCGTCCCGGTGCCTGGTACCTCAACGCCGACCACGTCGCCGGCGACGACCCGGCCATCCAACGGCGTTATCGCCGGGCGCTGGACGAAAAGAAGCGGCGCGCCTTCGAGGGGAGCCGCGCCTGCGCGTGGGACGCGTTCTGGAAGAAACTGGCCGCCGCCAACCCGCGCCTGGACGTGGCGGTGCTGTGCAACATCGATGCCTACTGGGAAGGCTGCGACGACGGCCTCCCCAAGTCGTTTCACCTGAAGTCACTCAAGCGATGCGGTTTTGAGAACGTCGACACCTATTGGCAAGACCTGGGCGAAGCGATCATCGGCGCCCGGCGGCCGGGTCATATAGACTCGAATCAAGATTGATGTGATCAAGCCACACTTCAATGATTTACGATTCGCTTGTAAGGGCCCTCGACATGGATCAGACTCTCGAGTTGGCGAGAGTTCGCAAAAATTCGAGGTTGATGAGGATTCTTTATTTGAGCAAGGATGGTCGCGCGATTAAGTGTTGCCTTGACGGCCTCTGTTTGAGAAGAGACGGCTTGCAGTGAAAACAGCTCGATTCCTAAGCCATATTTGCCCAGCCTTCTCGAAGGGGAAAGGACTCTAAGGGACATGCCCCGGCTCAGATGTTCTCTGGATTTACCGATCCACGGCCTATTGCTTTGGGTGATGGTCACGCTTGTGTTAATGGGCCAGGCTTGCGTGGTCGTGAAGAAGACGCCCGTGGTTGAGTCGACGACGGCGGGCGCGGAGCTGGAAGCTGGGGCGGAGGTTCAGGCTCCGCCCGAGACCGGCTCGGCCAAGGCGCGGTTTGGGATGGAGTTCGAGCCGGTCCTGTTTGAGCCGCCGGCGGTCAATCACGCCGAGCTGGCCAACGGCATCACGCTGGACCACTACGCCGAGATGGAGATCCCCCTGGTCACGGTACTGGTTTGCGTGCGCGTGGGGTCGATCGATGATCCGCCGGGCAAGACCGGGGCGGCGGCGCTGGCGGGGCAGGTGATTCGCAACGGCGGGTCGGGGACGCTGGACGGCGACCAGCTCGATCGCGAACTTGAGGCGCGCGGGGCCGAGTTGTCGGTCGAGACCGATCGGGAACTCACCTGGTTTCGCCTATCGCTGCTCCAGGAGGACCTGGCCTGGGGCATGGACATCCTGCGCGACCTCCTGGCCGATCCCGCCATGCCGCAGACCAAACTGGAAGAGGCCCGCGGCCGCTGGCTCGTGGACCTCAGTCAGCGGCTCGACGTGCCGATGCAGGTGGCGCGGGCGGTCTTTCCGCAGCTGGTTTACGGCAAGGGAAACCCTTGGGGCTGGACCGAAACATCCCAGACGCTTGAGACGGTTGAGATCGATGACCTGCGCGCGATCTATGCCCGTTACTACCATCCCTCGCGGATGAAGCTGGGTCTGGTTGGGGCGGTGGACTGGGACCAGGCCCAGGCCGAGGCCCGGCGCGCCTTTGGCGGGATCGACCCCGGCGAGGCGGTGCCCGTCGAACTGCCTCCGGTCGAGCCGATCGACCAGACTCGGGTTTACATCGTCCCGCGCGACGTCTCGCAAAACGTCATCTACTTCGGCCACGAGGGCGTGAACCGCTTCGATCCCCAGAAGTTCCCCATCCGGGTCTTTAACAGCGTGCTGTCCGGCGGGTTCACGTCGCGGCTGTTCAAGGAGATCCGCAGCAACCGGGGCCTGGCCTATTCGGTTTTCGGGCGATTGGGCGAGGGGACCCGCAAGGGCGTTTACTTCAACGTGGCGATGACCAAGGCCGAATCCTCGACCCTCACGCTGCAACTCATGCTCGATATCAACCGAGACCTGTGCCAAGAGCCGCCCACGCCCGATGAGATCGAACTGGCCCGCCAGTCCGACGTCAACTCGTTCGTCTTCTTCTTCGACACCTCCGAGAAAATCCTGCGCCAGAACATGATTCTCGACCTTCACGACTACCCCGATGACTATCTCCACACGTATGTGGACCGTCTCAAGGCGGTCCAGCCCGATGAGGTGCGCCAGGCCGCCCAGAGCAAGATTCACCTGGACCGAATCGTCGTCTTGGTCGTGGGCAAGGTGGATGCGGTGCTACGCGAGCGGCTGGAGGCCCTGGGGCCGATCACCGAGATCAGCGACGAGCAATTGCGCGCGCAGTGGCTTTAGCGGGCCGGAGTCGGGATGGATCAGCCTTCGGTTTTTTTCTTCTCGCCCTCCGGCGGGACGATCTCCGGCTCCGGTTCGCCGAAGTACTGGGCCATGATCTGACGGGCAACCGGACCGGCCTCCGCGCCGCCGTGGCCCGCTTCTTCAACCAACACAAGGACCAGGATTTCCGGGTCCTCGAACGGCGCGAACCCGCAGAACCAGGCGTTGGAGGGGGCCAGCCGCGCGAAGGAGCGGGGCGTTTGGGCCGTCCCCGTCTTGCCCGCCACGCGCCACTCGGGCTTGAACCCGATCCGCGAACCCGTCCCCCGCTTTTCGTGGACGACCTGCCATAGGCCCTCCAGGATCGTGCGGCGCTGATCGCCGGTCAGCGGCAACTGCCCTTGGGGCTGGGCCTCGCCTCCCCGCAACAGCTCGCCGCCCGGGGAACGGATCTCATGGATGATGCGCGGCCGGTAGAGCGTGCCGCCGTTGCACAGCGCCGCGTAGGCCCGGGCCATCTGGATCGGGGTGACGTCGATCAACTCGCCCTGGCCGATCCCCATGTGCAGGACCGTTCCGAGCCGAATTTTCTGATCGGGATGGGCCAGCCGGCCCTTGGACTCCTCTCCGGGCCCGACCAGCTCGAAATTGGTCCGCCGCCCAAAGCCGAAGGCCGCCGCCGCCTCGATCATTCGCTGGCCCCGCACCCGATAGGACCAGTTGTAGAAGTAGACGTTGCACGATCGCTGCAAGGCGCCGACCAGGTCCAGGGACCCATGGCCCCAGCGCAAGTGGCAGGGGAAGCGCAACCTCACCCCCGGGATGAAAAACACCCCGGCGCAGGATCGGTGTTCACCCGCCGACCGGCCGCCAAGCAAACCGGCGGCGGCCGTCACGACCTTGAACGTCGAGCCGGGCGCGAAATGACCTCGCGTGATCTTGTTATACGGCGAGCCGCGCCAGGGGCGATTGGGATCGTAGGTCGGCCGGTCGGCCATCGCCAACACCGCCCCGTCGCGCGGGTCCATCACGATGATGGTCCCCTTCCAGCCTTCCAGGAGCGCGTGGGCCAGGTGTTGCAGCTTCATGTCGATCGTCAGATAAACATGGTGGCCGGGCTTTGCGCGGCGGTCGACCGCGCGCCGGCGGGGGCGTCCCTCCGCGTCGCGGACAACGATTTCGGCCCCGTGCCGGCCGTGAAGCAGCTCCTCGAACGTCGACTCGGCCCCCTGCATGCCGATCTTCTCGTTGCGGAGATAGCCTCGCTCCAGGTATTCGGTCAGGCGCTCCTTGTCGATCGCCCCGACGTGGCCCGTGATGTGACCCGCGAGTTCGCCGGCCGGATAGATCCGTTTATAATACGGGGTAATGATGAGGCCCGGCAGACGATAGGCTTGTTCGCGGACGGGCAAGACCTCGCCGAGCTGGATATTCTTGGCGACCCTTAGGCTTTTCCATCGCGGGCGCAGCTTGACGACGCCGGTCGCCAGCTCCGCGGCGCGAGGCTGGCCGAGCAACGCGGCCAACTCGCGCCCGGTGGCCAGGATTTGCTCGGGGCGCAGGCCGAAGGGGCTCATCTCGATGTCGAAACGGGGCTCGTTGATGGCCAGGGGTTCCCCGTGGCGATCGAGGAGGCGACCGCGCGGCGCGATCAACGTCGCGCTTTTGCGAAAGTTGTTCTCCGAACTCTCCCGGTACTCCGGACCGTGCAGAACGGTCAGCCGATAGACCTGAGCACCGAGAATCCCGGACAGAACGATAAAACCCAGCAACAGGACGCCCAGTCGCCGTTTGACGAATGGGAGGTCCTCGGCGGTGGGGTTTTCCTCCTCATCGACGGGTTCGGTGAAGATGTCTTTGCGCTTGCGGATCATGTGGGAGCTCACGCCATGATGAGGCCCTACTCAAATGTCTCGCTGACCAATTGATCGAGATTGATGGTTTCGTGCTCGTCGCTAAAGTCTCGGTGCTTCCGTAAGGCGAGATCATCGGGAAATAGATTGCCCAGCCGCGAGGGCGGATTCGGGTCGGACCTCATTTTGGAGTTCAGCTGAGGTCGAATTAAGGTTCGGAGGGCTTCTCTTTAATAATCACCTTGGTGGACGTCGTCGAGTCATCGGCGGGGGCCGGCAGCCGCCGATAGGCGCGCTCCATTCCAAAGGGGTTGAAGTCCAGCTCGAAATCTTTTTGGTCGGCGTCCACCTTGGAGAAGCTGAGCACCAGCGGGTCACGGTCGGCTTTGGGACGCAGCTTGTAAAGGACCGTGACGTGATCGTCCGGCTTGAAATCCCCCCAGCGCAGTCGTTGCTTGTCCTCGGCGATCTGACCGGTGTCGGCCCGGGTCTCGGGCTTTTTCTCGCTCGCCC
Source organism: Candidatus Sumerlaeia bacterium (assembly GCA_963580245.1). Lineage (GTDB taxonomy): Bacteria > Sumerlaeota > Sumerlaeia > MVZB01 > MVZB01 > CAUZJO01. Next base: position 2,185 of record CAUZJO010000014.1, on the reverse strand, counting down.
GGGCGTCTAGGTAGAGGGTGCGCTGGGTCAGCTTGAAGCGACGTTCGGGGGGGAATTCCCGGTCGAGCAACTCCGCTTCCTTTTCCTCTCGGCGGGCATGGCTGATCAGAACGTTGGGGATGGCCGAGAGCTCGCGGTCAATGGCAACCAGGACCGAGGAAGTGGCGCGGTCCATTTCCTTGATCTGACCGACAGCCAGTAGCGGGCGGCTCGTGTAGAGGGGCCGCTCGGACCGCCGGGGCCTGGGCTTGAAGTGGCGTTCAATGCGCTCTTTGGAGATTGTTACCCTGGTGGTGGGGGAGTCTTCGGCCACCGTCGATTCTTGCGCTTGGGCCCAGAGGGGACTGAGACCCGCAACCGTGGACACAATCGTCCACGCGATCAACATGCATGGGCGAATCATGGCGAGATTGGACAACATCACTGGAATTCAACCTCTTTGAGATGGATCATTCAGCTCCCGTGGGGTCGTCGGCGGCGTTCCCAAGCGGACTTGCCAGTCTAGCATGAGGCGGGATCGGCGGACAAAGGGATAGTCGAGATCGATTCCTTTCGGGTCTGACGCAGATTTGGCAGTCAACACCGCTTAGATGCAAGGGTCCCATTCGTGCTCGCGCTCGTAATTCGTAATCAACCCCATCACCGCCCCCCTCCTCGTTTTTGGACCGAGAAAAAGTCCGATTACGATTTACGAGCACGAGCACGAGCACGAACGGAGGAATCGAAGACGGCGGTCTTTCCGCACCTGATTTTCGCTTGAGTTTGGGGTACAAGGGGCTGATCCGCGGGGTCTCGGCCCCTGCCGGCGGCGGTGCCGGGTAGGCCGAGCGACCGAGCAACCAAGCAATCGGAGAAAGGGCCACCTAAACCACGATGGAGAACACGGACCGCCGGCATCCTCGACCGCGCGCTTGGCCGGGCTCGCGCCGCTTCTGGGGAGGCTTGGGCGTGACCGTGGCGTGGGTGACGGTGATGAGTCTGCTGTGGTGGCGCGAGGGGCGCCGATCGGGCGTCAGTCTGCGCCAGATGGGACTGTCGCCCGAAGTCCTGCTCGTCGAATTCGGGAGCTACTCACACTGGATGTTGATCGATCAAGCCGGCAAGCGGATCGGTTTGCACCTCCTGTCGATCATGCCGCGGGATGCTTCGGAGACCTCCGCCAAGCGATCGGGGTCCCAGTCCGAGGCCGATTCGAACCATCGGGAAAAACCCTTAACGATACCCGGCTATGAGCTCGACACGCGCACACGGCTGGAAGTCCAGATGCTCGGCCTGAAGCTTCCCGTCGATCTGGCCGCCGAGGTCGCCATGAACCACGCCTTCGAAATGGAGACGATGCAGGCGCGGATCACGTTGGGCGGGCAGCTCGCCTTCTTCGACGCCTTCGTCGAAGGCCAGCGGCTCTACTATCGGATCCGGACCCCGGCGGGCGGTCTGGACGCGGACCGGGCCACGACCCCGTTCGCCAGCCAGTCGCCCCAGGGCCCCGTGGCGGGATCGGAGGGTTCGCTTCTGCCGCCGGGGCGGGATTGGTGTGGAAGGAGCAGGCTGAAGGGCCCGGTCGTCCTGAGCGAGGTGATCCTCCCGATCCTGACTCGCCCCAAGATGCTGAAGGAAGGTCTGCAATGGACCACCCAGGTCTCCAATCCCCTGCTCGGCCGGCTCAACACCCAGATCGAGGTCCGGGTCGACGGCCGCGCAACAATCGAGCTGGGCTCCGAGTCGGTCGACGCCTGGAAGCTGACCGAACGGCTGGGAACCATGACCTCCCATTCGTGGTATGACGACCAAGGGCGCCTGGTGCGGCGCGAGCTGCCCGGTCGGATGGTCTGGAGCCGCACCACGACCAGCGAGGTCGGGGGCGAGTATCCCAAATTCCGCAGTTTTGAAGCATACGACCCCATCGATCGAGATTACATCAAATCGCATCTCGATCCCGACCTGATCGACGCTAAAATCGAAGAATTGCTCCCCATATCGCACAATCTGTTCTGATTCACGGTGTAGAGCGGGACGAAGTGGGGCGACCCACCCCCGGCCCGCCATCCTGGGGATATCGTAAGTCTGCTAGCCCATTTTCCGCAGTACTTGCTTCAGTCGGGTGATTTTTCGGGTGATCGCACGATACGGAGGATTGATTTTGTTCAAATCCGTCTCTGACATGCCCATGTAGTGCAGACCACCC